>CAMCWI010000016.1 GCA_945882065.1 Akkermansia muciniphila
GCCACGCCCGGACGATCCAGCGCGTAAGTCATTTCACCCGGATCAAACCGCTTGTGATTCTTCACATGGCCGTCTGCAAAGAGAATGTTCACCGAACCGAGATGCGCCGGTGATGCGAACGCGAACAGCGTGTCCTGCGAATAATTGTCAGGATCGGCGTCCAGCGGATCGAACGTCCAGTTGGAATCGCCGGAGAGGATATACTGACTCGTGGGCGTGATGGCTGTGAGCTTCAAGTCTCCGGGCGCACTCGTGGTCACGAACACGGCGCGGTTGCCGAGGAAATAACTGTAGGGCGACTTCGCGTAATGCTGGCTCATTGAGGGGCAGCGCAGGACGTTCGTGGTTTGATAATAATCCACCAGAAGACGCGACCACGGCGCAGGATTCACATTCGTCCACGGCACGCTGCCATGCGCGGCGGGCAAAAGATTGTTGGCGTCGTCACCGTACATCTGCATGGCCACGCCGAGTTGTCGAAGTTGATTGGCGCATTGAGTCGTGAGAGCGCGAGCTTTGGCCTTGCCCAGCGCGGGCAATAACAGGCTCGCCAAGATCGCGATGATGGCGATGACCACCAACAATTCGATCAACGTGAAACCCGTTTTGTTAAGTCTGACTTTCATACGACCACAATTATTGACGCGCACTTGGAGAGTGCTATTCAAGGATAGAATCGGACGCCGGAGGATTTTGAACTGCGAAACACGGAAGGAAAACGAAACCACCGCGTCAACCACCACTGCACTGGGCAAAGCGGCGGCTTGTCTCCATCGAGAAAAGCGGAGAACCTGTTTTACGATGAATGCACGCATTGTTTTTGCCGTCGGTATTTTTATTTGCTCACAAACCATCGCCGCGCGTGCTGCCGAATCCACCGATTGGCCTTCGTATCTCGGCGACAAAGCGCGTAGCCATTATTCGCCGCTCAAACAGATCAACGCCAAGAACGTCAACCAACTTAAAGTCGCGTGGACGTATCAATCCGGCGGCGAACGCCCCGACGGTCGCTCGCAGATTCAGTGCAGTCCGATCATTGTTGATGGCGTGCTTTACGGCACCTCGCCGGAGTTGGTCTTGTTCGCCATCAATGCTGCGACGGGGAAAGAGCTCTGGCGTTACAGTCCACTCGCTGGCGGGGGCGATCATCAGGCTCTAGGCGTGAATCGCGGCGTGGTCTATTGGGCGGATGGCGAAGACCGACGCATTCTCTACACCGCTGGTTCAACTCTTCACGCCGTCAATGCGAAGGATGGGAAATCTATTTCCACGTTTGGCGATGGCGGCCGCGTGGACATCAGGGAAGGTCTGGGCCGCGACGCAAGCAAGCTTTACGTGATCGCGACTACGCCGGGAATTGTCTATCGCGATCTGTTGATTCTCGGCTCGCGCGTGTCTGAAGGCCCCGGCCCCGCTGCGCCCGGCCACATTCGCGCCTACGATATTCGCACCGGAAAAATGGCGTGGGTTTTTCGCACCATCCCGCATCCCGGCGAGGTTGGTTACGAAACGTGGCCTGCCGATGCGTGGAAATATATCGGCGGCGCGAACTCTTGGGCGGGCACGGCGCTGGATGAAAAACGCGGCATCGTCTTCGTGCCCACCGGCTCGGCGGCGTTTGATTTCTGGGGTGGCAATCGCATCGGGCAAAATCTTTTCGCCAACTGCCTGATCGCGTTGGATGCGAACACCGGCAAGCGTCTCTGGCATTATCAGTTCGTTCACCACGATGTTTTTGATCGCGACCCACCTGCACCACCGAACCTTCTCACCGTTCAACACAACGGCAAAAGCGTTGACGCTGTCGCGCAAGTGACCAAGTCCGGCCACGTCTTCGTGTTCAATCGCGAAACAGGCGAGCCGCTGTTTCCCATCGAAGAACGCACCGTGCCCAAGTCTGATTTGCAGGGCGAATCCACTTGGCCGACGCAGCCGATTCCGCTGAAGCCCGCGCCGTTTGCGAGGCAACTTTTCTCCGCAGACGAGATCACGGATATTTCGCCCGAATCACGCAAGATGGTTCTCGATAAATTTGTGAAACTGCGTCCGCACGCGCTTTACATGCCGCCGAGCCGCGAGGGAACAATCATCTTCCCCGGATTCGATGGCGGAGCGGAGTGGGGCGGTGCAGCAGTGGACCCGCACGCAGGGATTCTTTACGTCAACGCCAACGAGATGCCGTGGATTCTTACAATGGTAGAAACAAAACCGCGCGGCGGCGCAACGCTTTCGAACGGTCAACAAATCTACGGACAAATCTGCGCCACCTGCCACGGCGTCAATCGCTCCGGCGATCCGGCTCGTGCGTTTCCGTCCTTGGAAAAGATCGCGGAGAAACTCAAGAAGCCGGACATCATCCAACTGTTGAACACCGGACGCGGCATGATGCCATCGGTCGCGTTTCTCTCGACGGAACAGAAAGAAGCCGTCGCTGGATTTCTGCTCGGCGAAATCCCCGCGAGTAGAGCAGGCGATCAACCTGCGGAGAGCGGCAACGACGCTTTGATCAGCGAGCCATATACACACACGGGTTACAATCGCTGGCTAGATACGAATGGCTATCCCGCCGTGAAACCACCGTGGGGCACGCTCAATGCCATTGATCTCAACACCGGCGAATACGTCTGGCGCACACCGCTCGGAGAATTTCCCGAACTGACCGCGCGCGGCATTCCGCCCACGGGCACGGAGAATTACGGCGGGCCAGTTGTTACCGCTGGTGGAATCATCTTCATCGCCGCGTCTAAGGATGAAATGTTCCGCGCCTTCGATCAGAAGACCGGCAAGATTCTCTGGCAAACCAAACTTCCCGCCGCTGGCTACGCGACACCCGCCACCTACATGGTCAACGGACAGCAGTTCGTCGTCATTGCCTGCGGCGGCGGCAAGAGCGGCACGAAAAGCAGTGATGCTTACGTTGCCTTCGCGCTGCCGAAGGAATGATACCGAGATGGAGCGCGCCGGTCCCCGGGCGCAGCAACGTACGTCAAACCAAGTCGCGGAACATTTTCAGACCCGCTGTATGCCAGGTTGCTGTGGCCAGGGACGGTCACACTCTGAAGAAGAAATCTTTCTAGGCATGGCTGCGTCATTTGACTACAACACGCCCATACCGTTTAACACATGAAGAAACTTGCTGGAAACTTTGTCTGGTTGGTCGTCGCGCTGTTGGGCGCGTGGGCTTACTTCACCATCGCACTGCGTCGTGGTGAACACATCAACTCGGTGTTCATTCTCATCGCGGCGATCTGCACTTATGTCATCGGCTACCGGTTTTACTCGAAGTGGATCGCCGCGCGAGTGTTGATGTTGAACGACCGCCGCGCTACGCCGTGCGAGGTGAATGACGATGGCAAAGATTTCGTGAAGACGAACAAGTGGATCGTGTTTGGGCATCACTTTGCGGCGATCTCTGGGCCGGGGCCGCTCGTGGGTCCGGTGTTGGCGGCGCAGTTCGGTTATCTGCCGGGGACGTTGTGGATTCTCATCGGCGTGGTGTTGGGCGGCGCGGTGCAGGATTTCGTCATTCTTTTCGCTTCGATGCGGCGCAATGGAAAATCTCTCGGTCAGATGGTGAAGGAGGAATTGAACACAACCGCTGGCGTAATCGCGACGGTGGCAATTCTCGCCATTATGGTGATCCTGCTCGCGGTGCTCGCGCTCGTGGTGGTGAAGGCATTGGCGGAAAGTCCGTGGGGCGTGTTCACGGTGGCGGCGACAATTCCCATCGCGATGTTCATGGGCGGCTACATGCGATTCTGGCGCATCGGCAAAGTGATGGAGGCATCAGCCATCGGCGTGGTGTTGCTGCTACTGGCCGTGTGGGGCGGAAAGCTGGTTTATGAAGACGCGGACTGGTCAAAGATTTTCACGCTGAAAGATGTGCCGCTCGCGTGGGCCATCATCATTTACGGCTTGGCGGCAAGTGTTCTTCCCGTGTGGTTGTTGCTCGCGCCGCGCGATTATCTTAGCACGTTCATGAAGTTGGGAACAATCTTCGCGCTGGCGGTGGGAATTTTTCTTGTAATGCCGGATTTGCAGATGCCCGCGATCACGAAGTTCGTGGACGGCTCTGGACTCGTCGTGGCGGGGAAGTTGTTTCCCTTCTGTTTCATCACGATTGCGTGCGGCGCGATCTCCGGCTTTCACACATTGATCGCAAGCGGCACGACACCGAAGATCATCACGCGAGAAAGTTACGCGCGGCCGATCGGTTACGGCGCGATGTGCTTGGAGTCGCTCGTGGCGATCATGGCGATCATCGCGGCTTGCACTATGGATCCGGGCGTTTATCTCGCCATGAATGTTAAAGGCGAAGCCGCCGCCACTGCCGCGAAAGTCACGGCACTTGGTTTTCCTGTGACGGTGGAACACATGAACACACTCGCGAAAGACGTGGGCGAACACACGTTGTTCGGTCGTACCGGCGGCGCGGCGACGTTGGCGGTGGGCATGGCGCAAATTTTCTCCAAGGTCGTCGGTCATCGCTGGCTCGATCTCTGGTATCACTTCGCGATCATGTTCGAGGCGTTGTTCATTCTGACGACGCTCGACGCCGGAACGCGAGTGGGGCGTTACATCCTCCAAGATTTTCTCGGCAACCTCTGGAAACCTCTCGGTGATACCAAATCCGTCGGCGCGAATGTGCTGGCGAGTGGATTGATGGTGGCGGGCTGGGGCGTGTTCCTGATCCAAGGCGTACGCGATCCGTTGGGTGGAATCAATTCTCTCTGGCCGCTGTTCGGCATCGCAAATCAGATGCTCGCGACCATCGCGTTGTGTCTGGCGACAACGATCATTCTCAAGATGGCGTTGGCGACGGAGTCTAAAGCCCAAGGTCTAAAGCCTAAAGTGGGGAGACCTGCGCTGGCGTTTATCACGCTCGTACCGCTTGTGTGGTTGTTATCAGTGACGTTCACGGCAGGGATTCAGAAGGTGTGGCATTCGGATCCGCGAATTGGGTTCATCTCCGGTGCGGCTGCGGCGCAAGAGAAGCGTGAGGCCATTCAGTCAACCCTAGCCGCCTTACCCGCTGACGAACTCGCTACAAAAAACAAGGAGGTTGCAACGTTGGCGAAACAGGTCTTCAACCTTCGGCTCGATGCGTTCGTAGCCATCGCCTTCCTCGTGCTCGTTTCCATCATCATCGCGATGAGTGTTTGGGAATGGATCAGCTTGTTATCCCGCCGCAAGCCAGCCGTGTTGCACGAGTCCGAACCCGTCTGGCTGCCGGATTACGCCGTGACGGAAGGTGGTCGAAAACTGGGCGGTACGGCGGGTGCGGCGACATTGGCCGTGGCATTGGCGAAAGAACTTTCCGGCGAAACTCAACTGGAACGCGCGCAGCAGCAGGCGGCGATGTGCGATTGCAGTCATGCTCACGAACCTGCCAAGTCAGACGCGCAGATTTACGTGGAGACGACGGAGAAGCGGTTCACTGGCGTGCGGCGGTGCTGCTAAATCTCCCGGAGATGGCCGTCCTCGGCCACAGCAGCGTGGTTGTGCGGAGGGTTTCTGAAAAATGGTGACGCCTAGTTGTTGAAAACGCTGTGCCCGAGAACGAGCGCACTCCGGCTAAAAGTTTGTCCGTTTTTTTCGTCGGAGTTTTTTTATCTGCGGCCTTGCCACAAACTTTTCGAGTGCTACGGTGGCTTCAGAATGAACCCCTACGCGATAGCAGCCGCCGTCCCGCGTTCCATCCTGCGCCGTTTTGCAGGAGCGACCGGATTGGTCGGGTCTGGCATGGTGCGGAAAAGTTAGCGGCGTTGCGTGGGTCTGCTCCGTCTCGACGGAGTTTTGGTGGAGCAGGCGGATGGTTTAATTCTTGCGGAGCGCAGACCGTGTTCACTCGCCGGACAACGTTGATGAAGCTCGCCCTCGGCGCCGCCGGAGTCGCAAGTGGCTCAGTTCCATTCCGCCTCGGCAACGCGACCTCTCCCAAGTCCTTCAGTTTTTCTTCCCGCGACGATTCATTGCTCGACGAGATTGAGCAAGCCAGCTTCCGGTTGTTCTGGGAAAACGCTCATCCGCAGACGGGTCTCGTCAGGGACTTGGTTGTGCCCGGAGCGAATGAAATCAACGCGGTTTCCAGCATCGCGGCGACGGGCTTCGGGTTGACGGCGCTTTGCATCGGCGCAGAACGCGGCTGGGTGAATCCTTCCGAGGCTCTTGCCCGCGCGCGGACGACGTTGCGCTTTTTGTTCAACGACATGCCGTATCAAAACGGTTTCTTCCATCACTTCGTAGATTGGCAGAACGGCCAACGCGCGATGATGAGTGAGGTGTCATCCATTGATACAGCGATTCTCATTTGTGGCGTGTTGATTTGTCGCCAGAGTTTTCGCGATGCGGAAATATCTGATCTCGCAGGAAAAATTTACGATCGCGTGAACTGGAAGTGGCTCTACCGCGATGGCCCGTTCATGAGTCATGGTTGGACGCCGGAGCGGGGCTTCCTCGCTTCGAGTTGGGATTCTTACAGCGAGCACATGATGCTTTACCTGCTGGCCATCGGCGCGAACGAACACGCCATCCCAGCGAAATCATGGGAAGCGTGGAATCGTTCGTGGGTTAATGCTCCGACTGGCGGGCGTTACATCGAAGCACCCGCACCGATCTTCATCCACCAATACTCGCACGCGTGGGTTGATTTTCGCGAGCAACGGGACGGGCACACCGACTATTTTGAAAACTCACAAGTGGCGACGCTGGCTCATCGGCAGTTCTGCATCGAACTTCGCCGTGAGTTTCCTACCTACAACGAGAATCTTTGGGGCATCACGGCTTCGGAATCGCCCAAAGGCTACGCCGTCTGGGGTGGGCCGCCCAAGTTAAGGCCGATCGATGGCACTGTCGTGCCGTGCGCGGCGGGCGGCTCGTTGCCTTTTGCGCCGGAGTTGACGGTGCAGACACTTCGCCACATGCGGGAACGGCACAGCAATCAAAGCTGGGGATGCTATGGATTTGCGGATGCTTTCAACCCGAGCACGAAGTGGACGGCGCGTCATCACGTCTCGATCAACACCGGGATCACATTGCTCATGGCTGAAAATGCGCGCTCCGGATACGTCTGGGAGAATTTCATGTTGAACCCGGAAGTGAAGACTGCGATGCGAAAGACCGGCTTCACGGGTGCGAACGACGTTTTCAAATCGCCAATCCTCACCTGACGGCTACACTGCCACAGTGCAAAGCGTCGGCCAATACATCGGAATCTTCGGCGGATCGTTTGACCCCGTTCACACCGGCCACTTGCTCGTGGCGCAGGCGGCGATTGAAGAACTTCAACTCTCGCGACTATTCCTTATTCCTGCTGCGTGTTCGCCTTTCAAGCTGGATCAACAACCCACGCCCGCTGCACATCGTCTCGCCATGCTGCGTCTTGCATTTGCCGGAAGAACAGATTGCGAGGTGGACGATCTGGAGATTCAGCGCGGCGGAACGTCGTTCACAATAGATACCGTGCGGCACTTCGCACAGAAATACCCCGGTTCAAAACTGTTTTACCTCATCGGCGCGGACAACGTGCCTAAGCTGAACCAATGGCGCGATGCAAACGAACTCGCGAAGCTGGCAGAGTTCATTGTGATTCCCCGGCCAGGCGATGCGCCTGCGCTGTTGCCATCACCGTTCCAAGGGAGTTATCTCGTTGGCCATCCCTTTGGCGTCTCGGCCTCGCAGATTCGCGCGCGAGCCAAGGCGAATTTGCCGCTCGAACCCCTCGTGCCCGCTGCCGTGTCGCAATTCATTCGCAACAATCGGCTTTATCAAACGGAATCAAAAGCTTGACCCAATGCCAGCAAACCGGCTATTTTCAAAGCGAAATGAACGGAATTGTCCGACAAGTAATAGCAGTAGTAGTCCTCGTAGTAAGCGAGGCCGGGGCTGCTTGTCGAGATTGAGACGATTTTAACAAGAACCCACGGCTGGAAACGGCTGTGGGTTTTTTGTTGCCCGCACTGTTCCGGCCATAACCAAAAGAAAGTATGAGCAAAACATCCGAAACCGCAAAAGCGAAAGCATCCAAATCCACCGGGCCCAAGAAACGCAACGAAGTCGGTGCTGCCATGTTGGGCCGCGACATCTTCGTTGAAGCCCTCGAACGCGAAGGCGTGGAAGTCATTTTTGCGTATCCCGGCGGCGCGAGCATGGAAATCCATCAATCGCTGACGACCTCCAAGATTCGCACCATTCTCCCGCGCCATGAACAAGGCGGCTCGTTCGCGGCGGAAGGTTACGCGCGTGTCACTGGCAAAGCGGGCGTTTGCATGGGCACGAGCGGTCCGGGTGCGACGAATCTCGTCACTGCCATCGCCGATGCTTACATGGATTCCTGCCCGCTGATCGCCATCACGGGGCAGGTGAACCAAAACATGATTGGGCGCGGCGCGTTTCAAGAAACCGACATGATCGGTGTCACGTTGCCCATCGTGAAGCACAGCTATCTCGTCACGGACATCAACGACATCCCGCGCATCGTGAAGGAAGCGTTTTACATCGCGCAATCCGGTCGCCCCGGTCCGGTGGTGATTGATTTCCCCAAGAACATCCAGCAGGCCAAAACTCAACCCGTCTGGCCGACGCTCGAACAAGTGAAAAAAGGTTTGCGCGGTTATACCCAGCCCGACTTGAAGGCGGACGAACTCGCGTTGAACGAGATCATGGGCTTGATCGAGAAAGCCGAACGTCCTGTGCTGTATTGCGGCGGCGGTATCATCACCAGCGGCGCGGCGGCGGAGCTCAAGAAGTTCGCCGAAGCCTGCAATATTCCCGTGACGACCACGCTCATGGGCTTGGGCGGTTTCCCGGAAACGCATCCGCTCTCGTTGCGCTGGCTCGGCATGCACGGCTCGGCGGTTGCGAACTGGGCGGTCAATGGCGAATACGAGAAGCGCAAGACCTTCAACGATCCACAGGTGAAGATGAAAGACGGCGCGGACTTGCTGCTCTCGTTCGGCGTGCGCTTTGATGACCGGGTGACCGGCAAGTTTGAAGAGTTCTGCAAGACCGGCACCATCGTCCATGTGGACATTGACGCATCGGAGTTGAACAAAAACCGCAAGGCGCATCTGCCCGTGGTCGGCGACATCAAGGACGCGCTCACGCGCCTCAACAAGATGATCGCGAAGCGTCCGATCACCAAGAAGCACACGCCGTGGCTCGCGCAGATCGCCGAGTGGCAGAAGAAAGCGCCGTTCACCTATGGCGTCACCGCTGAGATCGCCAATAGCGATCATATGAAAGACCATCTCAAAGGTCACGAAGATCAATGCATCATCCAGCAGATGGTCATCGAGACGCTTTACGAACTCACAAAAGGCGAGGCTTACATCACCACCGGCGTCGGCCAGCATCAGATGTGGGCGGCGCAGTGGTATAAATACAAATACCCGCGCCAGTTCGTCAGCAGCCTCGGCCTCGGCTCGATGGGTTATGGGTTCCCGGCCGCGCTCGGCGTGAAGGTCGCGCACCCCGACAAACAGGTGATTGATATTGATGGCGACGGATCGTTCCTGATGAACATCCAGGAGCTCGCCACAGCGCACGTCGAGAAGATCGCGGCAAAGGCGATCATCCTGAACAACCAACACCTCGGCATGGTGGTGCAATGGGAGGACAACTTCTTCGCGGGTAATCGCGGACACACCTACCTCGGTGACCCCGATGACCGCGCGCAGGTTTATCCTGATTACGTGCGCGTCTGCAATTCCTTTGGCGTGAAGTGCGAACGCGTCATCTTCAAAAAGGATTTGCGCGCCGCCATCCAGCGGATGCTCGACTCGGACGAAGCCTACGTGCTCGACGTGGTCGTGCCGTACAGCGAACACGTCATCCCGTTCATCCCCGCAGGCCGCACTGTGGCGGACATGATCTGGAAGTAATTCTCCTTCGCTTCCAAGAGGAGACTAACTGTGGAAGTGTCCCGGCATGGCAAAACCCCGCCGGATTGATCCACAGATTGTGAAGCGAGCGCAGTTGACCGCAGCGACATCGACCTCGGTCGAGTCCCTGCGCCAATGTCAGGCCGTACCTATGGCGACGTCAGCCCGCTGGAAGGTGAACTGGACTGGATGATCTGCCCGGCCATGAACACGGACTACATGGCAACCTTCCTGGCTCAAGTCAGTGTGGCTCACCCCAAAGACTTCATCGTCATGGTCGTGGGTGGTGACAGTTCGCACGTCGCCAAGGCGCTGGTCGTGCCGGAAAATATCCGCTTACACCGCTTGCCGCCCTATTCACCCCAACTCAATCCGCAGGAACATCTGTGGGATGAATTGCGCGAAAAGGAATTTCCAAACCGGGTGTTTTCAGACATGGCTGGAGTGGTGCGAACCTTGGAGGCTGGCCTGCGCCGACTGGCTTCAGGTCGAGATAAAGTCCGCAGCATCTGCGTGTGGCATGGGATTGTTAGTCTCACCTGGTTCTAAACAGTTGCTCCGGCATAGAGCGTGCGGCAATCTGACCGAGAATGACGGGTAACAGGACAGAGTTGGCGACATTGCGACCAAACCGGCTGGAGTTCACGCGACTCGGCTGGGCTTTGGCGTTATCGCTTGTGCTGCATCTGGCTTTCTGGGGCGTCTATGTCTTGGGACGGAACATCCACTGGCCTGCGTGGATGCAAAAACTTGTCCAGACACCGCCGGTTCAAGCCAAGCAACAACAACCTTCCCGTCCGCCGCTGCTCTTTGTGGATGTGACCGAAGCCCAGGCCGTTCCCAAAGAGCCGAAGGATGCGAAACATTATTCAGATCGCAACTCCATCGCGGCCAATCCCGATCTCAACAAGGAATTGAATGAGCCCAAGCTCGATGGCTCACAAGAGAGCACTCCCAAGACCGACGCCTCCTCCCAGAAAAAGTTTGATCAACTCATGCCTGACCCGCCGAAGCCGAAACCTGTTTCCGGCAACATGACGATTGCGAAGGTGGACCTGAAGCCGCCGCAGGAAAAAAAACGTCCCCGCACGATCAAGGAAGCGTTGTTGCAGCGTGGAGAACAATTAAAACAAGATGGCGGCGCGACGCAGCGCCCCAACGCATCGCTTGATGTGAAGGCCACCGGGTTTGGCGCGTATGACCGGGCGTTCATTGATGCGGTATCGTCGCGTTGGTATGACCTGTTGGACAACATGAGCTACGACGCCTATCGGCAAGGCAAGGTGGTAGTGCAATTCGTCTTGAACTACGACGGACGCATCACTGAAATGAAGGTCGTCGAGTCCACCGTGACGGAGACCCTTTCGTTGTTGTGCCAGAAAGCCGTGCTGGATCCGGCGCCGTTTGACAAGTGGCCGCGAGAGATGCGGTTGATGGTGGGAGAGGATTCGCGCCGCATCACATTCACTTTTAATTACAACTGAGCCGGACTTGAACCGGCAGAGAACACAAACCGAACATGGAATACTTAGTTTACATACTGTTGATCGTCACATCTGTCGTCGGGCTGACATTCATCGTGGAACGCGGTCTGGCGTTGCGCTGGGAAAAAGTCGTGCCGGAGAAGATCGAAAACGCCATCGAAGCCTGCCAATCGAAGAACGACGTGGAAATGGTCAAACGCGCGTGCGAGCAGAATGTTTCGCCGCTCGGCAGATTGATTTCGACCGCTATCGAGCGTGCGGCGTGGCCCAAGGAAGAGTCCGTGGATGCGCTTCAAACCCGCGCCCGGCACGAGATCGTGAAACTTGAACGCGGACTCGTGGTGTTGGAGATCATCGTCGGCATCGCGCCGCTGCTCGGTTTGGTCGGCACGATCATCGGCATGATGGCTACGTTTGAAAATGTCGGCGCAATGGGTTTGAACGACGCCTCGAAACTCGCGCAAGGCATCAGTGTGATTTTGAAAGCCACGCTCATCGGCCTGCTTATCGCCATCCCGGCACTGGTTTCGTGGAGTTATTACAGCAAGAAAGTCGAGATGCTCGCCGTGGAGATGGAAACGTTGTGCGACGAATTCATGCGCCGGCTGTATCGCGAGGAGAAGAAGTAGGCCATGCGCTTCTTTATCCGCAAACGCCGCTCCACTCCCACGATCATCATCGTGGCGTTGATCGACGTGCTCATCGTGCTGCTGATCTTTCTGATGGTGACGACGACGTTCAAGCAACAGTCTGCATTGAAGCTGGCGTTGCCCGAATCCTCGCAATCCGAGAAGGCCGGTGCGAGCGAAGACGCGCCACTCATCGTCAGCATTGATCCGCAAGGCAACCTGCGTCTCGGTCAGGAAGCATTGCCGATGACGCTGGAAGGTTTACGAAGCGAACTCTCCGCGCGCACGGCGAAGAATCCCGAACTCAAACTCGCCATCAACGCGGACAAGGCCGCGCCCTTCGGTCAGATCGTAAAGGTGATGGACGCCGCCAAAGACGCGAAGATCAAAGCAGTGAACGCGTTCACCAAGGAAGTGGCGAAGTAATCTTGTAGCAGCCGACGCAAGTCGGCTCATTACATCAGCACAATAGCGCCGACGGCTCTTTGAGTTTGCCCGCCACGTCCGGCACGGACTCCAGAAAGCTCGGGAGATACCTGCTCTTTACCGCGTAATTTATCCCGCTTTGCGGGACCCCGCTTGACCGCAACCCCGAAAGCTTTCGGGGTTGCTTGTCCCCAATAATCCTGCGCCGTCCCAACACGCTAAAGCGTACACTCCGACAAAAAGCTGCGCGGCACTTTGAATCACACCCAGATGCCGCAGCGCACTCGACAAAAACCCGCCTGCCCGCCATTCTCCGCGCAATGGCATTTGATTCTGATGCACCGCTAGATTTGCTCTGGAAAAGTTACGGTCGCGCTTTCCAAGACTTCGACGACCTCACCTTGGGTCGCTGGCTCGCTCAAACTCTTGGCCAACTCGAAGGCAAGGCGTGGCGATTCTCCCATCCGCTCGTCGGCGCGTATCGTCTTGCGTCGCAGGTCGGTCATGACCGTCAGATTTGGCACAAACGCATCGCCACAGCTCCGGCGGCTTACAGAGAATCGCCTTGCTGCCGCGCACCACTGCTGCCGCTGTTGACGCGTGAGATTCGCGAAACAGGTCTCATCTGCGCGCATTGCAGCGAAACCCTCGTGCCGTTCGATGAAATCCCGGAAGCCAACCGCATCGAACTCGATTTCTGGGCGGGCGTGTATGACCCGGTTCATGCCGTGGCGCATTGGGATGATCGTCAGCGCAAGAGCGTGGGCAATTACGATCACGCCTACGAGAAAGCCGCGAAGACAGCAGAGGATATTTTGTTCCAAGCCGGAAAGGTTCTCGCACCGCGCCTGCTCGATCACTACCCCGCCGTGATCTGGGAAGATCAGGACGAATGTCTGGAAGTCCGCCCGGAAGACGTGCGGCTTTGATTTCCGGCGCATTGCTTGACGCTGCCAGACACCTTCGCTAGCTTGCGCTCACTGATGAACAAAGAATCATTCGCGTCATACGCACCGCAAAACGTCCTCGTCCCCATCGTCGTCGAACAGACCGGACGCGGCGAACGCAGTTGGGACATCTACTCACGCCTGTTGGTGGATCGCATCCTGTTCCTCGGCACGCCCGTGGATGACATGGTTGCCAACATCATCATCGCCCAGTTGTTGTTCCTCCAGATGGCCGATCCGAAGAAGGACGTGCATCTCTACATCAATTCCCCCGGCGGCAGCGTCACAGCGGGCCTCGCGATCTACGACACGATCCAATACATGACCTGCGACGTGAACACGTATTGCATCGGTCAGGCCGCGAGCATGGGCGCGGTGTTGTTGTGCGCGGGCGCGAAGGGCAAGCGGTTTGCCTTGCCGAACTCGAACATCATGATCCATCAAGTGCTGGGCGGCGCGGAAGGTCAGGCCAGCGACGTGGAAATCCGCGTCAAACACATGCTCAAGCTGAAGCACACGTTGAACGGGATCATTTCCAAGCACACCGGCAAACCCATTGAACAAGTGGAACGCGATTGCGACCGCGACAATTTCATGAGTGCCGAAGAAGCCAAAGCCTACGGCCTCGTGGATCAAGTTGTGCAATCACGCAAAGAGATTCCCGGTGCGGATAAGGTTTGATTTTTAAGTTAGCCCTTATGCAAGAACCTCGGCGAAGACGTTTTGTCACAGCACGGACGATTTTCAATATTGGATTCGCCCTCCTGTTGTTGATGGTAACTGTGCCGAACTGCATAGTTGCAGCCACGCCTACCGCACCTATGAGTTTTGCGTGGGTCGGCCTCACTATGCCAATTATTATCATAGCGGCCGTCACTTTTTCCTATGGTGTTGGCGATAACAGATCACTCTGCACACTCACTCGTCGCTGACAAACGGCGGTAAATCGTAAATCCAAATCATAAATTAAGATGGCCCGCCCCACCAACATCACGATGTGCAGCTTTTGCGGCAAATCGCACTCAGAAGTAAAGAAGCTCGTCGCCGGACCGGGAGTTTATATCTGCGACAACTGCATCATCCTTTGCAAAAACGTCCTTGATCGCGAACTTCACCTCGCGGAGCAGAAGAAGCAGCCCAAGTTCAACGTCCTCAAACCCGTCGAGATCAAGCGCGAGCTTGATCTGCATTGCATCGGCCAGGAACACGCCAAGAAGACGCTCGCCGTGGCGGTTCACAATCATTACAAGCGCATCCAACCCGCGCCAGTTCCCGCTGAGGGCGAAGTTGCTGCTCCTGCAACTCCGGCATTGCCGCACGCGGAAGTTGAGATCGAGAAGAGCAACATCCTCATGATCGGCCCGACGGGTTCGGGGAAAACTTTGCTCGCGCGCACGCTGGCGAAAATTCTCGATGTGCCGTTCGCCATCGCCGATGCCACGACGCTCACGGAAGCGGGTTACGTGGGCGAAGACGTGGAGAACATCATCCTGCGCCTGCTGCAAAGCGCGGACTACGACGTGAAGCGCGCTCAGCGCGGCATCATCTACATTGACGAGATTGACAAGATCACGCGCAAGGCGGAAGGCCCGTCCATCACGCGCGATGTCAGCGGCGAAGGCGTGCAGCAGGCGTTGCTGAAAATTCTCGAAGGCACGGTTTGCAGCGTCCCTCCGCAGGGCGGGCGCAAACATCCGCAGCAGGAATACATCAAGGTGGACACCACCAACATCCTGTTCATCTGCGGCGGCGCGTTCGTGGGTCTGGAGAAAGTCATTCAACGTCGCATGGGTCGCCACACGATGGGTTTTAGCGCGATGAATCAGTCGCAAAAAATGGCCGAGGTCGGACGCGATGAGATGCTCAAGCACGTTGAGCCGGAAGATTTGTTGAACTACGGCTTCATCCCGGAATTCGTGGGTCGTTTGCCAGTAACAACCACGCTCGCCGAGCTGACCGAGGATCAGATGGTCGCCATTCTCACCGAACCTAAGAACGCGCTCACCAAACAATACGCCAAGCTGCTCGCGATGGACGGCGTGGACTTGGAGTTCACCACGGACGCGTTGCGCGAACTCGCGGTGCAGGCGCACAAGAAGGGCACTGGCGCGCGGGCGTTGCGCGGGTTGATCGAGAAGATCATGCTCGACGTGATGTACGACATCCCCGGCAGCACCGATATTCTAGACATCAAAGTCACGCGGACTGCGGTGCTGGGCGAGAGCAAACCGCTCGTGCGGCGTAAGCAGGATCGTGCGGCAGCGTGAGAAAAGTAGCGGCGGGCCTCCCGGCCTGCCGTAGGGGCGGCATTTTGTCGCCCGGAAAAAACTCCGCATTGCGTGACCTGCAGGCTGAATCGGAAGCTTTGTCATTTGAATCGCCTTGTCCGCCGGGCTGGAAGCCCGGCTCTACGTCAGCCAAGATGGCCGACGCTACTTCCCTCTCATTCCAACCCGCGTTCGAACAGATCGTCTTCATCTAGGCCGAGGTAATGGCCGAGTTCATGGAGGTATGTGGTGTGAACCTCTTCCAGAAAAACTTCCTCGTCGCCTTCGGTGAAGTCCCAGAGGTTTTCCAGATACAAAATGATCTGAGGCGGCAACGGCGATGCGCTGTGTTCTTCATCGCCGAATGCCGGGCCTGTGAACAGGCCCAGCGAATCCGCTTCGATACCTTCGGCCACAAGACTCGCGTTTGGTTTCGGCTCGAATGTGACGGGCAATTGCGCGGCGCGTTCGCGCAATGGCGCTGGCAATTCGGCCAACGTGGCTTCCACTTCAGCAAGTGCGATTTTTTCTAGATGTTCCCAGTGTGATGACATGTTGCTTGCGGAGCGCGGTTGTGTGCGCCAGCACCAACCGCCGCACGTTGAAAAATCTACGGTCACAGTGAATCCACTAACCGCTGTCCGGCCATACTGCTGCGGCTGGTTTACAACACAGCCGCGCTCCGACCGATTTGGATTTTGTTCTTTGAACGCGCGCGAGCCGTCCCTA
Organism: Akkermansia muciniphila; assembly: GCA_945882065.1. Taxonomy (GTDB): domain Bacteria; phylum Verrucomicrobiota; class Verrucomicrobiia; order Limisphaerales; family JADLHS01; genus JADLHS01. The sequence continues at coordinate 16,364 of CAMCWI010000016.1, forward strand.
CCTTGACCGCATGAAACATGCGGGTAAAGCACAAGCGGCGGCGTTAAAAATAATTTTCTTCTCGTTGGGAGCGGTGTTGTTGCTGTTGCTGGTAGGATTTCTGGCTTCAAAATTCGGCGGCTTTATCCTCGGACTGAGCGGCGTGCTAGCGGTGTTGTGGGTGTTGTTTGCCATTTTCACGTTCAATTTTTTTCGCGACCCGGATGCAACTGTTCCGCCAGGTAAGAAGCTTGTTCTCGCGCCTGCGCACGGCACGGTGGACTTGATTGATGAGACGGAGGAGATGGAATTCATGGGCGGCAAGTGCCGACGCATTTCGATCTTCCTGAATGTCTTCGATGTTCACGTCCAGAAAGCACCCTTGAGCGGGAAGATGGTTTTTCACAAACATCGTGATGGCCAGTATCTGAGTGCGACGCGGAGTGATTGCGCGGAGTTCAACGAGAATGTGCTGATCGGTTTCATCCCGGCGGAAGCACCAGAACAAAAACTTGGCGTGCGGCTCATCGCGGGATTGATCGCGCGTCGCATCAATGTCTGGGCGGCGGCTGGCGAGACGGTGGTGGCGGGCGAGCGCATCAGCCTAGTCCAGTTCGGATCGCGCGGAAACATCTACCTGCCGATGAGCGCGACAATCAAAGTGAAGCTTGGCGACAAGATGGTGGGCGGGGAGAGCATTCTGGCGACGTTGAGTTGAGAAAATTCTACTATGGCCGAAAACCAAACCACGACCAACGGCGACGCACCTGAGCCGAAGTTAAAAATTTATTTCCTGCCGAACCTGCTGACGGCGGGAAATCTTTTTTGCGGATTCGTGGCACTGACAAAGATTGTGGAGGCGCGCCTTGAGTTGGGCGATTACACCGACATCAAGCTCGCGCTGGCGTTCATTCTCGCCGCGTGTGTGTTTGATCTGTTCGACGGGCGCGTGGCGCGGATGGCTGGCGTGGAGAGTCCGTTTGGGCGTGAGTTTGATTCGCTGGCAGATTTGGTTTCGTTCGGCGTGGCTCCGGCGTTCCTCGTACATCGCGTGGTGTTGGATGATGTGTTTAGCAACCACCCGCAAGTGGGCTGGTTCATCGCCTCAATGTATCTTCTCTGCGGCGCGTTTCGGCTCGCCCGTTTCAACTGTCTCGCCACGATGCCCGGCGGTGGATCGAGCAAGGATTTCCTCGGCTTCCCGATTCCGTCGGCTGCGGGTCTCGTTGGGTCGGTGACGATGTTGATCATTCATCTGAACGAAAAAGATCGCGACCTCGGTCATTGGAAATACGTACCCGCCATCGTGCTAGTGTTCTTGTCGGCGATGATGGTGAGTACGGTGCGGTATCCGAGTTTCAAGACGTTGGGCTTCCGTTCAACGAGCACATTTACAAAAGCGTTTCTGGGCGCGTCGTTGTTAGGTGGAGTGCTTGTGTTGCGCGAAAAAGTTTTGATCTACGTGCTGCCACTGTTCTTCACGGCATATCTTGTCTATGGCTTTGTGCGTCCTTACATCTCGCGCAAGATGCGTCACGAGATCGAGGAGCAGGACGAGGAAGACGAACCTTTCAAGCGCGCGGATTAAATCGTCATGCCGGAACTGCCGCCCATCTTTCTTGCTGCGCTCACGGGTTTCATCAGTGGTCTGCTCCTGTGTATCCCGGTAGGTCCGGTGAACATCACCATCCTCAACGAAGGCGCCAGGCGCGGGTTCAGATGGGCCGCACTGATCGGCTTGGGAGCCACGGCGATGGAGGTCATCTATTGCGCGATCGCATTCACGGGCTTCGCGGCGTTCTTTGAAGGAGGGTGGATTAAATCCGTCATGGAAGTGTTCAGCTTTGCGTTCATGCTGTTTCTTGGCGTCCGTTTCCTGATGGCGAAATCCGTGCCGCTCGTGGAAAAGTTGGAACACAAGATCGAGGAGCGCATTGAGGAGAAGTTGCATCCGCACTCCGCATTCATGATCGGCTTTGTCCGCACGCTCGCCAATCCCGGCGTCTTGCTCGGCTGGATCATCCTTGGGGCGAACTTCATCTCTCGTGGTTGGGTGGAGTCGAATCGCGAAAGCAAGCTGGCCTGTCTCGCGGGCGTGACGTTGAGCGTGGGGCTGTGGTTCACAGGATTGAGCTGGGCGATTTCGTTCGGACACAAAAAATTAACGGAGAAAACCATGGTCAAGATGGAGCGACTTTCTGGAGTTGGGTTGATCGTGCTGGCGTTGATTCAAGGTGGCTACATCGCCTGGAAGCTGGCGAAGCACAAGATGTGAGGTAGCGATGACTTCTGAGATCAACCTGGATGAAAGCCTGACGTGCGACGAGTGCGGACGTTTTGGTGCGATGGAGTTCGGCGGGCAAAAAATCTGCGCCGACTGTTACGGAACAAAATGCTCATGCTGCCCGGAGTTCGGGCGCGAAAAAATTGAGGAAGATTGAATCATGCGAACATTGATCGGAATAGTCTTGGTGGTGGCAGGTGTGCTGTTGCTTGTCTTTGGCTATCAGAAGGCGGAGTCGCTCAAAGGCCAGCTTCACCGCATCGTCACCAGCTCAACAGACAACAAGACGACGTGGATGTATGTGGGCGGCGCGGCGCTGTGTGTGGCGGGTGTGTTCCAGCTTTATTCTGGGAAGAAGTAGGGCGAGACCAATCTGTTTAACCACTAATGGACACGAATAAACACTAATAGAAACCCAAGCAGGCTGAAGGCTTTGCTATAAACACTAAAGCATCGAACGGCGACGGTGGAATCTATAACGTTACTCGCATTCGTGTCCATTCGTGGTTTCAGTCCGAATCCTTCCGGCTTAAACAAACAGCGTCGTCTTCCGTAACGTTGTCGCGTCAATCAAACCCTGATCCGTCAGCTTCAACGCCGGGATCGGCGAGAGGCTCAGGAAAGACAACGTCATGAACGGCGCTTCCAGATCGCAACCCATCGCGTGAGCTGCGGAGTTCAAGCCGTCAATGCACCGCATCACTTCGGCGAGCGGTCTGTCTGAAACCAATCCCGCCACGGGTAATGCGAGCGCGGCAGTCACTTTTCCGTCCACCACAGCCACCTGACCACCTTGGAGTTTTTCCAGTTCCTGGATCACGCGCAATATGTCCGCGTCGTTCGTGCCGACGACTACGACGTTGTGCGCGTCATGCGCCACGGTTGAGCCGAGCGCGCCGCGTTTCAATTTGAACCCGCGGACAAATCCCACGCCAACATTGCCCGTCGCGTGGTGACGTTCAATGACGACCATCTTCAAGATGTCGCGCTTCATGTCAGAGACGACCAATCCATTCTCCACGCGCGGCGATTCGATCTGTTGCCGCGTCACGATCTGATTGGGAATGATCTCGATCACGCGAATCTTTCTGCTGCGAGCCTTCACGTTGAAGTCGCGCGGCTTAAACTTCAGATTGATAGTGCTGCGAGGCAGCGGCACGCGCGCGGGATTCTTCGCCAGATACTCACCGTCTTCGGCCACGAGCAAACCCTTCTTGTAAGTCTGACGCACGCGAAATTTCTTCAAATCATCGAACACGATGAAGTCCGCCCAGAAACGAGGCGCGATGGCCCCAAGATTTTTCAGCCGGTAATGCCGCGCGGTGTTGATCGTCGCGATCTGCAACGCCGCGATGGGTGACACACCGCCCTTGATGCTCACGCGCACGGCATGGTCAATGTGTCCTTCGTGTACCAAGTCACCTGCAAGTTTGTCATCCGTGGCGAAGGAACAATTCTGAGAATTGTGCGCGTTGATCAGCGGGAGCAGGTGCGAAAGATTCCGCTCCGTGCTGCCCTCGCGCAACAGGATGTGCATGCCGAGACGAAGTTTCTCGCGCGCTTCCTCCACTTCGACCGATTCGTGATCCGAGCGCACGCCGGCAAGCGCGTAGGCGTTAAGATTTTTCCCTCGCAAACCGGGTGCATGTCCGTCAATGCACTTGCCCTTGCCCGCTTCGATTTTGGCCAGCTCGCTCTTCATGCCGAGAAACACGCCGGGATAATTCATCAACTCCGCCACGCCAGCGATGCGGTCATCGCCGATCATCAATTTCAGATCATCCGCCGTGAGACGCGCGCCTGCGGTTTCAAGATGTGTCGCAGGAACGCAACTCGGCAACATGATGAAGAAATCCACAGGCAGATTTTTTGAGGACTCTAACACGTAACGGATTCCATCAAGACCGAGGACGTTGGCGTATTCGTGGGGATCAATCACCACCGCGCCCGTGCCGTGCGGGACAACAGCGCGGGAGAATTCCGCTGCCGTGAGCATCGAGCTTTCTACATGGAAATGACCATCAATCAAACTCGGCGCGAGATACGCGCCGCGCAAGTTGATGACTTTGCGCCCCTTGTAATCGCCGATGCCGACAACGCGACCATCCTCGACTGCCACGTTGGTTGAATGAATCTCGCCGCTGAGGACATTGACGACACGGGCGTTCTTGAAGAGAAGTTCGGCGGGGCGTTCGCCGCGAGCCACACTGAGTTTCCGCTGCACGTTGCGCATGACGGATTGAACACTAGGCGGGCACGCGTTGCCAGCGCGAACTCCGTGAAATACTGGAACGTGGCAGCGGGAAATTGTTTAACACGAATTGCACGAATTATCGCGAATGGGATTTCCGAATTCGTGTTAATCCGCGAAATTCTTATCTGTTTTCTTTTGAGTGGTGAATCTATTTCGTGGTTTCAAAATGTTAGCCCTGTGTCGCGAAATTTCCCCGACGTGACGATCTTCACCGCAGGTAATCCATTAGCGAGAGATTCATCGCGCGCGCCCCACTTTGGAGTGCGGCTTCGTAGGCGGTTTGTGTCTGGCTTAACTTTACCAATGTCTGGGAGAGATCGGCGTCCACTTCCTTTGACACTTGTGCTTCGATGGAGATGCCGCGTTCGCGAGTCATTGCATCAGTCGTTTCGAGGCGGGCCTGGATGGCGCCGTTGGAGCTGATGTGGTAGAGGATGTTTGATTCGTCATTGGCGAGTTCGGTTCTGTTCGAGGTCACGCCCGCGATGTTTCCGGCGAGGAGATTGTTCTGAAGCGAGATCAGGTGATTGAAAAAATCTGCGCCGGACCGGCTGTCGGTGACCAGTCCGCGCGGGCCAGCACCGGTGGTGTTTTCACCGAGGGTTTGTGTGGTGAGGGTGACGCCTTCCGAGATTTCTGTTTCTGAGAGCGAGACATTGCCCTGATACGTCACGCTGGTGACATTGTTGTTGGTGTCCAGCGTCATAGCAAATGGCGGACGGTCTGCGATGGTGCCGCCGAAGACTGCATCGCCGCGATTCGTGGCGTTCATGACGTGAACGGCCTGCTTGATCATTTCGGTGACTTCCTTTGCGTAGAACTGGAGTTCCTCCGGCGATTTCAAATCATCCACCTGCGTGGCAATTTCTCCGGCGCGATCTGACAACGTCTTGATGCCCTTGATGCCGCTGAATGAGGCCTGCGCGAGTTCGAGTTGGCGGGCGATGTTACGGGAGTACTGGCCCGTGGAACGGAATTCTGAGTTCAGATCGAGCACACGGCGCAACGACACGGGATCATCTTCCGGCAAGCGAACACGCTGACCCGTGGCGGCCTGGCTTTGCAGGCGCGTCTGGCGCACGGCGAGGTTGCCGAGCTGGGTGATGAGCGTGTCAGAGAATGAATTGGCGGAGACGCGCATATCGGTTTCTGGGGTTGAGGTTCAAGGTCATGTTGTTTGATCAGCGTTTCATGTTGACCAGTGTTTCGAGCATTTCATCTACGGTGGTGATCAATCGCGCCGAGGCCTGGAACGCTTTTTGGAATCGCGTGAGATCGGTCATCTCCTCATCAAGCGAGACGCCGCCGATGGAATCACGCTGGGCATGGAGCATGTTATCCACGGTGTCTTGATTAGCTAGGTCGTTGTTGACGGTGGACAATTCCTGCCCGAACGCCGCCACCGTCTGGCTGTAGGCCTGCGTCAATGTCTGGCCGTTCATAAATTCCGTCTGGGATAATTGCGCGAGCGCGAGCGCGACCTGGTTGTTGCCCGTGGCTCCGTTCACGCCGGAGGCTTGAATCAATGAGGGATCGTCCGCGAGCGCAGAATTCACACCAATCGTAGCCGCATCTATGCCCGTAAAAAATTGCGCGCCGGTGCTACCGTTCAAGCTGAAGCCCGCGCCGTGGATCGTGTTGACCTGCGCGATCAGGGTGTTGGCGATGGTATTCATGGAGGCGCGAATGTCGCCGATGCCCACATCGCGCGCCTGAATCGTGCCTTGAATGCTTCCGCTGGTCAGTGAAATGGGCGAATCAGAGCCGGCAGCGCGGATGTAAGTGTTGCCTCCGACGCTGTAGGTTTCGACCGTCTCTGTAACCTGATTGTTCACGATCACGTCCGCGCCGCCGATGGAGACATTGACTGCGCCGCCTACGCCGCTGGACAAATCCACCTTCACATACTTCGCGAGTTCTTCGATCTGCGCCTGACGCATGTCTCGAAGATCGTTGGCTGTGCCGCCGGAGATGGCTTCCATGCGGGTGATCTTGTCGTTGAGTGAGGCGATGTTCGTGAGTGTTTGATTCACCGTGACGACCTCGGATTCAATGGTGCGGTTTAATTGATTACCGAGTTCGCCGAGACGCGAATCCAGTTGCCTGAACTGGGAGGCGAGACTCGCGGCCTTCATCGTCAACGTCTGGCGCTCGGCCATTGAAGTCGGGTTGGATGAGAGACTTTGGAATGCACTAAACAACTCGCCCAGGCTGTCGGCAAGACTGTGTCCGCCGCCGACCCCTTGCGCGGCTGAGGCGCCTTCTGCGCCGGAGGCCATGCGATCAATCTGCGTGCCGAGTGATGCCTGTGCGTATTGCAACGCGGTCTGTTTGGCCTGCAACATTCCGTGCGCGCTGGCCTCGGATTGAATCTGATTATCCAGAATCGCATTGCGCATGGAGACGATGTTGACCACCTCCGAACCTGTACCTTGCGGCCCGACTTCGCTTTGAACAGTGATGGAGGTGGAGATGGCGACGCGTTGGCGGGCGTAGGCGGGATTGCTGACGTTGGCGAGGTTCTGCCCCGCCACTTCCACGCCTGCGCGTTGCACGCCCATCGAGCGAGCTCCCATGTTTAATACGCCAAAGAGTCCTAGCATAATTATCCAATCGCTTGATACATCGCGTGTGCGGGGAAGTTGCCGCCGGTGACGCTTCCGTTGCCGGAATAAACCGGACTGTTGCTGCCGGGCAAGAGACTTCCGAGCAACCGGCTCATCAATTCCAGCGAGCGACACAGCAACAGATGATTCTGCCGTGAACGTTGGTGGATGCGTCCGAGCGATTCGTTGTTCTCCTGAACGAGCGCGGTGACGAGCGGGCGATAATTCACAGGCAACTTCGGGATGATCTCTGTGAAAGTCGCATCGCTCGCGAAGCCGAGTTCGCGCGCGACGACGGCCTGCAATTCGATGCGCGTCTTTCGCGTGAGTTGCATCGCCTGACTCTGGACTTCGATCCCGGCGGTGGCTTCGAGGAGGTTTTCTGATGCGCGAGTCATCACATGATCCTGCTGCTGATCGAGACGCGCGAGCATCTCGCCGTATTGTTGCAATTCTTCACGGAGAGCGTGGATCATTTTTTCAAGTGCTTCGTTCATGGTTGGAGTTCGCCCTGGGCGGGCGCGTGATCGGTTTTGAATTCATGTTGCAATTGTTTCGCTAGACTGCGTGCCAGCCCAAACTCACCCGATCGGCTGATGCTGTCGGCCAGCGTGTTTGTGATCATGTCCTTGTAGATGCCGTCAGAAGACGACTCTGGATCGGTGTCGGAGGAAAATATTTTCTTGGTCGCGTCGGTGAGAATCTGCCGGAGCATCACGGCTTCAAACTCACGGCTCACCGCGTCTACCTTCTGTCGTTCGCTGACATGCGAATTGCCCGCCAGCTTCTCGATCTGGAGATCGGAAGCGTTGACGTTTGGTTTGAGAGCGGAGATTTCCATGTTAATTCAACATCAGCGCATGATGAGTTCAGCCTGCAATGCACCGGCCTGTTTCATCGCTTGAAAGATCGCCATCATGTCGCGCGGCGTCACACCGATGGCGTTCAATCCTGCCGCGACCTTCTCAATGGTGGGCATTTCCGGCATCACGACGAATCGCGCTTTCGTTTCCGCCACGCTTGTATCTGTGCGCGTGGTGACTGCCGTTGACCCCGTCTGACTAAATGCGCCTGGCTGCGAGACCTCGTCCGTGTTCGCGATGGAGATGGTCAATTCGCCATGAGACACCGCGCATGGCGCGATGCGGATGCGGGACGTGGCAACAATCGTTCCTGTGCGTTCGTTGACGATGATTCGAGCCGGAACATCGGGCTGGACTTCGATGGCTTCGACTAGCGAGATGAATTGCACCGGAGATTTCTCATGACCGTCCGGCACACGGATGCGCACAGACGTGGAATCAACCGCCTCTGCGCTGTTCGTGAATACCAGGTTCACAGCCGTTGCGAGACGCGCTGCTGAGGTGAAGTCCGGTTCGCGCAGTAGCAGTTCAACAAAATTGTTTCGGACGATCTCGGTGGGGATCTCTCGCTCCACCAAAGCGCCACCGGAAATCTGCGCTACCGTGGGATGATTCTTCTGAACGCTACCGCCGCCGTTGCCACCGATGAATCCTCCGACTGCGACCGTGCCTTGAGCCACTGCATAAACTTTTCCGTCCGCGCCCATCAATGGAGTTTGTAATAGAACGCCGCCTTGCAACGACTTCGCATCACCGAGCGCAGAGATCGTCACGTCGAGCCGCGTGCCGTTCTTCACGAACGCGGGAATCTCGGCGGTGATCATGACGGCGGCGACGTTCTTGGACGAGAGCGCGGCGGCGGGAACATTGACACCGAAACGTTGAAGCATGTTCGCCACGCTTTGAATCGTGTAGATGGGATTCTTGTCACCGTCGCCTGCGAGACCGGTGACGATGCCGTAGCCGACGAGTTGGTTCTCTCTCGCCCCGGCGATCATTGTCAGGTCTTTGACGCGTGAGCCAATGGCGAATGATTCCGCTGAAAAACTCAGCAGGCAGAGGAACAAAATTAGCAATGCAATGCGTCGCATGATGTTCAGTTCAGAACGGAGTGATTTTTTCCCAGATGCGTGTGAACCAACCTTTACGTTGATTGTCGGTGATCGTGCCGGTGGAAACGTATTTGATCGTGGCATCGGCAATGTTGTAGCTGTAAAGCGTGTTGTTCGGAGCGATGTCTTCGGTGCGGATCACGCCACGCAACACGGCTTCCTGCGTCTCTCCCGCGAACGAAGTGGAGCGACGGCCTTCGAGAACGAGATTGCCATTGGGCAGAACATCCACGACTCGCACAGCAATCTTTGCCGTGATTTTTTCTGAATTGCTGATCTTGCCGCCACCGTCGAAATCCTGCTTCGCGCTGAGATTCAATGCGGGGAACTGTCCGTTCTTGGTCAACAACCCGCTTGCTGCGGGGCTGTAAAGAAACTTCGCGATGCTGGCATCTATGCTGGAACTCTTCGCGGTCTTGGTGGAATTATCCTTGGACGCGGTGTTGTTTTCCTGAACGAGGATCGTGACCAGATCACCCACGGCACGGGCGCGCTTGTCTGCGATGATGGCGCGGGAGGAATCCGCCTTCCACAGCGACTGCGCAGGGAGGGAAATTGAGGTCATTAACAAAGCTGCACAAAAGCCGCCGCGAACAAGTCGCGAGATGCTTCTGAATTTTGAATTATCAGAGAGTGACATGGATGGTTTCCTCATTTTGGACTTTTCCTCGAAACTCGCGTTTTGATTTCAGGTTGCGGACACGGATGGTTTGACCAGGCAGACCGTCTTCAAGAATCTCGACTTTGACTGAAAGCGTCAGGACACCGTCGTTGATGATGGCATCAGCAACTTTGCCGCGATGAACAATCGGGCGCAGCCGCAACGAACGCGACGTGAGAGCCATCCCGGCGGGAACATTCTCGCCGAGTTCGAGAAAAGGATTATCAAGTTCAACGGTTGCCACGGCATCGCGCAGAGCGAGCATGTCGCGGCGTTCGCGGGAAAGATCGGCGTCGCGCACCAATTGACCGCGCTTGAGCGCCGAACTGGCCACATACACTTCCTGCCAAATGCGAGCGGTGACAGGAATCTGCCATGTTCCCGCGAGTTCTTCCCCGGCGCGAAGTTCAAAGCGCGCGATGAAATTCGCTGTCACGCCGACGGACGGCAGTTCGAGCATCTTCACGGCAAGCGGTTCATCAACGACGATAGACGCGGGAACGGGACGCGAGAAACGCAACTCAAGCTCGCCCCGATCTTTCACGTAATGCTGCTGTAGGAAAGCAGCGAGCAGTTCCTTGATCTCGGATTCAGAAAGAGAACGCGTGCGGCGGGAAACTTTGATCTGCGTTACTCCCGTCCAGTTCGTGTTGACGAGTTCGGGCGCGGATTGCTGGAGCAGATCATTGACCTGTGCAGTCGTGAATGTCACCGCGCGATTGGCGACCGGCGCGGACGCGAGGCGGATATGGGGAGTATCCACCGTCGCGCCAGCGACGATCTGGTCCAAATGGATTCCCGTCGCGTCCACTTGTACTGCGGGGAGCAGTGACCACCCAAGGGGCTCGACCGCCGCAGCGGTGGAGAGCACGAGGCCTAGTGACAGGCAGGGTTGGCAGAGGAATTTTGCGACGGGAAATTTCATCAGCGGATCATGTTGTTGCTGAGTTGCATCATTTCGTCGGCGGCCTGGACCGCCTTGGAGTTCACTTCATAAGCGCGTTGCGCCACGATGAGGTTCACCATTTCTTCGACGACTTTGACGTTCGACATTTCTAGAAAACCTTGTTGCAGATCGCCGAAGCCGCTCTCACCGGGATTGCCCGCTTCGGCGGTGCCGGAGGCGAGCGTCTCGCGATACAAGTTGCGCCCCATGCTGTCGAGACCGGACGGGTTTGCGAACCGCACGAGCTGCACGCGGAAGGACTGAGAGCCGTTTGCGCCGGTCGTTGTCACTTCGCCAGTGGATGCGATCGAGATATTTGTCGTGCCTGCGGGGATGGGTTGAAAGCCGCCCTGCAACACAAGTCCGTCGCTCGTGGCAATCCGCCCATCCGACATCGTCTTGAATGTTCCGTCCCGCGTGAAAGCGCGCGAGCCGTCGGGAAGTTGAACTTCAAAAAACCCGTCACCTTTGATTGCCACGTCTAGCTGTGCGCCGGTGTTCGTGAGTTCACCCGTGGTGAAAATTTTAGATGTGGAGACGAGACGCGAACCGTGACCGATCTGGACGCCCGTGGGAACCGTGTTGCCGCCGCCCGCGTCCGAACCCGCCGCGCGCGCCGTGGAATAAAGCAAATCCTGGAACTCGGCCTTGTTCTTTTTGAAGCCGGTGGTGCTGACGTTTGCGAGATTGTTCGCGATGACGTCGAGATTTGTCTGTTGAGACTGCATCCCGGCGGCTGATGAATAAAGTGCGCGTAACATGGTTTAGTGAATCAGTTCGGGTTGCCCAACTCGGAGATCGTGCGGCTCATACGGTCGCTGTGAGCCTGCATGATTTTCTGATTTGCCTCGAAGCTCCGCATCACACCGATGAGGCTCGCCATTTCATTGACGGCAGACGTGTTGGCGGATTCGAGGAAACCCGAGCGCAAAGATGTCGTCTCTACATCCACGGGCTGCATCCCAGGATTGTTGTTGGCGAAATGTCCGCCACTGATCTGTGTGAGAAGTTCTGGCTTGTTGAAATCCACCACCTTGAGTTTCCCGCGCACATCCGCGCCCTGACTGATCTCGCCCGTGGCTGAAATGGAAATCGGCCCGCCTGTCTTCGTATCAACTTGGATCGGGCCGCCCTCGCCGATCACAGCGAAACCCTGCTTGGTGACAAGTTGGCCGGAGGCGTTCACATGAAACTCGCCATCGCGCGTGTAAGCACTCGCGCCGCTGGGCATCTGAACTTCAAAGAAACCTTTACCATCAATCGCCACATCCGTATTCACGCCCGTCTCACGGAGTGAACCTTGGGAAAAATTCGTGGCAGTGGACGCACGCGGCATGCTGTATTGCACGCCGCCATCCGGCACGGCCTGCGACATGATGCCGGATTGCACAGCATCAAAACTCATGTCCTGCTTCTTGAATCCAGGGATCGAAGCGGACGCGAGATTCTCTGAAATGACTTCCTGCCATCGCGCATTGGCGCTCATCGCGGCGGCAGCTTGATACAAACTTACATTCACGACGGCTTGCCTAGCAGCGTCAGTGCCACGGGATAAAACCCTTTGTTTCCAGTGGTTTTGACGAAGCACCCGCGCTTACCGGGGAAAAAATTGCCGTGTTGAACTGAAAACAGTAGAACATTTTTCCCAGTGGAGAAACCGGGGGTGATGGGGAAGAGAAGCGGTTGGAACATTCAACTTCAACATTCAGAAAACGGGGAGACGATAAACGCAGTGACGCACAGAACGCAGAGGAATACGGAGGGAAATCAGCACAGAATTTCGGAACGTTCCGTTCCGTCCGTCTTACTCTGCGTCTCTCCGCGTTCTCTGCGTTTATAGGGTCGGCCTTGAGCTGAATTAGCCTCAGGCGGCAACGGCGGGGGCAGAAGTGAGGACGGATTGTGCCACGGGTTGCGCGGCAGCGGGAGCGTTGGCGAGTTCGGTGATGCGGATGCCGAGGTGATCTTCCACTAGGACTACTTCGCCGCGAGCTACAAGCTTGCGGTTGGCGCAGAGTTCAACGGGAGTTCCGGCGAGCGTGTCGAGTTGGATGATTGATCCGGCGGCAAGAGTGAGTACGTCACGCATCGGCAACTGGCACGAGCCAAGTTCTACGGTGAGCGTTACGGGTAGATCCATGAGGATGTCGAGATTGGCGTTCATAAAAATTCAGGATGCGAGGGCGTTGAGGACTTCCACAGCCCAATGTTCGTCGCGCGTGCCGAGGCGCGCGTTGAAGCGCGGCACTCCGCCCAGCTTGATCTGGACAAGGTTCGCGGCGGCGGCGGACATGGGAAGGACGTCGCCCACTTTCAATTGTTGCAACTCTCGTGCGGTGATCTGCGGGCCGGGCAATTCTGCGCTCACGGGGATGGCGATGTGATCGAGCGCGGGATTCCACGCGGCGGGCTTGGTTGGCGTGGCGGTGGGCAAGGGTGCTTCGACGGGCGGTTTGAGTTCGGCGCGGATGAGTTGCAGGATGGGGTCAACGGTCGTGAACGGCAGGGCGATGCGGATTTTCCCTGAAGCGTTGCCGATGCGCGCTTCAAACGCGGCTACCAGCATCGTGCTGTCTGGGGGGGATGTTTGCAGGAAGCGCGGATCGTTCTCGTTGCCGATCAATGACGATTTCAGTTCCTTGCCGATCTTCCAGTGAGCGCACCAGGCTTCGGTGAGCAGGTGGGTGATTTGGCCGAGTAATGCGATTTCGATTTCAGTTAATTCGCGTGAGGGCATGTCTGCGGCGCCGGGGCCGCCCATGAGGCGGTCCAGCAATGACAGGGCCAGGGACGGAGTCATTTCCAGCACGCCGACGCCGCGCAAGGGTTCAACTTTGAACAATGTCAAATGCGTTGGCTGCGACATTTCGCCGACGAATTGGCGGAACGAGGGCGTGTTGAGTGAGGTTAGAGTGAACTCGAAGTCGGTGCGAAACAACACCGCCAACCGCACAGCGCAACTACGACGGATCGTTTCATAATCCGCCGTCAACCGCCGCAGCTCCGCCGCGTTGAAAAGCGTGCGCTGCGTCAGCTCATACAACCTCGGCCCTGGCGCGACAGGCGCGACAGCGGCAGCCGGCGCAGTGGTTGGGGTTAAGTTGGCGGTGGTTTCCATGCTGGATTACTGGATGGCGAAGTCTGTGAAATAGATTTCTTTGACACGACCCTCGCCGAGCACACCGTTGAACGCCGAGATGAGTTCCGTGCGGATCAGATTACGCGAGCCGGGCCTGTCCAGATCCGCGATAGTTTTGGTGGCAAGGACGCTTGAAGCGACATCGCGCAATTGAGCGTCGCTTTTCTCCACGGAATCTTTCAACTCAGCGCTCGCGCCCACGAGAGTGAGCTGAGCGAGCAAGTAGCGCGTGCCCGCCGTGCCCGCAATATTCACCAGCACTTTAGCGCTGAGCGGGACGGCGATTTTTCCGCCGGCGCCACCGCCGTGTTTACCGCTGGCGCCCTTATCCGCCGGCTCGCCGTGGGCACCGGGCGCGGCGACAGCCTCGCCCCCCACCGTTTTGGCGTGGGCTGCGACGCTGCCGGAATTAATCTTGGGCAACAGCACGAACACGGTCATCACATAGGCCATGACAGGCATGAGGACGACGTTAAGGAGGAGCGGCAACAGGGCCTTCAAGCCGCCGCCGGCAGCGGGAGCGGCGCCCTCTGCGGGTTTGGGAGCGTCAGATTTTTTGTCGGACATAAATCAAT
>CAMCWI010000017.1 GCA_945882065.1 Akkermansia muciniphila
TTGCTGGATATTCACGGAAATTGATTTCCGGCAGGGGGTAGTCATAGCATTTCCTTTCCTTTTACTGTGATAAACTGCACTGCGGACGTTCCTTCGCCTGACGTTGCAATCCAACCCTCCTTGCGCATTTCCGGCAGGTAGTCGGAAAGTGTCTGCCGGGACATGTCAACCGACCGCGCCCATGCTGAAACGCTGATTCCCTTTTCTGCCGTCGTGTGTGCAATCGCTTTTAGAATCTTGCGCGGGTCGTGTTCGCGTTTCCTACCTGCGTTGGACTGTTTGAGCTTGGCCGGGTCAAGGTCGTGGTCTGGTGAGAACAAAGGAAACTGCCAACGCACGGCGAACGGTTCAACGGGTGAGAAGTTGCGAAGGATGGATTCAACGGTGAAACAATCTTCCTCCTCGTGTCGGGTGAATATCAGGATTGAGTCAGGGTCACGGGCGAACACGCCGCTGCCAGAGATGCGGTCAATCGCTTCCTTGCCTGACTGGTTGCCCTTGCTGAAGTGCGCACCAAAGGCGATTGCTGCGCCTGTGTTGACCGCTAACGCTTCCAAACCATTCAGGAGTGCGGCAACGTCACCCGCTTTGTTCTCGTCAAGGTTGCCATACATTTTGTAGATGGGGTCAACCACGATCAGGGCGAAGTCTGATTCCTTCGTCTGTGATGTGACTTCGGGAAGCAGGCTGCCAAAGTCGGATGCGTGTCCTCGAAGATTCCAAAGCTTGATTGCTCCGGGCTCAATCTGGATTCCCTTCGCACTGGCGACGGCGGCAATGCGTTTCTGCCAAGCGTAGTTTTGGATCTCGAAGTTAATGTAGAGAACCTTGCCCTTGGTCGTGTCGCGTCCAAGCCACTGTTGCCCGTGAGAGATGGACAAGGCCAGGTCTAGGAGCGTCCACGTCTTGAAAGACTTAGAACCCCCACCGAGGACGAGCATTGAACCTTGATGCAATACACCGTCAACGAGGTGACGCGGTTCGGGTTCGCGGCTGGATAGGAAGTCCGATGCGTCAACTATCGGCGGCAATCCGGTTTTGATGATTTCGAGCGGCGGATTCTCCGTCCATTCTTCTTGGAGTGCGTTCATCGTGCGTCCTTAATCGTTTTAGGGTTGAAGTAATAAACCGCCTGACTTTTTCCGTTATCGCGTGTGCCGTCTGGCATCCTCACGAACTGCGATCGTGTCCACGTTGCGGGGTCTGCGCCGAGACTGACGGCGTATTCCATGAAGCCACGCAACCGTTCCTCGGTTTGTCCTGCGCAGTAGAACCAACCGTGGAGACTTTTGTTTCCTGAGTGGACTGCGAGAGCCAACGGCGCACGGCTGGCGAGGTGTAGGAGGATTGCGGCGTGTTCGTCTGTCGTGCCTGAATCAAACTCACAGACAAGGAAGCGACGTTGCCCGGTGTTATCTAGGCAATGCGATGATTCCTTTCCCTCTTGGGTCAAACCTTTGAGCTTTGACATTGGCGAAGGAACAAGCAGTTGCATGTCTGCCAGTTCACCGCGCCATTCCTCTCGTGGCTTCGTGTCAAAGGCGTAACTGGACGCACCAACGCACAACAGAGGATTTCCCGGAAACAACACGTCAATGATCTCCTCGGTGCGAGGTTCGTTTGAATCAATCCGAACTGGTGACGCCTCCCAAAGGTCAACCAGTGCGGCGTCCTTCACGATCTCGCCACGGGCTTTGATGTTCAAAGCCGGCCAGCGTGACGGTGTAGGTGTTGGGACGTAGCTAGAGCGGTCGTGCGGTTGCCACGCGCAATCCTTGGCAGCGTCCACGGCTGCGGAGATTTCCCTTTGGGGGACATTGCGCCCACAGCCATCAACCGCGATTGTGAGCAGGGCAATAATCTCCTCGCGTGTCCGGTGCGCCCATAGTTGGCGGGAGACTTTGTGAAGCCAAGGATGAACTCCTCCACCTGCCATTGGAACAGCACGAAGCATGTCCAACACGAAGCGGGGTAACTCGTCGGTGCGTTGAGTTGAGGTTAGTCTCATCGCACCGTTCCTCCCGCTGCGGTGGTGCGTCCGGGTGCTTTGTGTGTTTTGGCAAACTCGCCAGCCTCGGCGCGGCGGACAAACTCCGCTGCGGCTTCTGCGGTGATGTAGCGACGCCCTGCGATGTTGACCGTATGAATCCAACCTCGTTTCTCGAATCGCCATGCGGTCACGGGCGAAATGCCGATGCCTGTGATGAAGGATTGTTGTGATTGAATCGGAGGGAACTTAGCCTCTCCGCCAGTGCTTGCAGTCGTATGTTCTTTCATGCGACTTCAAGACTAGGAACGCCGCTTAAAACCGCCTTTCTACCGCTTAAAGCAAAAACGCCGTGCGCTTGTGACGCATGGCGTTCGTGCTTGTGTCGCGATTCCCTACGCTTAAAAACGAAGGGGCGACTATTTCAATTCAAGACTTTTTTAGTTTTCGTTTCTTTCCCTTGAAGCCAGACGCATTGAATCCCGCTTTTGCTCGATCTAGCTTCGCCTTTTTAGACCGATCTTTTATTTCCGTAACAAGACTGCGGTGGATTTTGTCCCCGGTGACTGGCTGTCCTAGCTCGCGAGCATGGCGCAAGATTGTTTTTCGAGTGAGTCCGGTATCTTCCACGGCTTCGATCATTGTCATTGATCTTAAATCCCGGATTGGCATTTCGGGACTTGTCGCGTCTGAGCGGAGTTCTTTTAAGATGCGCTGCGTGTCCGCAATCAGCTTTATGGCGGCGCGGATGTTCTCATCATCCGGCTGATTGGTGGTCGCTAGAATAGCGGCGACGGTCGCCACTTGTATCGTGTCGGGCAAGTCGTAAACAAGGTGTTCGCTTTGTTCAAGTTTTACATACCGAGACGGGAAAATTGTGATTGCCGCCTTGACCGCATCAATGTCGTTTTTCATTTTTTCTCCTATTGGTTTACTGCTGTTAAAAGTGTGGGTTCAAAGTTCAATTTCGCTGCCATCGCTTGACGGTGTTCGTTCGCCAGATGCCCATAGACCTTGCCAATCAATACACCGCCGTCTTTGTGTCCAACCCATGCGGCAATGGTCATGTAATCAATGCCAGCCATCACGCACATGGATATGAAAGTATGACGGCAGTCATGGAAGTTGAATCCTGGCAACTTGGCATGAGTGCGAGCGAGGTTTAGCGACTCCTTGAATGTCTTGGTGCTGGCGTCCTTGTCGCCGCGCTGCGGTGATGGAAACAGATATTGAGAAACCAAGTGCCCGCGATGTGATGCCCGCTTGTGCATGTCTTGGAGATGTGCTTTGAGCTTTGGGTTGAAATCCACAAAGCGCGTCTCGCTGTTCTTCGTGTCGCCATCAGCCCCGATGATTAGCTGTTCTTTGTCGAAGTCCACGTCCTGCCAGCGTAGTGACAATGCTTCGTTGCGTCTCGCTCCGCAGTAGGCGAGCAATCGGATGTAGTCAGCGAACTGTGCCGCGTTCTTCGTCACTAGACTGCCATCATCCGTCTTTGTGAAAGCAGCGCGGCAAATAGTTTCAATCACGGTCAACGGTGTGAGTGCTTTCTTTTTAGTTTTCGAGGGAAGCGGCGTCATGCCCTCTGTTGGTAGCCTTTGAAGCCATCCATCTTCGCGGGCTTTTTTAAGACAACAACGGATTGCAATCGTGTCGAGATTCACGGTGCGATTGCCGATTCCCGCCTTGCTCCGTTTCGTTTTGAAACTGTTAATGTGCGCTGGTTTGATTTGATCTATGCGAAGCTGCCCGATGTGTTCAACCCAGTTCGCGAGTGCTGACTCAGTCTTTGCGATAGTGGATTCCTTCTGCCTCCCCTCGCCAGCACGGAGCGCGTCAAGATAGGTCACAACGTAATCAGCAAACTTCGGAGTCCTGCGGAGCGTCGGCAGGTCATTGTCTGCCCGCTTCACTTTGAGAGACTCCATTGCCGCGATGGCCTGAGCCTGAGTAGCGACGGCAACGCCGTCTTTATCGGTTAGCGGTATGCGCCTCACTCGCTTCGTGCCGTCCACCGGGTTCTCTACGGTGAGTTGAGCATAGAATCGTTCGCCACGTATCCACAGACCACGAATAGGCTGCTTGCGCCCGTCCATCACTTTTGCGAACGTGGGAGCGACATGAGTTTGACCATTACTAACGCCAGTGCTGTTTGTGCTAGTTCTTTTCATTGCTTTCCCTTTCTTGCGATGACTCTAGCACAAGTGGTAGCACAACGTCAAATAATGGTTTTCTCAAACGTCGTAAGTGGTTGAAGTTAAACGGTTGCCGGTGTGGCGAAATGGCAGACGCACGGGACTTAAAATCCCGGGACTGTAAAAAGTCGTGCGGGTTCGAGTCCCGCCACCGGCACCAAGAGAAACCATCAAAGAGCATGAACACAGGGCAGTTTACAACACGGGCCACACTGCTGTGGGCCACAATCCCGCAGGAAGCTCGGGAGCAAATTCTGGCCAATGTTTTCTGCGGGATCTGTCGTGACTCCGTGCAGATCGTAAAGTTCACCGGCGAGGAGGACAAAGGCGACGTGATTTTGAAAGGCCCGTGCGCCGCATGTGGACATACGGTCGTGCGTGTGGTGGAAAAGTCGGAAACGGATGCCTCTAGGAATTGAGTCCCGGACGTTGTGATGCTGGAGCGACTGTTCAATTTCAAAAGCCCGTCTGAATCGCGAACGGAGACGCTCATGGTTGGCGCGCGGGCTGTGCCTTTGTTGATGGTGCGGCATCCGCGTGCGCGCCGCTATCTGCTTCGACTGCGTCCCGACGGTAAGGCGAGAGTGACGATTCCGCACGGCGGGACGATTGCAGCCGCCAAAGAGTTTGCGTTGCGGAATGTCGGCTGGCTGGAGCAGCAATTCCAACGTCTCGCAACCCGGCCCACATCGTCGCGCGTCTGGAATCCAGGATCGGAGATTTATTTTCGCGGCGGGCAGGTTCGCATCGAGATGGACGCCGCTGGCACGATCTGCTTCGGCACCGAACGGATTGCAACTGTCAACGTAGTTGCGGACTTGCGGCCCGTCATTGAAAAATATCTGCGCTGTCTCGCATCACAGGAACTGCCGCCCCGCGTCATGGAACTGGCGATGCAACACGGAATCAGCGTGACCCGCGTAACGGTGCGCAACCAGAAATCGCGCTGGGGTTCGTGTTCGCGGCGGGGGACGATTTCGCTCAACTGGCGGCTGATTCAATCCCCCGCCTCTGTCCGTGACTACATCATTCTCCACGAACTGGGGCATCGTCGGCAGATGAACCATTCGGACAAGTTCTGGCAGGAGGTGGCGCGGCTGTGTCCGGACTATCTGGAGGCGGAGCGATGGTTGAAGCAGCATGTGCAATTGTTGCGATAGGACGGAGAAAAAGAAAATCAAAGCGTGACTCGCAGGAACGCTTTTGATTTCCTCAACTTAACTCATGAAGCGCCCACTGTTGCCAGTTATGTTGTGTTATGCGGGTGGACTTCTGCTGGCTCAAGCGGTTCAACCTCCCCTGCTCTGGCTGTTCGCGGCAGCGTTCACACTGCTGCTGGTTGCGGTGCTGTTTTCTCGCGCACGTCGGTTGATGCTCTGGCCGCTGATTCTTCTCGTCGGCTGGACGAATATGGTCAATCGCACCACCATCGTTTCGCCGCATGACGTGCGAACCGTCGTCGGCAACGAACCCATCCTCGCCACGGTGCGCGGCACCTTGCTGGACACGCCCAGCCTGCGCGTCCACGAACGCGGCGGCGAAGATTTCGCGCGCACGTTGGTTCAACTCCACGTCTCCGCGCTCTCGATCAAAGAGGGTTGGCGGCCCGCGACAGGCAAAATCATCATCACCACCAAAGGCCAATTGCCCTCAGAGTTTTTTGCCGGAAGCGAAGTCGAAATCACCGGCGTCCTCGCACCACCGCAAACGCCAGTTGCTCTAGGACTCTTCGACTACCGTGAGTATCTCGCGCGACAGGGAATCTATTTTCAACACAAGGCTGACTCGCCTTCAGACTGGCGGATCATTGACGCGAGCACAAACAACACTCCGCCATTCTCAGATCGCTTTCTCAATTGGGCGCAGCGAACACTCGCCCGCGGACTGCCCGCAGAAGACGAACCGCTCCACCTGATGTGGGCCATGACGCTTGGCTGGAAAACCGCCCTCACCGGCGAGATCAATGAACCTTTCATGCGCTCCGGCACGATGCACATCTTTGCCATCAGCGGACTCCACATCGCGCTCATTGCGGCGATCCTCGTCGCGTTGCTCCGCGTCATTCGCGTGCCGCGAACGTGGTGCGGCGTGGCCGTGATACCGCTCATCTGGTTTTACACCGGCGCGACCGGATGGCAATCCTCCGCCATCCGTTCCACGATTATGATGACGATCATCATCGGCGGCTGGTCGCTGCGGCGTCCGAGTGATCTGATCAATTCACTCGCCGCCGCCGGATTCGCCATCCTGCTCTGGGATCCTCAACAACTCTTTCAAGCAGGGTTTCAATTATCATTCTTCGTCGTGTTAAGCATCGCGCTGTTCATGCCACCGCTAGAAAAACTCCGCGACCAACTGCTCGCGATTGATCCCCTGATTGCGCCCGAAGTCATTCCTAAATGGAAACGGGCCTTGCGCGCGGCGTCACGCGTGGTGCTGACGAGTGTTGTCACGTCGCTCGCCGCGTGGCTCGGTTCGCTGCCGCTCACGGCATATTACTTTCACCTGTTCAGCCCGGTGACATTGCTCGCCAATCTCCTCGTTGTTCCCATGAGCAGCGTCACGCTCATGTGCAATCTCGGCAGCCTGCTCTGCGGCGATTTTCTTCCATGGTGTACTGAGTTGTTCAACCACTGCGGCTGGGCATGGATGCTTGGGATGATCAAAGTCAGCCGTTGGAGCACGGAATTGCCTGGCGCATTTTTCTACGTGCCTGCGCCGTCAGCAATGACCTTCGTGTTTTATTACGGGTTGCTCATCGGCACGATGAGCGGATGGCTTTGGAAACCGGAGCAACGCCGCAGAACCTGCGCCGCACTGCTGCTTGTGACTACGTTCTACGGTTGGCAATACGTCGGCTCGCGAAATGAAATCTCGCTCACGATCCTCCCGCTCAACGGCGGACACGCCGCACACCTCGACGCGCCCGGACGCGCGAATGACTGGCTGATAGATTGCGGCAACACCAACTCGGTTGAGTTCATCACGCGGCCTTACCTTCGCGGTCAGGGCGTGAATAACATCCCTCGACTTGTGCTCACACACGGGGATTTGCGGCACGTCGGCGGCATCTACAAACTGGATGAGGAGTTTCAGATCGGCGAAGTGTTCGCCAGTTCGTTTCGTTTCCGCTCCGTCGCCTACCGCCGCATCTTCGCCGACATGCAACGCGAGCCAAACCGTCTTCGCACACTAAATCGGGACTACATCGCCGGCCCGTGGCGCGTCCTGCATCCCACCGCCACAGATGATGCAACCCAGGCCGACGATGGCGCGCTCGTGCTGGCCGGAGATTTCAACGGCACCCGCGTCCTGCTGCTCTCCGATCTGGGACGTGCGGGGCAAAACCAGTTGCTGGATCGCACACCGGATTTGCGCGCAGACATCGTCATCACGGGAATTCCGGCTCAGACCGAACCGCTGTGTGACGCGCTGCTCGACGCCATTCAACCGCGTCTCATCATCGTGGCCGACCCGGAAATTCCGGCGACGGAGCGCGCCAGTGAGTTGCTCCGCGAACGGCTTGAGCTTCGCCACATTCCCATTCTCTACACGCGCACCGTCGGAGCGCTTTCAATTTCGCTCCACTCGGACGGCTGCACCATTCAATCCATGAAAGCTCCGGCGATCACCCTGCCCGCCCGTCCAAACGCGCGGTAGCAGGGTTTGATTTGTTGGCGAATCCCGAGGCACGATCCGACGAAGCCGTCTGAAAAATTCCTCGCCGCTATGAAGGTGCAAAAAATTGTCACCACCCTGCGCCGGGAAAAGGGACATGACATTGATGCGGCTTGTGGGCAGTTACTGCTCAAGACGGAACGGGAGTTGGCAGGGATTCCCTGAGATCAAAGCTAAAAATATGATTCTTTGAAAAACGCCTCACATTCTTTCTGCGACATCCACTCTACGAAATATCTAATTGTAAATCCGCCAATTAGTTTCTTACCAGCTTGGCACTTCCCCAATCACTTACCTCTGACATCTGTTTCGTTCAATTTTTTTGGGTAAGCATTACAGAAAGCGTGCGCGCAAACAGAACGTGGCCAGCGTTGGACAGGTGGATGCCATCCACCGTGGCGCCCGGGGTGCATATGGTCTTGGCAAGGTATCGCTTTGGAATCAGCGTCACGCCGTGGGATTTGGCAAGATCGCGTTGTACCATGCCAAACCGGTTGTAAAACGGTGGTAGCGGGAGTTCAATCATCGCCACTCGCCGGTGTGGAACACACACGAGAGTGAGCATTTTATCCAAGTCTTCTCGGAATTGGTGGATGCTGGTTCCTCCAAGCAGATCATTTCCCCCAATCTCAAGTATCACCAGCGCGTTGTATTGATTGATGAGCGGCGATTGATCCAACGACGATGCTACTTTGGCGCCGCCAAAGGACAGGTTACGCACCTTGAGATTGGCGTGATCACCGAGTAGTTCGGGCCAGTTCTTGCCTGGCGGATCTGCACCCATGCTCAACGAATCACCGATGATATAAAGCGTGTCATTTGCTGAAAAGGTGATCCTCGGCGACAAGAAATGCAGAGTCTCCGTGCGGACCATCAGAAGGCTTTGCGCCAAGAGAAGAATAAGCAGGAAGTAGTCGGTCTTTTTGTCCTGCCAGCGACCTTTGTGGGGCCGGAATGCCGCCAAAGCCAGAAGTGCAATGAACACTCCATACATCCAAAAGGAAAACGGGGCGGCTGATAGAACAACAAACACAGCTCCAGCCAGCGTCGTAACCCTCGCGATAGACTTGAGCTTGTTCTGGCTGAAAAAGGTTTTCAGAGAGCAGCCGAGCAAACACAGAACGATCCCATAAAAAAACGCCCAGCCACCGATGAATTGCTCCAGAACGAAGTCAGTCCAGTCCTTCATAGGCGTCGTTTTCTCTCGAAATAGGGAATCTTAGCATTGTAAGAGTCGCGCTGCCGCAAATGCCATCACAGGAACACAAGGCGACACATCACAGTTGAGCGTATGGTTTCCTCTGAAATCGTCGAACAGGTCAGGGAAGCTGTTTTGCATTTGTTGTGAAACACTCATACGCCTGTGATCGACCTATCCAGCTTCATGTGGGTGACTGTATTCCGAAGATAAAACCGTGTCTAGCCCGCTTTCGTTCCAACAGTCCCGGCGCGCGGGCGGTCCTTCCGCCCGCAGCGTTTCGCCAGACGTAGCGAAGTGGGTTTGCGTCAAAGAGCGGTGCTAAAGCCACCGCAGTCCAAACGCTTCGCGAGGTTTGGTGGCGTAAGCAGTCGCGGAGCGTCTGGACTTCCGCCTACGTAGGATTACGGCGCGACGAGTCGGCGCCTTCACCGCCGCTTTTCCCCACGTCTCGCGAGACAGAAAGTTGATGATTTGTGTCCATTCGTGGTTGGCCTCCAAAACATGGTCACGAAGAAATAGATTGCCACGGTCACGCTCCGGGGCTTAAACATGCGACCGTTACATGGGCAAAACACTCATCATCGCGGAGAAACCGTCCGTCGCCGGCGACATCAGCAAGGCGCTCGGCAAGTTTCAGAAACACGACGACCACTTCGAGAACGACGATTTCGTCATCTCGTCGGCCGTCGGCCACCTGCTCACCATCGCCGTGCCCGAACAGTTCGAGGTCAAGCGCGGTAAGTGGACATTCGCCAATCTCCCCGTCATCCCGCCGCACTTCGATCTGCTGCCCATCGAGAAGAGCGAAGCGCGTCTCAAAGTCTTGGTCAAACTTCTCAAGCGCAAAGATGTCACCGCCATCGTCAACGCTTGCGACGCCGGGCGCGAAGGCGAGTTGATCTTCCGTTACATCATTCAATACGCCAAAGCCAAACAGCCCATCCAACGTCTTTGGCTACAATCCATGACGCCCGCCGCCATCCGCGACGGCTTCGCACATCTCCGCACAGACGCCGACATGATGCCGCTGGCGGACGCCGCTGCGTGTCGCAGCGAATCTGACTGGCTCATCGGCATCAACGGCACGCGCGCGATGACGGCCTTCAATTCCAAGACCGGCGGGTTTCATCTCACGACGGTAGGCCGCGTGCAGACTCCGACGTTGGCAATCCTGGTCGAGCGCGAGGAGAAGATCAAAAAGTTCAAGTCGCGCGACTACTGGGAAATTCACGGCACGTTCGGCGCACAGGCCGGCGAGTATCCGGGACGATGGTTTGATGAGAAATTTTCTAGGAAGGAAGGCGACGATCAACTCAAGCAGGAGCGCGTCTGGGACGTTCAATTTGCCGAAGCCATCAAAACAAAGTGTCTTGGCAAGCCCGGCATCGTCACGGAGGAAAGCAAGCCGACGACTTCGATGTCGCCCGCGCTTTATGATCTGACAACGTTGCAGCGCGAGGCGAATGGGCGGTTCGGTTTCTCCGCCAAGAACACGCTCGGCCTGGCGCAGGCACTTTATGAGAAGCACAAGGTGCTCACGTATCCCAGAACTGACTCGCGCGCGTTGCCGGAGGATTATATCGAGACGGTCAAGGCGACGATGGGGATGTTGGCGGATACGAATTACAGCACGCCTGCTGAAACAATCTTAAAGAACGGCTGGGTGCGTCCGAACAAACGCATCTTCAACAACGCAAAAGTGTCGGATCACTTTGCGATCATTCCGACGCTCGTTGCGCCCAAAGCGTTGAGCGAGCCGGAACAGAAACTTTACGACCTCGTCACGAAACGCTTCCTCGCAATCTTTTATCCGGCGGCGGAATTTCTCGTCACCACGCGCATCACGCGGGTTGAGAACGAGCCGTTCAAGAGCGAAGGCAAGGTGATGGTGAACGCGGGCTGGCTCGCGGTCTATGGCAAGGAAGCGGATTCAGACGAGACGCCCAACCTCGTGCTGGTGAAGCCAGGCGAAACGGTCAAGACCGTGAAGATCGAAGTCGAGGCGAACGTAACTAAGCCTCCAGCACGCTATTCGGAAGCGACGTTGCTCGGCGCGATGGAAGGCGCGGGCAAATTGATTGATGACGAAGAGTTGCGCGAAGCGATGTCGGACAAAGGTCTCGGAACACCCGCGACGCGTGCGACGATCATCGAAGGTTTAATCTGGGAGAAATACATCACGCGCAATGGTCGCGAATTGCAGCCGATGGCCAAGGCGTTCTCGCTGATCACGCTGTTGCGCGGGCTGGAGATTCCGCAGTTGTGCTCGCCAGAACTCACGGGCGAATGGGAATTCAAGTTGAATCTCATGGCGCGCGGCAAACTGGGTCGCGGCGAATTCATGCAGGAGATCGCCGCTGCCACGCGCGACATCGTGGCGAAAGCCAAGATGCACGAGAGCGACACCGTGCCGGGCGATTACGGCAAACTCAGCGTGCCCTGCCCCAAGTGCCAGGGTGAGATTCACGAGAACTACAAAAAGTTCCAGTGCCAGAAGTGCGACTTCGCGCTTTGGAAAATCGTGGCAAGCCGCCAGCTTGAAATTTACGAAGTCGAAGAACTCATCACGAAGGGTGTCGTCGGGCCGTTGCAAGGTTTCCGCAGCAAGCAGGGGTTTCCCTTTGCGGCGATCATCAAGATGGGCGCAGAGTTCAAGCCAGAGTTTGATTTCGGCAACGACCAGAACAAGGACGGCGAGGCGGGCGCGCCTGTTGATTTCACCGGCAAAGAGCCACTGGGCAAATGTCCGGCGTGCGGTGGGAATGTTTTTGACGCGGGCATGAATTACGTCTGCGAGAAACAGGCCGCGCCGGAGAAGACGTGTTCATTCCGCAGCGGCAAAATCATTTTGCAGCAAACCATCGAACCGGCGCAGATTCAAAAACTGCTCACGACGGGCAAAACGGATTTGCTCAGGGGTTTCATCTCGAAGAAAACGAACCGCAAGTTCGAGGCGTTCCTAATCGTGAAGGACGGCAAGACGGCGTTCGAGTTCGCGCCCCGCGAGAAGAAGGGCAAAGGCAAAGCAGGCGCGCCCGCCGAGCCGCCGCCCAAGATTGATTTTACCGGCAAGGCCCTCATGGGCAAATGCCCGAAGTGCGGCGGTAAAGTCTGCGACACCGAGGCGGGTTACATCTGCGAGAACTCACAACTCGAAGCCAAGTCCTGCAAGTTCAAGATTGGCAAAACAATCTTGGAACAATCCATCGAACCAGATCAGGCGCAGAAGATTCTCGCCGAGAACAAGAGCGATGTGTTGAACAAGTTCATCTCCAAAGCGGGCAAGCCGTTCCCGGCGTATCTCGTGATGGACAAGAAGGGTAAGATCAGCTTCGAGTTCCCGCCGCGTGAAGGAGAGTGAGGTTCAAAACTCGAACTCCAGAATGGAGTCACGCAGGATTATAGCGGCGGGCGTCTCGCCTGCCGCCGCTTCCGACCACACGAACATCTGACACCGCGCTTGCCGTCAGTCTGCCTCGCCCTATACTGAGGCACTGTGGTTGCAGCCAAAAAACAACGTGTGATTTGCGGCATGAGCGGAGGAGTGGATTCCTCGGCCACGGCAGCACTGTTGCAGGAGCAAGGTTACGACGTCGTCGGTATCACGCTGAAACTCTGGCCGCAAGATTGTGTGAATCGCGCGGAGGACAAATGCTGCGGGCCGCAGGCCGTCACGGATGCCCGCTCCGTTTGTCACACGCTGGGAATCCCCTACTACCTCATTGACGAGTCTGCGGAATTTCAGAAGCACGTCATCCAATATTTCGCAGACGAATACAAGGCCGGGCGCACACCGAATCCGTGCGTGATGTGCAACCAGAATCTCAAGTTCGGAAGACTCATTGATCGCGCAAATCAACTCGGCGCAGACTTCATCGCTACCGGACATTTCGCGCGGATAGAAAAGGTTTGTAGCAGCCGACGTGAGGAGGCTCAAACTGAAAGCCGAAATGGTCAGAGCCTCCTGACGTCGGCTGCTACAAAGCCGGAACTAGGTCGCTACCTGCTCAAGCGCGGAAAGGATTTGCGCAAGGATCAAAGTTATTTTCTGTTCTCGCTCCGTCAGGATCAACTCGCGCGCGCCCTTTTTCCACTCGGTGATAAGACGAAAAGCGACACGCGTGAAGTGGCGCGGCATTGCAATCTCAAGACCGCCGACAAGGAGGAGAGCATGGAGATTTGTTTCGTGCCGGACAACAACTACGGCGGCTTTCTCCAGTCGGCGAACCTCGTGCAAAAACATCGCGGCGAAATCGTGAATCTCCACGGCCATGTTCTCGGCCATCACGACGGCATCGAGTTTTACACCATCGGCCAGCGCAAGGGACTTGGCCTCTCGACACCGCAGCCGCTTTACGTGATCGAACTGGACGCGGAGAACAATCGCGTGGTGGTGGGCGACGACACGGCGTTGGATCGCGACGAGTTCACGGTGCAGAACTGCAACTGGATTCCGTGGGAGAATCCGCCCGCGAGCATCGAGGTGACGGCGAAAATTCGTTACAACCATCCCGGAACTCCGGCGACGGTGACGCCACTGGAACAAGGCCGCGCCAAGGTGAAATTACACACGCCCCAACGCGCCGTGACACCGGGCCAGGCATCCGTGTTTTATCAGGACGATCTGGTGGTGGGCGGCGGCTGGATCACGCGATGAAACAACGACACAATGAAATTCGGGACTGGAAACCCAGGCGGCGCAGTTTGTTACTTTTCATTGTTTCACGGTCATGAACTGAGCAGATTGTCGCCCGCATCGTTTGAAGACACTGCATCTCTATCTGACACGACAAGTCATCGCCACGCTGGTGATGACTGTGATGGTGTTCACGTTCGTTCTGTTGCTCGGCAACATTCTCAAGGACGTGCTGGGATTGGTGGTGAGCGGTCAGGCTACGATTGGGATGATGGCGCAAGCGATGGGTCTGCTGATTCCGTTTGTGTGGGTGTTCGCGTTGCCGCTGGGGATGTTGACGGCCACGCTACTGGTGTTCGGCAGGTTCAGCGCGGATCAGGAATTGACCGCCGCACGCGCGGGCGGCGTGAGCTTGCTCTCGTTGAGCGCGCCGATCCTAATATTGAGCCTCGTGCTGTGTGGTTTTTGCGTATGGGTCAACATGGACTTGGGGCCAAAGTCCCGCACGGCGCACAAAAAACTCTTCGCCAAATTATTGACCTCGCAGCTTTCCGTTTCGCATATCCCGGAGGGAAGACACATCACGGAGTTTCCTGGTTTCATCTTTTATGTCGGGAAGAATCGAGAGGGTGATCTGGAAGACGTGATTGTTTACCAACTCGCAACGGGAACAAATTTTTCGACAACATCCACCGCACCGCGCGGAAAACTTTCCATTGATACGACCAATAACGTGATTCAATTGGACTTGTTCGATGCACGGATCGTTCGGTTTGAAGGCGGGGCAGCCGAATTGGCGCACGTTGATCATTTGCCTATCAAACATGAGTTGCCCTCCGATCTAGCAAAGGTGCTTGGCCGGACTTCTATGAGCGACATGACCTTCACCCAACTGCGCCGGGAGATGTGGAAGCTCGAAGCACTGGCGGCACTGCCTGCGACTTCGACGAACAACGTGGCGAGTTCACAGGGTTCGCTCTCTCTGGAGCAAGTCCGTCAGATGTCCTCGCAGATCAAGGTGCAGATGCACCGGCAGGTGGCGTTTTCGTTCGCGTGTTTTGGATTCACCCTCATCGGCATCCCGCTCGGCATCCGC
The DNA here is from genome assembly GCA_945882065.1 of Akkermansia muciniphila. Classification (GTDB taxonomy): domain Bacteria; phylum Verrucomicrobiota; class Verrucomicrobiia; order Limisphaerales; family JADLHS01; genus JADLHS01. The sequence continues at coordinate 14,794 of CAMCWI010000017.1, forward strand.
GTGCAGCGACGCGAGACAAACATCGGCTTCGCCATCGCCATCGTGCTGGTGCTGGTCTATTACAGCTTCATCCTGCTTGGCCTCTCGCTGTCCAAACAACCCCAGTGGTCGCCGCATCTGCTGCTGTGGTTGCCGAACTTGATCTTCCAGGGCGTGGGCGCGGTGCTGTTGTGGCGAGCGAACAAGGGGCTGTGATACTGAATCGAATTATCAGGATAGGTTGAATCCTCCATCTCACTCAATCGCGTCCGCCAGCACTTCCGCCATGTGACGAGAGCGCATGGGTGCGAGATGATCTATCTGGTGGCGACAACTTGCGCCGCTCGCCACCACCATGCTGCCGTAGGGCAGTTCGCGGATTTTTTGGATCAACGGTTTCGCAATCTCCAGCGAGAGTTCGTATTTGTTCTCCAACATGCCGAAGCCGCCCGCCATGCCACAACAGCCGCTGTCGAGGTAATGCACCTTGCGCCCCGGCAATCGCGCCGCTAGCCGGTGCATGTAGGCCGGATTCGTCAACGCCTTGGCGTGGCAATGCACATGGATCGCCACGGTCGTCGGGCGCGGATTGAACACCAGCGCGTCCGGTTCTTTGCGCAGCAATCCATCCAGGAATTGTTCCAGCAGAAAACAGCGCTCGGCAATGCGCGACGCGTCCGGAAGATTCATCTCGCGATAATCTTCGATGAACATCGAGTAACACGACGGCTCAAGAAAGATGATCGGGATATCGTCGCCTGTTTCGCTCAACAGTGACAGGTTGTGCGCGCCGAGCTTTCGCGCCTCGCCGATGTTGCCCTGACTGAACGCCGGTCGCCCGCAGCATTTGCGCCCCGTGGCCAGCATCACATCGTAGCCCGCAGCCTCCAGCACCGTCACTGCCGCGATGCCAATGTGTGGCTCGTTGTAACGCACAAATGTATCGTCCCACAGGATCACGCGCCCCCGGATGTTGCAAAAATCCTTGTTCCGTTTGGTAAACCATTTATCGAATCGCACCTTGGCGTACTGCGGCAACAATCTCTCCTGCGAGATGCCTGTGACGCGCGCCAGAAGTTTTCTCATGCGCCCCGAACTCAACACATCATTCGTCAACTTCGGCAAAAGACAGCCCAGTTTTCCAAGCAAGTCCACTGAGCCAAACATCCGCTCACGCAATGTCAGCCCGTGCCGCTTGATGCGCGCCCACTGCAATTCCGCTTTCAGCAACGCCATGTTCACGTTGGACGGACATTCGTTCGTGCAAGCTTTGCACGAGAGACAATTCGTCAGCGCGCCTTCCATTTCTTCGCAGCGCAAAACGTCTTTGCTCTTCATGCCGCGAATCTCCAACGCCGCACGGATGGCGTTTGCCCTGCCTCGCGTGGACATGATCTCCTCGCCTGTCGCAATGAACGTCGGACACATCGTCGCCGTTTCTTTGCGGCAACCACCGCAGCCGTTGCATTGCTCAAGGTTCGCGACGAACGATCCGTCCCGCGCCGCAAACGCCAGCACCGGCTCGAACGGCAGCTTCACCGCCGCACCGACTGCGGGACGCAGATTCGTATCGAGCCGATAACGCCCGTCATCAATGAGTTTGCCCGGATTGAAAACATTGTGCGGGTCGAACGACTTTTTGATCTGCCGCATCAGGAGATACATTTCGTCACCGACTTCCGCCTTGAGAAATTCCGTGCGTGCGATGCCCACGCCGTGTTCCGCTGAGAACGATCCCTTGAACTGCCGCACCAACGCCGCTGTCTCTTCAGATATCTCACGAAACTTTTTCAAGTCGCCTGCGTTGTGCAAATCCAACACCGGCCTCACATGCAACAACCCCGCCGCCGCGTGACCGTAGAACGACGCCTCAATCCCCGCATCGTGCAACAACTCGGAAAGTCCATTGTAGTAAGCGGGCAAATCCTTCGGTCGCACCGCCGCGTCTTCAATGCATGTCACAGGCTTGGCCGAACCTTTGCAACTCGTCAGCAACGAAAGCCCCTGTTTGCGCAACGCCCAGACGAGATTGATCTCGGCCAGCGTGTGCATGATTTTCTTGCGCGTGCCGAACGGACGTTTCTCCATCGCCGCCAACCGCTCCTCCACATGCCCCTGAAACTCCACCGCCAGCACACCCGCCGCTGGCTTGGCATCCAACTCCAACAAATCCCGCGCCGCTTGAAACTCCCGTTGACCGCGCGTTTGATCCAGCAACATGCGATCAAGAAATTCCACGGCGGACGGTTTCAAATCCTCCAACTCCACCGTGGCCTGCATTGCCTCCGCCGCAGAATCGAAAAAGATCAAGCCCAGTCCGATCTCATCCGGCGTCGGAACAATCTTGATGCTCGCAGAAAGAATTGCCGCCAGCGTGCCCTCGCTTCCGGCGAGAACGTTGATGAGATTGTTCGGTTGACGCGCCACTCGCTCCAACCCGTAACCCGGCCAACGCTTCAACAATCCTTCGGGGAATCGCTCCTTGATCTGGAGTTCGTTGAACATCGTCATGTTCTCCAGCAACTCGCGTTGCACAGCCAGCGTCCCACGCTCCGGCCCGACCTGAAGCACACGCCCGTCCGCCATCCCGATCTCTAATTCCAAGATGTGATCCGCCGTCGTGCCAAACAACGCCGTGCGCGCACCGGAAGAATTGTTCGCAATCATACCGCCCAACGTCGCGCGCGAACTCGTGGCCACATCCGGGCCGAACATGAAACCTTCCGGCTTGAGAAAACTGTTCAACTGATCCAGCACCACACCTGCGCCGACACGCACCGTGCGCTTCTCCGCATCGAAATCCGTGATGAGGCGTGCGTAACGCGAGAAGTCCACGACCACGCCTTCGCCGATGGCACCGCCGACAAGTCCCGTTCCCGCACCACGGGGAATGACCGACACGCCAGCCTGCGCTGCGGCCTGGATGATTGCGGAAGCTTGTTTGGAATCACGCGGGAACGCCACGGCCATCGGCTCGATCTGATAGTGCGACGCGTCCGTGGCAAAGAGATGCCGTGTGAGTCGGTCGAAGGCGACCTCACAATTCGCGGCAGAAAGAGTGGCGTGTTGTTGTGTTGGCGTCATGCGTTGAGCGCAGAGCCAGACTACGGACGGCGACAGCGGATGACAACGCGGAAGCGCAGCGAGGTTAAATGACACTGACCGAAAGGGAGAAGGTGAACGCGCTGATGCTGGTATGGACGAGCGTTGATGTCGAGTGATGACGATTCCTAATACGGAGACAGGCTGAAAAAATTTCAACTTCACCACCGCTCACCAATCCGTCGGCACGTAATCTTTTAGGAATTTTCCCCAGAGGTGATGCCCGGTGTTGATGCCAGCGATGATCGGGTCAACGATTCGCGCCGCGCCATCCACGATGTCCAACGGTGGATGGAAGCGATGCTCGGCCACCTTGCGTGTGGCGATATGCACCGGGTCTTCGTCCGTCACCCAACCCGTGTCCACCGCGTTCATGTGGATGCCGTCCGCGTGATAATCCGCCGCCGCCGTACGCGTCATCATGTTAAGCGAGGCCTTGGCCATGTTCGTGTGCGGATGCCGCGTGGTCTTGAACTTCCGATAGAACTGCCCCTCCACTGCTGAGACGTTGACGATGTGTTTGTCACGCTCCGGCGTACGCATCATCAATGGCTTGAGGCGCGCGTTGAGAATAAACGGCGCGACGGCGTTGACGAGTTGCACTTCCAGCAATTCCACAGCAGGAACTTCGTGCATCCGCATCCGCCACGAGTTGTGCGCGCGCAAATCCACCTGTTGCAAATCTTGATCCAGCTTCCCTTCGGGGAACAACGCCTTCTGCGCCGCGAGTTCCTCCGGCAGCAACGGCACTTGCGATAACTCCGCCGCATGAGTCAGCCCCGCCACTTCAGAAAGTTTCTGATCCAGCAACGCCGATGTGTTTCCACCTTCAGGCAAAATGTGATAACCCCGCAACCCTTCATACGCTCCCACCAGATGTTGAACGTTCTCCGGCATTGAGTTCAACGCCTTGTTCTCATCCGCCATCATGTGTGCGTAGAAATCTGGCGGACGACGCACGGTCTGACACGCGTTGTTGATGATGAAATCCAGCCGCGAATACTTCTGCTTCATGTGCTGGCAAAACGCTTCCACGCTCGGCGTGTGCCTCAAATCGAGTCCAAAGATTTCCAACCGATGTCCCCAGTCTTTGAAATCTGGCTCGGCGGCATAACGCATCGCTGAGTCGCGCGGAAAACGCGTGGTCACGATGAGTTGCGCCCCGGCGCGAAGCAGTTTGATTCCCGCTTGATAACCGATCTTCACGCGCCCGCCAGTAAGCAACGCCACGCGACCTCGCAAATCCGCCGACTCAGTGCGCTTGCGAAAATTCAAGTCCGCGCACTTGGGACAAAGCTGATCGTAGAAGTGGTGGATGGTCGAGTAGTCCTTCTTGCAGATGTAACAATTCTGCGGTTCGACGACTTCGCGGAACTCGGGATCGCTCTCCACCTCCTGTGGTTCAATCTTCGGCGGCGGCGGAAGATTCGGAGTGGTGAACACGGGCTTGCGGCGCAATGTGCGGATGCCAGTTTCGTTCAACACCGACTGAACGCGATCAGTCCTGTCACTCTTGCGTTGGCGCGAAGTGGCTTTGACTAGACGGCGACGCTCGCGCACGTCCGGGCAATAGATGTCTCCCGCTGCCTTGAGCAAACGCGTGCGTTCTTCCTGAGAGAGTTGTCCCAGCACCTCGCGATTCGCAGCCGCTTTTTCCAACAACTCGGCGGCAGCCCGAAGCTGCGCCGCGAGTTCGGCGTGTTCGACGTTCTTTTTGGACGTGTGAGGGCTGGATGACATCTGTTTTGTATGACGTGCGACAACTGATTGACGCAGGGAGCGTAGGTTATCGTGAAGCGTCGTTGCGTCAAGACGCGCTTCGGAGTGGAAACGGAGCGCGGCGTTCACGCCGCGCTCCGTATCATTCAGAAGTTTGACACGCCGCGCGGTTTTCGTTCACATGAAGCGCACATGGCACTCAACAAACTCTCCCGATTGTTTCTGGCAGCGGCGACATCCGCTCTGCTCTGCTTGCCCATCGCCGCGCGAGCGGAAAAAATCTTCTCCGTCTCCAAATGGCAACGCACAGAGATCATACTCAAGAGCAGCGTGAACTATACAAATGCGTTGCAGGAGGCTGAGGTGCGCGCGTTGTTCGTGTCGCCGCTCGGTGAGACGAATCGCGTCTATGGATTTTGGGACGGCGGCAAGACGTGGCGGGTGCGCTTCAAGCCGACGTTCCCTGGACGTTGGAAGTATTACACGATGTGTTCAGACACGGCGAACCGTGGGTTGAACGGACAATCCGGCGAGTTTGATTGCACAGCACCCAAAGGCGAATCGAGCTTCGCCAAACACGGCCCGATTCAAGTCGCGCGCGATCAGCAGCATCTTGAACACGCAGACCGCACGCCGTTCCTCTGGCTCGGCGATACTGCATGGCTCGCCGCCGCGAAATCTTCCGCAAGCGAGTGGGAGCATTACACCCAAACGCGCGCCTCGCAGAAGTTCAACGTGACAACATGGCGATTGCAGACAGATAAACAAGACGCGAAGGCTGCTGCCTTCAATGGTTGCGAGCGCGTGAATGTAAATCTGGATTTTGCAAAGCAGCTTGATGCAAAAATTTTAGCCGCGAATCGCGCCGGATTGCTCAACGCCATGGCGCCGCTCTGGGAAATCGGCGACGCATTGGAAGCGGCGTTGCCAGAAGATCAAGCCATCACGCTGATGCGTTATGCTATGGCGCGTTGGGGTGCCGATGATGTGGCGTGGGTGGTGGCGTTCGAGTGCGACAGCACCGGAGCGCAGGCCGCGCGCTGGCAACGCATCGGCCGCGCGGTCTTCAATGCCGTGTCGCACGCGCCCGTGATTTTGCTACCTGGAGAATCATTATGGGCACTTGATGGTTTCCGGCAGGAACGCTGGGCGAACGTGTTTGGCATTCAGACAACGACAGCCACGGATGAAACTTCGTTGGCGTGGTTATTGAATGGCCCAATTGCAACAGAGCGAACAAAGACTCCGATGCGCCCGATCATCACGGTCAATCCACCACTCGAAGGCACGACATCCAGCGTGAACTCCCGCAGCGTCAGTGCTGATCTTTCGCGGCGATTGATGTGGTGGAGTCTCCTGCTCAACACACCCGCAGGAGTAAGCTACGCCTCCAAAGACACTGCAGAATGGAATGTGATTCCCCGTGCAGACGAAGTTTCACAACCGTGGCGACAGGCATTGATATGGCCCGGCGCAGCCGCCATCGCGCCCATGTCAGATTGTTTTGCGGGGAAAGATTTCTGGCGACTCACACCCTCGGCGAAATCGCTGGCGAACCCATCAGAATTCGATGCTCCATCGAGACATGTGGCAGCGGCCAAGACTGGGTCGCAAGACATGATCGTGATTTATTCTCCACAAGATCGCATCGTAAGCCTCGCGCCGGGAACAATCCCGGCGAATGGAAAATCAGCATGGTTCAATCCGCGCACGGGTGAAACCCGCGCCGCCAACTCCCAAACCAATGCCGCGAATCTGAAATTTGAAACGCCGTCCGCTGGCGACTGGCTACTCATCGTGAGTGCGGATCGTAAAGAAACGATCAGTCAGGTGGCGTCCCGACCAAAAAAAACCGGCGGCGAGATTGACAAGCGGAAGAGGGATTGAGATGCTTCGCAGCCTTGGTTGCCTCGGTAGCTCAGTTGGTAGAGCAGTTGACTCTTAATCAATTGGTCCACGGTTCGAGTCCGTGCCGGGGCACCATTTCTTTATTTCCCAAACAAAGCTGGCATCCGAAACCTGTTGGGGTAAAGTCAGTCGCACCCAGTTTAGCGAACATCGCGATGCAAACAAACATGAGCAAGCCTCCAATCGCACCACGCCACATCCTTGTTGTGGACGACGAACCCTATGTTTGCGATGCGGTGCGGATGATGTTGGCGTTCGACGGACATCAAGTGGAGACCGCTGCCAGCGGCAAGGAAGCTCTCGCCCTGTTCAACAAGGTAAAGTTTGACCTCGTCATCACGGATTACGCTATGCCCGGCATGAAGGGAGACGAACTCGCTGCTTCCATCAAAGTCATCTCCCCCGCACAGCCTGTCGTCCTCATCACAGCCTACGCTGAGATGCTCAAGTCCGCCGAGACCCCGCTGACAGGTGTGGACTTTATTGTCAGCAAACCGTTCCTGCTTGAAAATCTCCGCGAGGCAATCGAGAAGACCACGCCGAGAAAACTTAGCCCCCCCCCGCCAACTAATTGACCGTTCACGGGCCAGGTCGCCCACCCTCGTCGCAACACGGCCCTATTCGACTTCGCTCCCCGGCCATCTACTCAAATCCGTAGTCTCCTCTGTCACATACGTATTCACTCACCTTGCCCTACTCACTGGCAAGTGGAAATAATACTCGCGGACAAAAATTTTACCTGCGCGTATGCAACTTGAAATGAAACCTGATTCGGCACCGGGAGAAAAAAACTCTCCAGCACAATCATCTGCTCCCGTCTCCGGGCTGGCACAAATGCGTTGGAAGTTACTCTTAAAAAACCTTTTCTTCACCGCGCTGATTGCTGGTCTCTCGTACGGCAGCTTTTATTTCGTCACTCACTATGTGATGCAATCCGTCCATGTCATCGGCCAGAGCATGTCACCGACTCTCCGTGACGACGAACGCTACGTCCTCAATCGCTGGGTCTATCATGTGCGTGATCCAAAGCCCTCGGAGATCGTTGTGCTGCGCGATCCTGCGGACAACTGCTACGCCGTAAAACGCATTGTGGCCAAACAGGGTGATACCGTGGTGGTTAAAAAAGGTCACCTCTTCATCAACGGCAAAGAACTTCAGGAGCCCTATCTTCCGCAAGGAACGCCAACCTTTCCTGGTCCAAAGTACGATGAACAAATGTGGATCTGCGGCGTGAACCAATACTTTGTCCTCGGCGACAATCGCAACAACAGCGCAGACAGCCGCATCTACGGTGCAGTATCACGCCAGAACATTCTCGGCATGGTCGTGCATTGAACAATTCATACGCGGCGGATCATTCCGTCGCGCCCCATCAAGCCGACGATCTCGAACACATCCCGTCGAAGACAAAACTCCACGTCGTCGCGCAACTCAGGATTTTCCAAAAGTCGTCGCCCGTTCTGTGCATGGCGCATTGCTCCAAGAAGATCGTTGCCAGCCTCGCGAAAGACACTCCACGCAGCAGCCGCTGAATCTTCCACTACACACGTCTGTTTTGAACGCGCCAGCAAGTCACAGAAAGCACCAGCGCATAGGATGTCTTCCAACGCAGCCGACTCTCCCGTGCCCGCGCAAACCAGCACCACACGCGACGCCCCGCGCGATTGAAGCCACATCACGGTCGCAGTGAGATTCAAGAACGACCCTACAGCTACAGCGTCCGCCGTCTCGCAGGCGCGCAACGCGCGAGTTCCATTGGTCGTTGTCGAGATGATGATCTTCTCAGATACACGCGACTTGGTGTACTCGCGAGGTGAGTTGCCAAAATCAAATTCCACGCCCCCGCTCTGCGCTGCTGTGATCTTCAATCCCTCTCGCTCCCCCGCAGGCAATGCACCGGGATACTTTGCACGCAACGTCACCGCTTCAGAAATCTCCTCCGCAGGAACGAACCCGCCCGCGCCATTCGCAAGTCCCGTCACAATGACACTCGTCGCGCGCAAGACATCAAACACCACGCAGACCTCTCCCACAAATCCGCGCGCACGCCGCGCCTGATATTCCGCCGGACTCAATAACGCTTCGATGTTCATAGTCATATCGGAAACTAGATTTCAGTCTGTTCTCTGGAAACCTTTTTGACGCTCGTCAGGCGGACGTGATGAAAAAGATATTGCTGGGCGTAACCCGCGTTCGGCCCAAAGTGCCTTTCGATGAATCGTCGCAACCGATCCGGCTTCACGTTGCGCCCGCGAAAATAAAATTGCGACAAAACGCGGCGCACCCACACATCTACCGGAAACGCCGTCGGAAACCCGTACGCAAAGAGCAACACACAGTCGGCAATCTTTTCACCCACGCCGTCCAGTTTCATCAATTCCTCGCGAGCCTGCGACAATTTCATGCTCCCGACCGACTCAAGATTGATTTCTCCTGAAGTCACGCACCGCGCCGCAGCCAGCAAATAGGGCGCGCGAAACCCCATCTTGCACGCACGCAAATCCGTCTCACTCAATGCCGCCAATTGAGTCGCTGTCGGAAAAGAAAACCGTGATGCCTCTCCGCGCGGTATCACCACCGCTGTGCCGTAACGCTCACACAAAGCACGAACGATCTGCCGTATCTGCACGATCTGTTTTGTGGAGGAGAGGATGAAGGAAGCAAGACACTCCCACGGGTCTTGCCGCACCAACCTCAACCCAGCACACATCCTGACTGCATCGCGTAAATGTTCGTCGTCTTTTGGAAACGTAGCGACGACCTCGCGGATGTTCACGTTCGTCCGGAGATAACCACTGAGCCACACAAGGTCACGCGACGTTTCAGCAAGGTGGACTTTGATTCCGTCAGCCACGCTCGCAAGTCGAACCCAACGCCCTTGAATCACTCCCGTCCATCCATCCGAGTCCCGCTCCCAACCAAACGCCTGCCCACAGGCCAGCGTCGCATCGAGGTCGTATTCGCTCGTCGTTAAAATAATTTCATCACGGGAAGCCATCGCATCAACGCAAGTTGCGACACTCGTACATCTCGATGACTTGATAAGTTTGTCGTCGCCGCTTGATTTCGCGAACGCCGATGCTCTGCACGGATTCAAATTGGTTCGTCAACCAAGACGGCGCAGGTTCGCTTTTGGCGACGGATTCAACGAAGTTCGTTTCACCTCGCCACCATTTGCTCGCCCAGCCATTCACGAACTCTGCGTCATCGCGTTGCGCCACAAAGATCGCATTCTGGCCTTTGCAAGATTCCCCGTAACCAGGCCAAAAGTAATACTGGTTGCGCGGCGTCTCGCTCGGCATCACGAAGACGAGCGGATCGTTCGCCACGCGCGATTTTGCTTCCGGCATGTAGAACGTCATCAGACTCGTGACGCCGTAATGATCGCCGATGACGAACACTGGCTTCCCTTCCTTCGACAAAGCCTGCCGCGCTTCATTCACCACACGCGCCAGTTCGGAGTGCGCCCGGACACGCCTCAATGGGTCTATGCTGGCTGGCAACGCCCGTCCCGTGATACGCTCGATCAATCGCGATTCATTCAATACCGCCACGAACACAAAACCAAAAAGCAACCCTGCCATCAGCCACCACTTCGCGCGCCGCGCGCCATCGCTCATTCGCGCGTCCCAGTAGATGACCATCACGACAAACATCGGCAGCACGGATGGTGCGACCCAATTCGGTTGCACGCGCGAGCGCAGTGATAGAAAAATGTAGAGCAGAAAAACCGGTGCGCCCATGCAGAACAGAAAAACCAGACGCGCATCGCGCTTCTTCGCGCGCCAGATCGCGATGAGAGCAACCGTCATCGCGACAAAAAAGATCGGGTTGAGCAACGCCATTTCAGAGCCAAGGAATTCTCCGAGCCACGAAAGATGTTTAGATAATGGCGCAGCGGCTTTGCCCACGCCCGTGTGCCGCGCGACGTGCTTGAGCGAAATCCAGCCGTTCTGCATGTTCCAGATCAGCACCGGCAAGGTGCAGAGCAGATTCACCAGCAACGCCAGCCACGGGCCGCGCGTGCATAGATGTTTTCGCGCGGGCGGCCACACGATGAAAAATATCGCCCAACACATCCACATCAGCGGCGAGGAATACTTGCTCAGAAAACCCAAACCCATCCACAGGCCTGTCCACAGCCAATCACTTGTGCGCGAATTCTCCTGCACCGCTTTCCAGCCCGCCAACATCGCCGCTGTCCAGAACAATACCGTCAGCGGATCAACCGTCAGCAGCGTTGCTCCGACTGAAAGCAACGGAGTCGCCGTGACAATCAACACGAGAAAAAACCCGGCACGTCCGTTCACCTCGCGTTTGAAGAAGCGCAACAACATGAAACCCAGAGTTGCGGCAATCAACGGCGAGAAGAAGCGCACGCCAAACGCCGTATCACCCCAGATGCTGGTGCTGACGAATTGCGTGAGCGCGATCAGCGGCGGCTTGCTGTAATACGAAAGCGCCAGATGCTTCGACCACACCCATTGATACGCCTCGTCCTCGCTCAACTCGATGGTTCCGCTCGCCAGATAAAGCCAGCGAGCGAGCGTCACGAACACGATCAAAACGCAGCCAGCCAGAAACCAATGCGTGCCCTCGTCTTGGCTCGTCACGCCGGAGCGAAGCGAAGTCAGATGCGTGATGCCTGCGCTCGGCACGAGCGATGGCAACTGCGCGTACCAGAGCGGAAACCATTTTGAGCCAACGAACCGCCAGAGTCTGTTCAAAGTGAATACGACTGCGAAACCTGTGCCCATTCCAAGAATTGCGCCAATCACGACATCGCTGGGATAATGAACGCCGTTTGCAATTCTGGAAAAACTCACTGCCACCGCCAACGGAAACATCACCCATGCACTGCGGCGATAGAACAGAAACGCCACCATCGCAGCCGCGAACATATTGCCAGCGTGAGACGATGGCATCGCGCCATTCGCTCCGCAGCCCACGAGCAGGTGGACGTTCTCCAACGCCGCGCACGGACGCACGCGACCGATGGCGTGTTTGAGCGTGTTGCAGACGAGTCCATCCGTCACGCCGACCGCAATGCCGAGCAGGAGGAGAAACAACACCGCCCTGCCCTTCCCACGCCAAATAAAAACAGCCGCCGCAAAAATGCCGATGGGAATTAAAATCCGGTTGCCGCTCAACCACGGCATGAGCACGTCGAACAAAGGATTGCTCAACGTGTGATTGATAAATCGGAACAGGCTTTCATCCAGCCCTTGCAACCAAGACATGTAACGCAGTGTGGCTACCGCGCAAATGATTTGCGAGAACGAAGCTGCAAGCAATCGCACACCCAAACTTTAGACCTTCGACTTTAGCCTTTAGACTGAGACCTTCGCCCTTTAGACTTTCGCGAAATGAAACGCATCACTCTTACGGCGATCATCGCGGCCATCGCCTTAATTCCGCCCCACCTCGTCGCGGAAACCTTTCGCGTCACTGCCTACAACGTTGAAAATTATCTCGATCAGCCCACTGAATCGCGCAAGAGCGTCAAATCACCCGAAGCCAAAGCCAAAGTGCGCGAAGTCATCCTCGCGATGAAACCCGACGTGATCGCGTTTGAGGAGATGGGCGAACTCAGCGCGTTGCTCGAATTGCGCGACTCGCTCAAGCGCGCCGGACTCGACCTCCCGCACTATGAACACGTCACCGGCTTCGACACCAACATCCACGTCGCTGTGTTGAGCAAGTTTCCGATCGTTGCCCGTCGCCCGCACACAAACGACAGCTTTCTGCTCAACGGAAAGCGCTTTCGTGTGAGTCGTGGGTTCACCGACGTGGACATCAAGGTGAACGACCACTATCAATTCACGCTCATCGGCGCGCACCTCAAGTCCCGCCGCCCCATTCCCAATGCGGACGAAGGTGAACTCCGTCTCGAAGAAGCGAAAGTCCTCCGCGAGATCGTGGACAAACGCCTCGCCGAAAAACCCGACGCCAACCTCGTCGTCCTCGGTGATCTCAACGACACCTATAACACCAAAGCCGTCAAGGAAGTCGTCGGTCGCGGCAAAACAAAACTCACCGACACGCGCCCCGCCGAGAAGAACGGCGACAACTTGCCCAACCCTTCTAACCCGAATTTTTTCCCGCGCAATGAAACCTGGACGCATTACTACGGCGTGGAAGACACCTACTCACGCATTGATTATCTACTTCTCAGTCCCGGCATGGCGCGCGAATGGAACAAAGAACAAACCTACATTCCTGTGATTCCCAATTGGGGACAGGGCTCGGACCACCGACCGCTCGTCGCCACGTTCGAGGCGGAGAACAAGTGAACATCATCAGCATAGACGTTGTATTATGAGTGTAACTAAGGACGCACGGTTCACAGGCACTTTGGGAAGTTTCATCTTCCTGAGCCGATGGCTACAAGCCCCGCTTTACTTCGGGCTGATAGTGGCCCAAGGCGTTTATGTCTATCGCTTCCTAGTGGAACTTTGGCATCTCATCGCTTTTGCGCTGCTCAACCACCCCGCACCCGCCTCTATTCCCTTAGACGTAAAAGCCCCTGAAATGATCGTCATGCTTAGTGTACTCGGACTGATCGACGTGGTGATGATCGCCAACCTGCTCATCATGGTCATCGTCGGCGGATACGAAACGTTTGTTTCCCGGCTGAACCTCAAGGGCCATCCCGACCAGCCGGAATGGCTCTCACATGTCAACGCAGGCGTTTTGAAGGTAAAACTCGCCACAGCCTTGATCGGTATCTCCTCGATCCACCTGCTCAAGAGTTTCATTGTGGCAAAAGCGCAAACCACCCACGAGTTGCTTTGGCAGGTGGCCATTCACATGACTTTCGTGCTGTCTGCGATAGCATTGGCATGGATTGATCGACTCACATACCGCGCTCCGACAGAAAATCATTGAAACACTTGACTCATCAGGTGGTAATGACAACTCTTTGCCCGCATGTCGCGGATCACACAACATCAGGTCGTTAGCACCCGGTGGTACGCCGGATTATTCGCCTTGGGATTGTTCGTCTTCATCCACCTACAACCGGTGTTTATCGCTACGGCAATCTGGCTTGCGCAGCATGGCCACGGTCACAAAATCGCCATCCAATCCGATGGTAATCATTTCGATGTTCGGTTGTCGCACCAATCAGCGGCTGACCACCATCACGAAAGTTCCCTGGATTTGCTTGGCGACTTGTTTTCAACCCACGACCACGACGGCACCGATCACGTCCTGCATTTCATGCTCGGCGAAGCGCCCGATCAAATCCGGCAACGCAACATCATCACCGCCACGCAAACTTACCCCTCGCCGATTGCCATCACCGCAATCAATTCCATTTTCACGCCCCTGATTTCAATCAATCCAGCTGCTGCAACGGCCACCGAGTCGCCGCCGCCGCTATCGGCAGGCATGCTCGGCCTGCGCACGACCGTTCTCCTCATTTGATTTCTCTTTTGCCTGAATCTTCCGCACTGCGCGGCCCGTTCCGGCATTCCCTTTCGCAACCCGTCGTGTGACGGTGCTTGCCATTTTTTCCCGTGTCAGTTTGTCCGTGTTTGCTTATGTCAAAATTGAATCGCCAATCTATTCGTCTCGCGCTGACGGGAGTCATCGTCTCCGCCTGTATAGCCGCCAACAGTTCAGCCGAAAATGAAACCAACGCCCCTCCCGCACTGACGCTGCGCGAGGCCGCCACGCTGACTCTCGCTCGGAATCCGTCACTGCTCGCTTACGGCTTTGATCTGCAAGCCGCCGATGCACGCAGATTGCAAGCCGGAGTGCGCCCCAATCCCGCGCTAACGATCGAAGTGGAAGACGTTTTTGGCACTGGAGATTTTCGCGCCGCGCATTCGGCCCAAACTACGCTGCAACTGAGCCAGCTCTTTGAACTCGGTGGCAAACGCGCGGCGCGCTCAGAAGTCGCCGATGCCTTCCGCACGCAAAAACGCAGCGAGGCGGAAACCGCCCGCGTCGAAGTGCTCGCCGCCGTGGCCGAGCGGTTTGTTCACGTCGTGGGCGATCAATACGAAGTCACGCTCGCCCGCGAAGCCACCAAGCTCGCGGAGGAAACCCTCGCGCTTGCAAAACGCCGCGTGGCGGCGGGCCGCGCGTCGCCCATCGAAGAAAAACGTGCGAACATCCTGCTCTCCAAAGCACGCATCGCCGAGGAACATGCTGAACACGAACTACTCGTCGCGCGACGCCAGTTGGCTGCCCTGTGGGGCGCGACGAACGCAACCTTTGCCGAACTTCAGGCGGATTTGTTTGTTCGCTCGGCCATGCCTTCGTTTGATGAACTGGCCGGGCGCATCAATCGCAGTCCAGAACTCACACGTTGGGCCTGCGAAAAATCCGTGCGCGATGCGGAGGTCAAACTGGCTGATGCGCGCCGTCGCCCTGATCTCACGGCGGGTGCAGGCGTGCGGCAATTCGCCGGTCCGGATGACGTGGGCTTTGTGTTCCAATTCTCGCTGCCGCTGGCGTTCAGCGACCGCCATCAGGGTGCTCGGGCTGAAGCCAGGGCGTTGCGCGACAAAACGGGCGCACAGCAAGCGGGCACGGAACTTCGTCTGCGCACCGCCTTATTTGGCATCTCGCAAGAACTGCTTCACGCCGCGACGGAACTCGACGCGCTGGAACGCGAGATGTTGCCTGACGCCGAATCCGTCTTGCAGTTGGCGCGCGAAGGCATGGAGCGGGCGCGCTTCTCGCAACTCGAACTGCTCGACGCTCAACGTACGTTGCTGGAACTGCGGCTGCAACGCATCGAAGCCGCCGTCGCCTATCACCAATTCGTCATCGAAATCGAAAAACTTCTCGGCGAGCCGCTGCTGCCGGAATCCGTGCAATCCTCCAAACCCGCTCAACCCTGATTCTGATCCATGAACAAAAAACAACTCATCTCGTTTGCCATCGTCCTTGCGCTCGGCGCGGGACTGACTCTGCTCGCGCTAAAAACTGGCAAGCCCCATTCCCA
>CAMCWI010000018.1 GCA_945882065.1 Akkermansia muciniphila
TTTTGGTTGCACGGTTCAAGCCGTCCATCGAAAGGTGGACGGCTCTTTTCTTTGTCCGCACCCTCAGACGAAATCAAAGTGTCTTAAATCGAGCCCTAGAGCGTCGCGCAAGGCATCGTGGCCATCGCATCGTGACGCCGACCAGCGGAGCTTGCTGCGGGGCAGGCGATACAACAGGACGAAGAAGGCGCATGGCGGAGAGCGAGAGGCAAGTGGACAAAGTGTCCACTTGAAAACAGCAGAGACGTTAGCCCAAGTCGTTTGTGCTAGTATTTGTGCTAGTTTCATAGTCGGAATCTCACCCCCAATGGACACAGGCAAAACATGCGTTGCACTCAATAGAATAAGGGTGAGAAGTGTAATTGAAGCAGCCGGAAGATTACGCATTAAAAGGCCAAAACTGATTTTTTAAGTCCCGTGCGTCTGCCATTTCGCCACACCGGCGTGAAACGTCGCGGGCGTGACGCTATCATAACGCCGCTGCCGTGCAAGCGTGGGGCAAGGTTTCTGTCGCACACAAGTTTCCTGACAATCCGTCATTTCACCGTCGTGCGCTCCCGCAGCCAGGCCTGGTCTAGGTTTCCGGGCGACATCTCATGTGACCGTGGTAGCTCGCGGAGTAGGCTTTGATGGTGCGCGCATCTGTCCAGCGATGCCATTCCACATGTGCATCCGAGAAAGATAGCAGCGCATGGTTGGTCACGTCATCGTCATTTCTGTAGTCGGTCAATCACTCTCAACAATCGCAGATCCGACTCAAACTTTAAAACCAACATCCACTGAATGGCGGCGCAGAACGCCAACGCTCCGCCTGCTGGCTTGCCGCTGAAACTCGATGCAATTGGAGCGAGTGAAACAACACACGCATAACAGAACAATATATTCCTGCGGCTTGTCAGGCGCTGCAGCGCAGGAGGAGATGATTTCATTGGCCCTTCAAATAGTTGCTAATGACGCCGTTCGGTTCGTGTCCCCACCCAGCCGATAATCTCCCACCGTCCAGCCGCGTCACCACTCGGACGGCCTGTGTCGGATTGCCGCTTACTTGCTTCGCCAATGCATTGGCATCAATATCCCAGTCAATCTTCACGTAGCGCGGTAAGCGGTCAACCGGTGTCCACACATTCATGCCATTGGTGAGTCTCGAATTGGCGGCAGACTGTAAATCTTCCCAACTCCGAGGCCAATTATTGCTGTGATTGCGTAGATGCTCGACGATCAAGTCTCCAGCCGTCCAAGCCGCGTAAGACTCAGGAATCTTGCGATTAACCAGCCAATAAACGGAATAGGCAAAGTAAGCTGCAATTCCGAAGATGATGATCCCTATAATTAGAACCGGGTGCTTCCAGCCACCGCTAGATTTGGGAGGTTCTGCATTCATCTAACATCTAACTAGGCCTTGCGTTTTGCAGCCTATCACGGTTCATGGTTGGGACAGTATTCCCAGCTTAATTGCCTGTGGAGCAAACTTTTGTTTCAGGAATTTAGGAGGGATTTCCCGGGACAAAGGCTGCAATTTCCTTTGCCGCCATTAGTTGATCCCTAACAACTCCACCTCAAACACCAGCGTGGCGTTCGGAGGAATTGCGCCGGGATAACCATCGCGGCCATACGCCAACTCGGGTGGAATGGTGAGCTTCACCTTGTCGCCGATCTTCATTTGCGCGACGCCAATGTCCCAGCCAGTGATGACTTGCCCCGCGCCCAGTACGAAGGCGAACGGTTCATCACGATCCACGGAGCTGTCGAATTTTTTGCCGTCCATGAAGCATCCGGTGTAATGCACGGACACGGTGTCGCCGTTGTTGGGTGAAGCACCGTTGCCGGTGACAAGTTTCTCAATCTGCAATTCTGGATTTGCCATGCGGGATTGTGGTCAGGAGTCCCGCTGCGGGTCAACCGCGAGAATGAATCATTGGGTGACAGAGCGGAATGTTTCTATCAAGGCAGCGCTTGAGCGACACGCAGGTTGGACGGGGCAACAGGCTTCGGCACGACACTCAGTTGCAGCGTCCGGCTCGAACTTCCTGAACCATCACTGACAGAGATCGTGATGTTCGCCACGCCCGTTGCATCGCTGAGTGGCGCGATGGTTACGGTGCGATTTCCCGCTGTTCCGCCAAGAACAATATCGCCGTCTTGCACGAGGGATTGATTGGACGAACTGGCCGTGACAGTCAGGCTTGTTGCGGTTGTTTCCGTGTCGCTGATCGTGAATGGAATCGCGGGCGTGGTGGTGTTCACCAAGATGGTGCGGTTGGTGATGGCGGAGATGACTGGCAGACGGTTCACGGTGGCGGTGAACGTGCGTGTGACGATGTTGTTACTCGTGCCGCCGTCGTTCACCGTGACGGTGATGGTGGCAGAGCCGGAGACTCCAGACGCTGAGGTGAGGGTGATTGTGCCGGTCGCGTTCGGGCTGGTGTAGGTGACGGTGGGATTCGGGATCAACCCTGTGTTGCTGGAACTCGCGGTGACGGTGAGCGCCTGAGATTCGTTGGCCGCGCCGGAGCTGATTCCCGCTAGGCTGACTGGCTGTGCGACGCCTTCATTGACCGTGATGTTCGCCAGCGTATTCAACGTGGGTGCTTGGTTCACAGAATTGACGGTGACCACGAACGTGCGCGTAACGATGTTGTTGCTACTGCTGCCGTCATCAACCGTGACCGTGACCGTAGCTGAACCGGACGCGCTGGCAACGGGAGTGAACGCGAGCGAGCCGGTGGCGTTCGGGCTCGTGTAGGTGACGGTGGGATTCGGGATCAACCCTGTGTTGCTGGAACTCGCGGTGACGGTGAGCGTCTGAGATTCGTTGGCCGCGCCGGAATTGATGCCGGAGAGGTTCACTGTCTGAGCAGAAGCGTCTTCATTGAGATTCAAGTTGGCAATCGTGTTGAGCGTCGGCGTGTCGTTCAAAGGGCTGACGGTGACTGTGAACGTGCGCGTGACGATGTTGTTGCTGGCCGCTCCGTCGTTGACCGTGACGGTAATGGTGGCTGAACCGGACGCGCTGGCGACGGGAGTGAACGCGAGCGAGCCGGTCGCATTCGGGCTGGTGTAGGTGACGGTGGGATTGGGGATCAACCCGGTGTTGCTCGAACTGGCAGTGACAGTGAGTGTCTGAGATTCGTTGGCTGCGCCGGAGTTGATGCCGGAGAGATTCAGGGTTTGCGCGCTGGCATCTTCGTTGATGCTCACGCTGGTAATCGCATTGAGTGTCGGCGCGTTGTTCACAGGACTGACGGTGACTGTGAACGTGCGGGTGACGATGTTGTTGCTTGTGCCTCCGTCAGTGACTGTGACTGTGACCGTGGCTGACCCAAATGCGCCGGTGACGGGCGTGAACGCGAGCGAGCCGGACGCGTTCGGGCTGGTGTAAGTGACGGTCGGGCTGGGGATCAACCCTGTGTTGCTCGAACTGGCAGTGACGGTGAGCGTTTGAGATTCGTTCGTCGCGCCGGATGTAATGCCGGAAAGAGTTACAGCCTGGGCACTGGCACTTTCATTTAGAGTCAGGTTGGCAATCGAGTTTAACGTGGGCGTCTGGTTGGCGGGCGACGCGGTGTTGGTGGAGGTTTCGTTGGAGAAATCGCTTTCAAACCCTGAACCGTCTATGGAGGAGGCGGCGAAATAGTATGTCGCTCCGCTGGCAAGTCCCGTGAGCGTGGCGTTGGTCACATTGCCGACGAGCGCGGAGTTGGTGTAGTTACCACTGCCGCCACCGAAATAAACCTTGTAGCCCACGACGCTCGCGTCGGGCGACGGATCCCATGCTAATGAGACATCTGCTGAGAGAGATTTTATAGGTGTGAAAAAAACAAGTCCGGCGAGCAAGGAAATGAGGACCGTGAACTTATTCCGCAATACGACTCCTTTGTACAACATGTCATCCCGCTGTGCAGGATGGTTGCCAAGACGAACATCGAAGCAAATACCGGTGCGGATTCACGCCAACGACAGCGTGTTTTCAACAGCTTATGAATCCAGTGGGTGCGAGTTCAGGTCAGACCAGCATCCAGCAGCGTGCGTCCAATCTTAAGAATGATTTCCGATCCTCTGTCCAAAACATGCTCACGGAAAATCTTCATCGCCTCTGTTGTGCGTGGGCGGCGCGTTAATCTTCCGGCAACGGCTTGTCTTTAGTTTCTGGGGCAAATGGCAGTATTGCCAGACCCATTAAAAAGATCGCGCACATGGTCATGGCGGAGTAACGCTCCATCGCTGGCGACCCGAACTGCCCATAAACTTTCGTTGCGAGTGTCGCGGAAAAGAAACTGCCCGCCGCCGCAGCGAACCGCCCCAGATTGTAGCAGAACGAAGTGCCCGTGCTGCGCAGGCGACTGGGGAAAAGTTCCGGTAGATAAATTGCGAAACCGGCGAACACCGCGAGCTGACAACTTGTCATCAGTGGCAACATCCACATGCCATCGGCGGGGGAATTCATTTTCCAATACACCAGCACCGTGACGACGAGCGCGAGGCTGAAGCCGATGGCGAAAGCTGGCCGCCGTCCGAGCCTGGACGCGACCTTGGTGAAGAGCCACATGCCGACAGCCGCGCCGACCATCGAGAGCAGATACGAATATGTCACGGCCATGTTGACCTTGGCCATGACTTTATCTGCGGGAACGCCATCGGCGAGATACCACGTCTTGAAAACATTCCGCTGCAAGTCCACGCCGTATTCGCCTATGGCCCAAAGCGCGACGACGCCCGTGGAAGCGATGACTGCTCCGACGAAAAGATTTTTGCGCCAGCGCGCTTCCTTCATCAGCCCGGCATACGGCGAGAAGATGCTTCCGGTGGGCAGGCGACCTTCGCGTTTCAATTTCAACCAGGGCTCAGGTTCTTTGAGATATTTCTGTATGAGGATGACGAGAAACGCGGGCAATGCACCGACGAGGAACATCCATTTCCAACCCGTGCCTTTGGTGATCGTTCCGGCGATCTCCATATTATCAATGAGCATCTTGACCAGCCCGGCGGAGATGTTTCCGACCGTGGACAACACTTGCAACATGCCAAGCGCGCCCGTGCGAGAATTGTTCGGCACAGTTTCAGCGATCAATGCCACCGCGAGTCCAAACACGCCGCCGACGCCCATGCCGGTCAACATTCGCAACAGCGCGAAATCAATCCACGTCCGGCTGAAAAAAGTCAGACCTGTACAGATGGAGTAGAGCAGCACAGTGATCGTCAGCATCTTCGCGCGCCCAAAGCGATCGCCCAATGCCCCGAATATCAAACCGCCAATGCCCCAACCGATGAGAAATATGGCGGTGACTTCTTTGGCGGCGGCTTGAACCTCACCGGGTTTGGCGTCCACCATGAGTGAATTGAGAGCGGGAATCCGTGCGAGCGAGAAGAGGCGTTGATCAAGACAATCGAAGAACCAGGCCGCAGAGGCGACGATGAAAACAAACCAGTGATAGCGAGTCAGCCCACGCCACCACGGTTGGGCGGCGTCCGTTGTTGAGGTCGGTGTAATCATGTGGGCCGGAGTATTGCAGGAAATAAAGGGTGAAGCAATCGCGCGGTTTGTGCCACGCGATCAACTTCAAAGTTGGGCTGATTTGCAACTTGACCCTCAAATCCCTGTTTTCCTATGATACAACTCAACGGAAACCCTGCCGGTTCAACTGGCACTAGAAGTCGGACGAGTTACTCCTCCGGCTTTTTTGTTTCCGGTGAAAACCAATTTGAAGCGCGATGTGCGATCAATTTCCAACAGCTTGTGTCCATCAGCCTATCGCTGGTGAACGCTTGTTTTTACCATGAGTTTCGCAGGAAACATCTGTTGGTTTGTCTCGAGCCTATGAGGACAAAACGTCCAATCTGGCGGTCGGTGTGGATGTCGGTGTTGAACGATTATGCCCGTACGCATTTACGAAATCTCGAAGAAGCTGGGTCTGGAAAACAAAGAAGTCCTTACCGCAGCCAAAGCGCTGGGCATTGCCGCCGCTAAAGTTCCGTCCAGCTCGCTCGACAAGATCACCGCCGAATATCTCGAAGAGGAAATCCTCAAGACTCATCCTGATCTCGCTGCCAAACTCAAGCCCGACGCTCCTGCGCCAGCACCCAAGCCCGTTCACGTCGAGCAAAAGATCGAGATCATCAAAGCACCCGAACCGCCGCCGGTGGTCGTCGCGCCTGAACTTGAACCCGTGGTGGCTATCACCTCTGAACCAATTTTTGAACCTGCGGTTGAATCTGCATCGTCTGAGCCAGTTGCTGAACTCGCGACTGCTGTTCATGCGGAACCGCCCGCGCCCGTCGAGCCGCCGAAACCCATAGTCCCGCCCAAGCCGCAGGTCGGCGAGAAGGTTGGTTTCATCCAGCTCGCTCCCCGTCCGCAGCCCAAACCTCCCGAAGTGCGCGGAGCAAGACCTGTCGCGCCTCAAGCGGGTCGTCCTGGCGCACCCAGTCAGACGAGTTTCTTGCGACGTGGTGACACGCAGCAGTTCCGTCGCGGGCCTGGTCAAGGCGGACCTGGTGGTCCCGGTGGCCAACGCTTCCCCGGCCAGCGCCCCGGCGCACAACCCTATCGCGGCCCCGGCGCCCCAAGCCGCCCGGCGGAGCCGGCGAAGCCCGCAGTGCCGAGATTCTCGTTGCCTGCTGACGCGCGAGTCATCGTCATCAAACCGCCCATCGTCGTGCGGGAACTGGCTGATGCGCTCAAGCAAAAGCCGTTCAAGATCATCGCTGATCTCATGGAAGCGGGGGTGTTCGCCAATGTGAATCAGGCGATTGATGAGAAGTATGCCGTTCAGATCAGCGCGAAGTATGGCGTCAAGTTCGAGGTTGAGAAACGTGCCAAGGGCGAAGGTCAAGTTCACGCGCCGGTCAAGAAAGTTGAAATTGATCTTGAAGACTCTCCCGAGAATCTCAAGCCGCGTCCGCCCGTCGTCACCATCATGGGGCACGTTGACCACGGCAAAACCTCGCTGCTCGACGTCATCCGCAAAGCCAACGTCGCTGATGGCGAAGCGGGCGGCATCACGCAACACATCGGTGCTTACACGATTTCCTTCCCACATCCGGAGCGGAAGAAAGACATCCAACAGATCACTTTCCTTGACACGCCCGGTCATGCCGCGTTTAGCTCAATGCGCGCGCGCGGTGCGAACGTCACCGATCTCGTCGTCCTCGTCGTCGCGGCGAATGACGGTGTGATGCCGCAAACCATTGAGGCGTTGAACCACGCCAAGGCCGCGAAAGTCCCGATCCTCGTCGCCGTCAACAAGTGCGATCACCCGAACGCGAACCCGATGAAGGCGCGTCAGCAGTTGCAGGAAAAAGGTCTCGCGCCCGACGATTGGGGTGGCGACACGATCTTCGTGGATTGTTCCGCACTCACCAAGCAAGGCGTGGACAAGCTGCTTGAAATGATTTTGCTCCAAGCTGACTTGCTGGAGTTGAAGGCGAATCCTGACCGCAATGCCAAGGGCAACGTCATTGAGTCCGGCATCGAACCCGGCGGCCCGATGGCGACCGTGCTCGTTCGCAAAGGCACGCTGCGTCTTGGTGACGTCATCATCTGCGGCGAGTTCTACGGCAAAGCGCGCGCACTCATCAACGAGGAAGGCAAACGCCTCAAGGAAGCTACCCCGTCCGTGGCCGTGAAAGTTCTCGGCTTGAACGGCATTCCGGATGCGGGTGCCGAGTTCGTTGTGGTGGACGATGAACGTTCCGCCCGTGACCGCGCTGAAGAACGTTCCATGTACGAGCGCGCCGAAGCACTCGAATCAAAGTCCAAGGTCACGCTCGAAAATCTTTTCGCCACACTCCATTCGCAACAAGGCAAGACGCTCAAGGTTGTTGTCAAAGCGGACACGCAAGGCTCGGTTGAAGCCATCGTGGACGCGCTTGCCAAGATCGAGACAGACAAGGTGAATCTCGAAGTCATCCACAGCGATGTCGGTGCAATCACTGAAAACGACGTGGCACTGGCGTCCGCATCGCAGGGCATCATTCTGGGATTCCACACGCGCGTGGACAGCACCGCCGCCCTGAAAGCCAAGCACGCCAACGTGCAGATCAAACTTTACTCGATCATCTATGAGTTGATTGATGACGTGAAGGCAGGCATGACCGGCTTGCTTGACCCGTTGAGCAAGGAAGTCATCGTCGGGTCGGCGGAAGTGCGCCAGGTGTTTGAACTCTCGAAGGGCATGCCCGTCGGCGGTTCGATGGTCACCCTCGGACGCATCGTTCGCGGAAAAGTCCGTGTGCGTCGCCGCAAGGATGTCATCTACGAAGGCGTCACCCAATCGCTGCGCCGTTTCCAGGACGAGGTCAACGAAGTGCGCGCTGGCATGGAGTGCGGCATTCGCATCGAAGGCTTCAGCGACATTGAGGTCGGCGATGTCATTGAGTGTTATACCATCGAGAAGGTCGCGGCGAAGCTGTGAACCAGACGGATTATTGGATGGATGGATTGTTGATTGAATGGAACAATCCATTCCTTCACCAATCCACAAATACAACAACTCAATAATCCATTTTCCGATGCCCACCCTGCGTCAACAACGAGTCTGCGAACTGCTCAAGCGTGCCATTGGCGAAGCCATTCGTCGTGAGTTCAACGTGAGCGACGTCGGCTTGATCTCGGTCAACGATGTGGACTGCCCCGGTGATCTTAAAACTGCTGTCGTCTATGTCAGCATCCTCGGCAATGCCGATCAACAGAAGCGTGGTATCGCCAAACTGACTGATCACCGCGCACGCATCCAGGAACTGATGGCCAAGGCGGTCGTCCTGAAATACACGCCTGTGCTCAGGTTCGCCGTGGATGATTCGCTCGGACGCGGTAATCGCGTCATGGCGATCCTCGACGAGTTGGAGAAGACCCCTCCGCTCCCGCCACTGGATGAGGCGAAGGAATGAAAGCACACGGATTCAGCAAGCAGTCCGGAGTGCGCCCGTCCTCCGGCGCAGCAATCTCCGCAAGCAAAGCGGATTGGAAACTGCGAAGACCTTTACACCGCCGAGCGTCGCTGTGGCCGGGGACGGCCACACTCCTAACCAGCAGTCAATGAAAGCCCGCGCGCAAATCCTTGATCGCATCCTCGACGCCATCCGCGAAGCGAAAACAATCTGCGTCGTCGGCCACATCCGGCCCGATGGCGATTGCATCGGCTCTCAACTCGGACTCACACTCGCGCTTCGAGCCGAAGGCAAGAAGGTCGTGTGCTGGAATCAAGATTCGCTCCCGCAAAAATATCGTTTCCTCGATCCCGACCGTGACGTGGAGAAACCCAAGTCCGGCGAGGAGTTTGATCTCGTCATCGCGACGGACTGCGCCAGCTTCGAACGTCTCGGCAAAGTTGGCGAGTTCATCACGAAGCGGAAGTTGCTCATCAATATTGACCATCACGAAAGCAACACGCGTTACGGCGACGTGAACTGGATTTCCCCGCGCGAACCCTCCACCGGCGAACTCATCCATCGCCTGCTCAAGACCGCGCGCTGGCCCATCACCAAACAGATCGCCGACTGCCTTTTCACCGCCGTCAGCACAGACACCGGCTCGTTCCAATATCCCAGCACACGCCCCGGCACATTCCACGTCGGCGCGGAACTCGTCACACGCGGCGCGAACCTCGCGAAGATTTGCGACGAGGTTTACCAATCGTTTCCGCTCTCCCGCGCGCGATTGCTCAAGCACGTTTATAGTAAATTCAAACTCACGCACAGCGACCGCATCGCTTACTTCTGGCTCAAGAAAGCCGATCTCTCACGCACCGGCGCAGAGACGAACGATACCGAAGGTTTGATAGATCACATCCGTGCCATCGAACCCGTCATTGTTGCGTGCGTGTTCGAGGAAGTTGAACCCGAACTCACCCGCATCAGCCTTCGCTCAAAAAACAAAGACGTGAACGTGAGCGACATCGCTGGCTTGTTTGGTGGTGGCGGCCACATGGCCGCAGCGGGCGCGAGGATTGCCGGACGCCCCATGTCCATCCAACGCCGCGTGGTCGCCGCCATCAAGAAAGCGATCAACGCGTCGAGACGTTAAGCGTTGGTATCGGCTGCTTCCCGCCGACTCAGCTTCAAGCCTGATTATACAAAGCCGCTCCGGGTAACCCGGATGGTTTATTGTTTCAAGGTGGGTGTTTTCTTCACGGTGCGATTTTAAACAATGAGCGATTTGTTGTTGGACTTGTTGTATCCCGTGTCGAGCGTATGGACAAATGTGTCTTAATTTGTCTGTATTTTCTCCGTCTGTTACAGCCTTGTTCTACTCTCCTGCATCCAGATAGCGGCTAATTGTCGGCGCAGCGCCGTCTCAATCGTTGCTAATCAGTTTTGTCGCGGTTTAACCGCTGTATTCGGCCATGAAGTTGCTTAATGAGTGAAGTTTGAAGATGCGCTAAGTCGTGTAGTGCGTCTGGAAAACAACTGGCAACGATGAAAATACAGATGCGAATACAAACATTTCGGCGACTTCGGTCGCGGGATCAATCAGGTATGACGTTGGCCGAAGTGGTCATTTCCATGGTCATCGCCGGACTCGCGGTGGTCGGGATCATCGGCGGCTATTTCTACTGCACAACATCGGCGGAGAAGGCGGGGCTACATCTTGCAGCCAATGCTAGGGCATTGGAACGACTGGAAGAAACACGCAGTGCCAAATGGGATACAGCCAGTTGGCCGCAGGTAGATCAGTTGGTCGCAACAAACTTTCCAAGCAAGGTTGTCATCCTTGATCTATCCGGTTCGGGCGGCAACGCAATTTCTGCCACATTGAATACTTCAATCGCACAAGTCTCGACAACTCCGCCCCTCAAACGGGTTCGAGTGGACTGCATCTGGCTGTTCAAAGGTGTGGAAAGCATCACAAACACAATCGAAACCTGCCGCGCTCCTGATCAATGAAAATTTTAATCCGCCACCCTTTTGCACGCCAATGTCAGTCAGCCGGTACGGTCGGGGGGTTCACCCTGGCTGAACTGCTTGTCGCCATCACGGTATTCACGATGTTGCTGGGCGGGATCATCTTCGCCCATTTGTTTGGATTGAGCATGTTTCAGATTACTGAAAACAAACTCAACGCGACGGCTGAC
The DNA here is from genome assembly GCA_945882065.1 of Akkermansia muciniphila. GTDB lineage: Bacteria > Verrucomicrobiota > Verrucomicrobiia > Limisphaerales > JADLHS01 > JADLHS01. The sequence goes on from CAMCWI010000018.1 coordinate 11,070, forward strand.
GCCAGAAACCTGATTGGAAGCATGGCAAATGAAATTCGCGCCTGCAGATCTGCATGGGTCGGCAACATCACGAATGGTGTTTTTGCAGCCAAGCTCAATGGCGAGACACAGCGAGGCAGCGGATTGTTGATTTACCCCACGACCAACCTTGCCAATTTCATCGTCTATTTTGTAAATCCGTCGGACCAGACCTTTCGGCGGACTACGAGTACACCTGGTTCAGCCTCCATCGTGGCCGAGTCCGTCACCAACGCGATGGTGTTTAGCGCCCAGGACCATCTGGGGACGGTACTCACAAACAATCAAAACAACCGGGTGATTCATCTGAATCTAGAATTCTACCAGACCGCACGCCACATGCGGGGTGCTGATTACTACAAACTGGAAACATCGGTGACACGCCGCGCATTGGAATAGTTATGAAAACTCAACTTACACCACAGAAATCAAATCAGGCGGGCAGTGCCCTGATGTTGACCTTGTTCATGACAGGAATTGCGCTGGCCATACTTGCCAGCGCGATGACTTGGTCCGCCAACAGCACCAAGCTGACGCATCGCTCTATTCAGTACAGCAAATCAATTGTGGCGGCGGAGGCGGCCACAGAAAAAGTGTTGACCCAGATTTCCCAAGATTATCTTAAAGGTGGGGAGAAAATGGTTGCGGATAATGTGGCTGTCTATCGGGGGATCATCCCCAAACCGTCGGATTCGTCCTTCTGGAACAACTGGGAATTTAACAATGCCGAAGGTGCCTCTGGCCAGACGTTCGTGAAAGGAAGCACTTCAAGCACCTATGCGCTTCTCAATTCCGCCTACTCCGGTCTGCGTGGTTTCATTACTACATACACGATTGTTGCTCACGCCCGTGAGACGGCTTTGCTACAGGATGTTGAGGCGGGGGTTTTACAGGAGATTCAACTGGCGAGGATCCCCATTTTCCAATTTGCGATGTACTCCGCCGGTGACATGGAAATCAGTTGCGGACAGGATTTCAAAATCACAGGACAGGTTCATGCAAACAAGACGCTCTACGTCGAACCCGACAAAATCCTGACGTTCGAATCCGCTGTCACCGCCGTCTCCGGCATTTTGTTTAAGCGCCACCCGGAGGATACGCGCTCCGCCCCTAGCGGTTCGTATGTCTATGAGGAGCCTGATTTGGTGAACCCTTCGGCCACGGCTATGACTCTGCCGATCGGCATGACCAACACGGCAGAGGCAGTCCGCGAAATTATCCAGCCGCCGCCTTCTGGAGGGGATACCAATGCGCAGATCGCTGCGCTGCGCCTATACAATCAAACAGACATGATTTTGACGGTATCCAACACCGGCATGAGTGCCACCAGCGGCAAGTTCAACAATTTTGCGACAACAATTCCTGCCGCTGAGTTGGACCAAATTTTTACGGCCACGAACAAATTCACCGATGCCCGCGAGGAAAAAACCGTCCGTCCAGTGGACGTCAACGTTGGCGCACTTACCGTCTGGGCTCAGACCAACAATAATTTGCGGGTGGCTTTGGGAACGAATGAGTTGTCATCCCTGTATATCCTGGATCGCCGCACGACTCTCGCCAGCGGCACCAACCTTGCCGCAGTGCGTATGCGTAATGGTGCTGTGTTGCCGTCGCGCGGGTTGACTGTTGCCACAGCGCGTCCGCTGTACGTGTTGGGACATTACAATCAAACCAACGTAGCCAATTTGGGGAAGACCAACACCATCACCACACGCCCCGCGTCATTGCTGGCAGATGCCATCACTATTTTATCTGAAAACTGGACTGACGGTAACAGCTCCGCCGCTGTCGCTTCTCGTGTCGCGGCTTCCACGACAGTCAACGCCGCACTACTGACCGGAGTGGTGGAAACCAAACTGGGCAAATACAGCGGCGGCATGGAGAACTTTCCGCGCTTTCTGGAAACGTGGGGCGCGGCAAACGTGCTCACCTACAATGGATCCATGGTAAGGATGTTCCCAAGTCTTTACGCTACGAATGCTTGGGGAAAGGCAAACGTCTATGCGCCTCCAAAACGCGATTGGGCTTTCGACCTTAATTTCAATGATGCAAATAAACTTCCACCGTTGACGCCGAGTTTGGTGAAAGTGTTCCGTGGCCGGTGGGCAACCGTAGCACCAAATAAAACCGTAGCGACTGCTGCCTACTAGTCTCATTGGAACAAGTGCGGGATATTTAGTTTCTTACATGAGCAATAAAATGGGGACGACGTCAGAAATCGTCGGGCCATCAGAGTGTGTGCAAGCCCAAGCTGTTGCCCGACCGATGTCCCTCAAACTGGAAACCCAGTTTGTCAGGGAGACGAAAGGTCACGCCGATTTTTCAGCGATGATTACAACCCTGACCGGGCGGCTGTGCTCCAGGCTTCGGTTGGGATTGTTGATTTTTGGAGTGGTGACTTCATGCGTGCCATTGAATGCGGTGGAAGATACTTACACCGTGGAGTCAGAACGCTCGCCGAAAGTTGACTACTATTATCAGGAAAAAAACCGGCAGGCCGCCAGTGAGCGACAGGAACAATTCAGGAAGCGGGTATCCATCCAACATGCCGTTGGCGAGAATGTCCCACACGCATTCGTCAGGAGTCCTGTCGCAAGCAGCAAGCAAATCACCGCACAACCCCGAAGCGACGCTGATTCGATACTTCTCCAAGGGATTCTTCTGATCATCGCGATGATTCTAACCGTGATGCTGGCGGTGCGGATACTTGCACCCGACTTCTTCAAGGCCGTCATCAAGAAGTTGAAGCCGTGGGCGGCCAATGCAAATGCTGCGGCAGGCTTGGCGGATAAAGTACGCGCAGAAGACGAAGCCGTTGCTGAGTTTCTCACTACTTTTCAAGCTGGCATAACAGCGTCGCCAGCGGCGGGTGACGACGATCTGAATTTTTATGCTGTTGCCGCACGACTCATCACGACACAACGTGCGCTGCTCCTAAATATCACCCGCGCCACCGAGGATTTGGCGCGCCACCGGATGCTTGCCGATTTAAGACGCGAGATGAGCGCGTTTAAAAGTGAGGCAACATCCCCTGATTTCCTCCCTGCGTGGCAGGTGGCTTCCGCCTTGGAGGGATTGCTCAAGCAGCTTTCGGACAAGGTCGGCAACGCTACGCAATCCACGTTGCGAACCGTCGCCAGTGCGCTGGATTTGTTGGAGCAATTAAGCAAGCCGGGAGTGAGGAGGGATATTATGACCCATCCCCCTCTCAGATTCCTAGCCGTGGACGACGACATGATAAGTCGTACGGCAGTTTCCTTAGCGTTAAAAAAAGTTTTCAATCAACCCGATCTTGCGGACAACGGTGATGCTGCATTCGGCCTGGCCACAAAGAATCTGTATGACGTCATCTTCCTCGACGTGCAAATGTCCGGAATGGACGGCTACGAACTGTGCTCGAAGATTCGTGAGACTTTCACGAACAAAGACACGCCGGTGGTCTTCGTCACCTGCTTGAGTGACTTCGACGCGCGCGCGCAATCCATCCTCACCGGCGGCAGCGATCTCATCGGCAAACCATTTCTGACATTTGAGATCACCGTCAAGGCGCTTACGCTGGCTCTGAGTCGGCGGCTTCGATCTGTTGGTGTTGCCACTGATAAACGCGGTGTTGTGTCCGGCACGGCTGAATTTTTGCCGGAGACGGCATCGCCGGATAATTTCGCCTTGATGACAAACACCTCACATGTAGCCAGCGCTCACAGTGTGGTCGACACCTCGGCTGAATTGCCCACTGATACGGATATCTCCGGGCTGGCAATGCGCAACTTGGTTACAGGATTTGCCGATGGCGACGTCGAGCCGTGCGACAATCTTGAAGATGCCTTCGTGACCCGATCCAACTCGCAACTCGGATCGTTAAAAGACCTCATTCGGAGCACCTCTGAAACGACGGATGCAATAACACGGCAAGAGATGCTCTCGGAGTTTTACTTGGGACTTCACGCCTTGTCGCCCGAGATGGATTCGGACATGAGTCATCCCGCGATGCGCGTCAGTTCTGCGTTGGAAGGATTGATCAGGAAGCTTCTTGAGAGTCCGGCGAACTGGACATCCTCAATGCTGCTCACCATCACCAACGCTGTGGACTTGATGGATGATCTGTGTGCGATAAACGTGACGACGAACTTCGCGGCGAATTCTCCAATCAAAATCCTCGCTGTGGATGACGATCCAATTTCGAGACGAGCCATTGGTGGCGCGTTACAAGTGGCGTTTGAAAAACCGGAGAGCGCGGAGAATGGAGACGCGGCGCTGGCTCTCGCAACAGAAAGACCTTTCGATTTGATCTTCATGGACGTGCAAATGCCCGGCATGGATGGGTTCGAGGCTTGTTCAAAGATTCGCCAGACAAAGGCCAACGGCGGGACACCCATCGTGTTTGTTACGGGTCAAATCAACTCCAGCACACGCGCTCAAGTGGCGACCAGCGGCGGGAACGGCCTTATCGCAAAACCTTTCCTGACCGCCGAAGTCACTGTCAAAGCTCTCACGTTCGTCCTGCGCGGGCAGATTGAGAAAAGTATACCCGTAAATATCCGCGTGAATTGAATGTATGCCAAGAATTGCTTCAATAAACCGAAGCCAGACTCACGACAGAATCACGCCGTGCGCTCAACCGCAGTCGCGATCTTCAAAACCGGGATTCAATCGGCCATTGATGGCAATAACCTTCTCACCGCTGCATCGGTCAGGAATGAGCCAGAAGTATTACAGCGAGATGGCTTGTTCACGGAGTGCCGTCTTCAAAACTTTTCCAGTGGCGTTGCGCGGCAACATCGGGACCATGACGATGCGGCGGGGGACTTTGTAGTCCGCAAGTTTTTGCCGGAGAAATTGAATTAGTGCTTTTTCATCCAACGTCACTCCGTCAGATGCTGCCACAAACGCGAGAGGCTGTTCGCCTTTGCGGGCGTCGGGAATTCCGATGACGGCGACTTCCTTCACGCCGGGGAATTGATAGATAATCTCCTCGACCTCGCGCGGATAGACGTTGATGCCGTTGACGAGTAACATGTCTTTCTTGCGGTCGGTGATGTAGTAGTAGCCGTCATCGTCGCGATGGCCGATGTCGCCGGTGAGCAACCAATCGCCACGCATCGCTTTCGCCGTTTCATCGGGCTTGTTCCAGTAACCGAGCATGACGTTGCCGCCGCGCACACAAAGTTCGCCCGTTTCATTCGCTCCGAGAATTTTCCCCTCCTCGCTCTGGATGCTGACTTCCACGTTCGGGATCGGCAGGCCAATCGAGCCGGGTTTGCGAACGCCGCGCAACGGATTCTTGGTGACGACGGGCGCGGCCTCGCTCAATCCATAACCCTCGATAATTGGGATTTGATGCTTCGCCTCAAAATCTTTCAACACCTGAACGGGCAATGGCGCAGCACCGCTCACGCAAAGTCGAAAGGGAAGTTTGCCGGGCAGATTCGCATTGGCGAGCGTACGGTAGAATGGCGGAATCGCGGGCAGACACGTCGCTTGGCGTTGATACATCTCGCGCAACATCTGCTGCGGTTGGTTCAGCGATTTGATGAGGACGATGGATGCGCCGTTTAGCAGGGGAAGGAGGATTCCCACAGTAAGCATGTAGCTGTGAAACATCGGAAGCAGCACGGCGTAACGGTCGTTCTCTAGTGTGTCGAGGACGATGCGGCAGCTTGCGACATTGTGTAGCAGATTTCCATGCGAGAGCATCGCGCCTTTGGGACGCCCTGTGGTGCCAGAGGTGTAGATGATGACGGCCAGGTCTGATTCCAAACGCGACGATGGACGATGGACGATGGACGATGGCGATTGTGCGACGGCTTCTTCGATGTTGAGCATCTTCAGTGTTGGACGCGTGGCGGAGAGGGCAGGGAAGTGAGCACCGAGTTCTGCGTCGGTGATCAAGACTTTAGTGCCCGCATCTTCGAGGATGTAGCCGACTTCATCGGGCTTGAGAAAATTGTTGATAGGCACAACCACCGCTCCGGCGCGGAGAATGCCGAACAGCGCGGGAATGAATTCCGGGCGGTTCTTGAGCCAGAGGCCGACGCGGTCGCCGGGTTTGACGCTAAACTTCTTGGCGAGTTCTTCTGCGATTGCGATGGACTGCTGGCGGAGTGCGTCGAAAGTGAATTCTTTTTCGTCCCAGAAGACAGCGGTCTTCTGAGCGCGAGCGGCGGCGGATTGGTTAAAGGCTTCGGCCAAATTCATGCAAGTGATTTTGCAGGGCAAACAACATGCGAGCAAGCGAGCAAATAATTCACGCCGCACCATTCATCTTGCGAAAGAATCGTTGCATCCCCGCGCGTCGGCGTCGTAACTTTCATGGATGGTTCAAACGGTGATCGAACCCACATCTGCCGGAGACGTTTCTGCCACGCGTGATCTTTACATCAAAGCGTATCGCTTCATGCTGCTGGCGCGCGTACTCGATGACAAGCTCGCGAGCCTTTATCGCGCGGGGAAAATTCTCGGCGGCGTCTTTCTCGGACGCGGGCAGGAGGCGTTGAGCGTCTCTATCGGCGTTGGATTGCGCGAGAGAGATATTTTTGCACCGCTCATTCGCGACATGGCGGGGCGGCTGGCTTTCAACGAATCTGTTCTCGACGCGGCGCGGACTTTTCTCGGCTCGTCGCTTGGCCCGATGCGTGGGCGCGACGGCAACATCCATCGTGGTCGTCCCAAGGAAGGGCAGCTCGCGATGATCAGCCATCTTGGCGCGATGATCTCCGTGGTGAATGGCGGGTTATTCGCGCGTCGGATGCGCGGCATCAAAGGCACGGTCGGCGTCGCGTGTTGCGGCGATGGTTCAACCTCCACCGGTTCGTTTCACGAGGCCATGAATCAGGCGGCGATTGAGAAACTCCCGCTCGTGATGGTCGTGGCGGACAATCAATACGCCTATTCCACGCCGACGGAGCGGCAGTTCGCTTGTCGCTCGCTTGTGGATCGCGCGGTGGGCTACGGCATTCCCGGTTACGAAGTGGATGGAACAAATCTGACCGCGTGTCTCAACGTTGTCGGCGAAGCCATCGCTCGCGCCCGCGCCGGTGAAGGCCCGCAACTTGTCGTCGCAAATCTGTTGCGGCTCTGCGGCCACGGTGAGCATGACGACGCGCAGTACATAGAACCCAAATTGAAAGCGTCTGACCTTGGGCGCGATTGCATGAAGCTCGCCGAAGCTTACCTCACACAACAAAGCTGGGCAGACGCTGCCACGCTCTCTAAGTGGCGGGCTGAGGCTGTTCAAAAAGTGGAGGAAGCCACCGCCGCCGCACAACGCGAACCCGGACCGGATCCGTTCGCGGAAAATTATTGGGCCGCGCTTTCCACCGAAAATCTTTTAGAGGGAAACGAATAGTCGCGCATGAGCATCACCTATCTCGAAGCCATTCGCGAAGCGCAGGCCAAGGCACTGCGGGATGATCCGCGCGTGTTCATCTACGGGCAGGATGTCGGCGCGTTCGGCGGCGCGTTCAAGGCTACGAAAGGATTGGCGAAAGAATTTCCGGGTCGCGTGTTGGACGCGCCCATCGCCGAGGATGCGATGGCTGGCTTGGCGATTGGCGCGGCGCTCGAAGGCATGAGGCCGATTCTGGAAATGCAGTTCGCAGATTTTTCCACGGTGGCGTTTAATCAGATCGTTAATCAAGCCGCGACGATGTTCTGGCGCACGAACATCTCTTGTCCGATCACGGTGCGGCTGCCTTGCGGCGGCACGGCGGGCGGCGGTCCGTTTCACAGTCAAACGATGGAAGCGATCTACGCGCATTATCCCGGACTGGTGGTGCTGACGCCGGCGACGGTTGAAGACGCCTACAGCATGTTGCTCGAAGCGGTGGCGATTGATGACCCGGTGATTTTCTGCGAGCACAAATTTCTCTATTACCATCTCAAGGCGGATTCGTTGCCGACGGAAGCGTTGCCCGTGGGCAAGGCACGCATCGCGCGAGTCGGTCGCGATCTGACGCTCGTGACTTACAGCGCGATGGTGCATGAATCTTTGGCCGCCGCTGACGAACTCCTCAGCGAGGGCTGGGAAGTCGAGGTCGTGGATTTGCGTTCGGTCAAGCCGCTCGATACGGATACGGTGATCGCGAGCGTGGCGCGCACGGGACGGCTGCTCTGCGTGGGCGAAGCCTGGCCGTGGGGCGGCGTGACGGCGGAAGTCATCACGCGCGTTGTTTGCGAGGGCTATGATTTGCTTGATGCGCCGCCGCAACGTCTCAATGCCAAAGATACGCCCGTGCCGTATCATCCCAATCTCTGGTCGGCGCATCGCCCGACTGCGCGAAGCATCGCCGCCGCCGCGAGAAAAGTTTTACAACGCTAGAACGATTATGCCGCAAGTACCCATCATCATGCCGCAGCTCGGCGAATCCATCGCCGAGGCCACGATCGTCAGTTTTCTCGTCAAGCCCGGCGACGCCGTCGAGACAGATCAGGACATCATCGAGGTCGAGACGAACAAGGCGAACATGAACGTTGTGTCGCCCTCGCGCGGCGTCATCGAGAATTTCACCGCACAGATCGGCGAGAGTTATCCAGTGGGCGCGGTGTTGGGCGAGATTCAAGTTAGTCAGGATGATGCTGAACGAACAGGAATGGACACGGTGCATTTGGAAAAAGTTCGGAGCGATGCCAAGCACGGCACGACGACGGAGAACGGTAAAACTTCTGAAGCTCGAGTGCAGCCAACGGTGCATGGATTGCCCGTGCCAGCTCACGCTGCGGGTGCGGGATATATTTCTCCGCGACTCAAAGCGCGCATGAATGAACTCGGTTTGCACGCCGCCGATTTGTCCGGCGTGGCGGGCAGCGGTGCGGCGGGTCGCGTGACGGTGGAAGATTTCGAGAAATACATCGCGAGTCTGGAGAAACAAAAACTCACGCCCGCGTCCTCGATGCGTATCGCCGTGGCGGATGCGATGCGCCGCAGTTGGACGCGACCGCTCGCAACGGTCGGGATGCCGGTGAATCTTGATCCGCTGCTCGTGCATCGCAAAGCGCAGACAAACAAACCCGGCCCGGCACTTTACGCTTTGCGGGCATTGGCTATGGCTCTCTCGGAAAACAGCGCGCCTGCTGGACGGCTCGTGGGCAGTAACATCGTTCACCCGTCATCCATCGACGTTGGTTTCGCTGTGGAGGCGGATGACGGCGTTCTCGTTCCTGTGATTCGCAATGCGGACAAGCAAACGTTGACTGAGTTGGTGGCTCGCTATAACAAACTCGTGGAACTGGCGCGCGCGCGGAAATTGCCCGCTGATGCCACGGGTGGCTCGATTGCCACGGTGACGAATTACGGCACGTTCGGACTGACCATCGCCACGCCGATTCCCTTGCCGGAGCAAACGATCCTTCTCGGCATGGGAGCGGGGCGCAAATCGCAGCGTTGGGATGAGAAGACGGAAAAGTTTCTTCCTGTCACGGAAGCACATCTCACCTTGAGCTTCGATCATCGCGTGCTAGATGGCGGCGCAGCGGGGCGATTGTTGGGGCGCGTCACGCATCTGATGATGCATCCGCAGGAGCTTTGATCCGATGGATGACGACCTGAAAGCTGAAGTCGAGAAGCTTGGGCTTGAAAAATTCCGGCGACACATCTTCCTCTGCGCAGATCAAACGGACGCTAAGTGTTGCTCGAAAGAGCAGGGGATTGTCTCGTGGGAATTTCTCAAACGCCGACTCAAAGAACTTGGATTGGTCGGCCCGCAACCTCTGGTCTTCCGCACCAAAGCCAACTGCCTGCGCGTCTGCGTGCGTGGCCCCATCGCCGTCGTTTATCCCGAAGGTGTCTGGTATCACGGATGTTCGCCGGAAGTTCTGGAGCGCGTTATTCAAGAGCATCTCATCGGGGGGAAACCCGTCGAGGCATATGCGTTTGCGACGAACGATCTGGGTTCCGCCACTCAGGAGTAACGCTTTCTCAACCCGGAGCGTGACACAGCCGCCCCAGCAGTCGCGTCGCCTTTTCTGTATCAGCGTCACGATACAGTCAAAACTTGCTTCAACGCTTCAAGACACCGCTCATTCTCCTTGGGCGTGCCGATGGAGATGCGAATCCACTCACCGAGCTGATAACCACCCATTGGTCGCGTGATGACGCCGAGCTTTTGCATCTCGCTGAAAACGCGTGCGCCATCGCCGACGCGGACGAGGATGAAGTTCGCTGCGGACGGGACGACTTCCAGCTTGAGTTGCTTGAAGGCGCGGGTGAACAGTTTGATGCCGCGCTTGTTGATGCGTTGGGTTTTCTCGACGTGCTTGGTGTCGTCCAAGGCTGCAAGCGCGCCCGCTTGGGAGATGGCATTGATGTTGAAGGGCTGACGAACCTTCTCCAGAGCAGCGATCAACTCAGGATGGCCGATGCCGTAGCCGATGCGAAGTCCGGCAAGGCCGTAGATTTTTGAGAACGTTCGCATCAGAATGAGATTTGGCCGCGCGCCGCTGGCGACTTCAGCGACGAGATCGAGTTTGTTTTCCAAGAATTCGATGTAGGCCTCGTCGAGAGCAATGACGACATGCTGCGGAACAGCCTCGATGAATCGCTTGAGTGCTTCGGATGAAACAATTGTGCCTGTGGGATTGTTGGGGTTGGCGATGAAGACAAGTCGCGTACACGGCGTGATGGCGTCGAGCATTGCGTCAAGATCGTGGCCGTAATTCTTGGCGGGGACGGTGACAAGCTTCGCGCCGAAGAGCGCGGTGACGATGGGATAAACCGCGAAGCAATACTGCGACACGACGACTTCGGATTCGGCCGAGAGGAGCGCGTGGCCGAGGAACTCGATGATCTCGTTCGAGCCGTTGCCGAGTGCGAGATGCGCGGGAGTGACGCCGAGTTTGGTCGCGAGTTTTTGTTTCAGGTAAAACGCGTTACCATCGGGATATAGGTTGGCGTGCGCGAGAGCATTCTTCATCGCAGCCAAGGCGCGGCGCGACGGGCCGAGAGGATTCTCATTGGAGGCGAGCTTGATGATGGAGTCGGCGGGGAGGTTGAGTTCGCGCGCGACTTCTTCGATGGGACGGCCCGGTTGATAGACGGGAAGTTTCTCCAACGACGGATTGAGTGCGTAGGGCAGTGGCATCAGAGTGATTCGATGATTTTTTTGACGTTCACATTTTTGGCGATGATGTCGCGGATCAGTGAAATTTTTTCGGCGTCAGCCGGGCGCGTCTTGACGATGAGATCGTGGACTTTGGAGGCGACCATGTAACTGTCATCCTGCGCGAGTAGCACGGGAATTTTCATCTCACGCAAGGCGCGCAACAGCCCGTTCGTGGGCTTGATTCCGCCGGTGAGGACGATGCCCGCCATCTTCTGCACCTCGCTCGCGGCTGCGGCGGTGAGGATGTCTTCGCGATCTCCTGGCGTGATGAGGAGGACGCCGCGCTTGAAAAACTTGATCGCGTTCGTGGCACTCATCGCTCCGACAACGACATCATCAACTATGCCGTTCATCTTTTCGGGCGTGTTCAAGACTTCCGCATTCAACTCGTCCCGGATGGATTCCAACGTCGGGCTGGACAGGATTGGCTGGTGCGGAATCACGCCGAGCAGGTCGAGACCCTTGCGTTTCAATCCGCGCCGCGCGAAGTCCGCGATGTAATCCACTTTTTCCGGCATCACCTTGTTGATGATTACGCCGATGATCTCCACGCCTTCCTTCTCGAACAACGCCTGATTCAGGGCGACTTCATCAATCGGTTTGCCGATCCCGCCCCGCGCCACGATGATGACTTTGCAGCCGAGATGTTTTGCCACCTGCGCGTTCGAGAGATCAAACACCGCGCCGACACCCGCGTGCCCGGAGCCTTCGCACAACACAAAATCTTTTTCCCACGAGACGCGGTCAAATGCATCGTGAATCTTTCTCACGAGGGAATCATTCTTGGCGGCTTGAAGATATTTGCGCGTGAAATCCGGTTCGATGGCGATGGGGCTCATGTCCACGAGCGGACAATTCAAGTGATAGACTGAATCCATCAAGACCGTGTCTTCGTCAATGTTCTGCTCCTCGATTTCGACAAAGCGCTGGCCGACGGGTTTGATGTAGCCGATGCGTGGAAATTTTTTTTGCAACGCGGCGATGAGGCCGAGCGAGGTGGTGGTCTTGCCGTCGTTCTGACGCGTGGCGGCGATGAACACGCGTGGCGTGTTTTTGTTCTTCATGTTGCGTTAATCACCGGGAAGATTTTTACCCGCGCCGGGGAACAAGTCTTCGTAGGCGATGGCTTGCGCGCCGACGATGGCGGCAACGCCGAGAATGTCGTGAGCGTTCGAGCCACGCGAAACGTCCGCCGCCGGGCGATCCAGACCAAGTAGGATGTTACCGTAAGCGTTCGCCTTGCCGACGAGTCGGACAAGTTTGCTGGCGATGTTGCCGGAGTTCAGGTCGGGGAAGATCAGCACGTTCGCCTTGCCTGCGACTTTGCTGTCGGAACATTTTTTATCAGCGATGTCGGGCACGAGCGCGGCGTCCACTTGAAGTTCACCATCGAAATCAGCCTCGAACATTTTGCGCTCCGCTTTTTGACGGGCGAGCGCGGTGGCGGCTTGAACTTTTCCAATCGAAGGATGCGTGGCACTGCCTTTCGTGGAGAATGAAAGCATGGCCACGCGCGGTTTCACGTCCATCAAATGCCGCGCGAGTTGCGCCGTGGACAACGCGATCTCCGCGAGTTGCTCCACAGTCGGTTCGGGCACAACGCCGCAATCCGCCATGAACAACACGCCTTTCTCGCCGATGCGCGAGTCTTCCACTTCCATGACCATGCAGCTCGATGCGGTGGAGGATTTGGGTGCGACCTTGATGATCTGGAACAACGGACGCAGCACGCTGCCCGTGATGTGATTGACGCCTGAGATGAGTCCATCCGCCTGGTGCATCGCCACCATCATTGCGCCGAAATAGTTGGGTTGGCGCATGGCTTCGCGCGCTTCGGCTTCCTTGATGCCCTTCTCGCGGCGCAAGGAATAGAATCGGCGGCCAAAATTTTCCAACTCCTCGCTCTCAGCAGGATTGATGATGCGGATGCCTTCGAGCGAGATGTTCAGGTCGGCGGCGATCTCCTTGATCTTGGTGCGGTCGCCGAGCAGGATGGGCGCGCCGAGACGCAAGGCGAGGAATTGTCGTGCTGATTGAAGCACGCGCGCCTCCGCGCCTTCGGGGAAGACAACCCGCTTGGGATGCCGCTGAAGTTTTTCGATGATCGTTCCAATGAAACGCATGGGCGAAAGATTAGCGGCGCGTGGACGAAGCGCAATACAACGATGAATGCCCGGGTGTGAGTGAAAATGCCGCGCTGTGGGAATCGGTCGTAATCTTGATCTACCCACAGACTTTCGCTTGCGAAATCGTCCGCGCTCTTCAATCCTTTGCCCCGTTTTTATGAACTATCGTATCTCTCAACGCGCGGCCTCGCTGTCGCCATCACTCACGCTCGTCATTGATTCCAAGGCCAAGCAGATGAAGGCCGAGGGGCAGGACGTCGTCGGCTTCGGCGCAGGTGAACCCGACTTCGACACGCCGCAACACATCAAAGACGCTTGCGCCAAGGCGCTCGCGGATGGTTTCACCAAATACACTCCGGCGGCGGGCATTCCCGAATTGCGCCAGGCTATCGCGGACAAACACCAACGCGAGAACGGTCTCACTTACAAGCCGAGCCAGATCATCGTGTCCTGCGGCGGCAAACATTCCTGCTACAACGTCATCCTCGCGACGTGTCAGGAAGGCGATGAAGTCATCATCCCCGCGCCGTATTGGCTGAGTTATCCCGAAATGGTGAAGCTTGCGGGCGCGAAGCCGGTGATCATTGAAACGAGCGACAAGACCGAATTCAAAGTCACGCCCGCGCAACTCCACGCAGCCATCACGCCGCGCACGCGGTTGTTCGTGTTGAACTCGCCGAGCAATCCAACCGGCTCGGTGTATACGCCCGAAGAAACCAAAGCCCTCGGCGATATCTGCGTCGAGAAGGGCGTGCTCATCATGAGTGACGAGATTTACGAACACCTGCTCTACGACGGTGCGACGGTGAAGAGCGTCGCGAGCTTCTCGCAGGCGCATTACGATCACACGATCATCGTCCACGGTTTCGCGAAAGCGTGGAGCATGACGGGGTGGCGACTGGGTTGGTGCGCTGCGCCCGAGCCGATTGCCAAAGCGATTGACGCCGTGCAAAGCCACAGCACAAGCAATCCAACGAGCTTTGCACAGAAAGGTGCCGTGGCCGCGTTGACGGGTCCGCAGGATCATTTGCCCAAGTGGCTCGCGGAATTTTCCAAGCGCCGCACCTACGCTTTCAACAAGCTCAACAGCATTCCCGGCATCACCTGCGTGAATGCCAAGGGCGCGTTCTATCTCTTCCCGAACATCTCGCAGACCGGCCTCAAGTCCGCCGAGTTCTGCGCGAGGTTGTTGGAGCAGGAAAAAGTCGCGGCTGTGCCCGGCATCGCGTTTGGTGCGGACGATTACATCCGTCTCAGTTACGCCACCGGCATGGCGAACATCGAGAAGGGATTGGCGCGCATCGAAAATTTCTGCAAAGGGTTGAAGAAATAATGTCGTAGCAGCCGACGCAAGCCGGCTCTGATCAGATTTTCACTCAGCACGTCCAGTTCGTCCCGTTTCGCGGGATCATGGATGCGGCTGTCCCGGCCATATCACAATAAATTTTCTCTTCAATGGGTGCGGGGCAAGCATGATTTTGACTCTATCAACGTATTCGGGGTTGACGATTTGGAATCGGTGACCACACTTCCAGCCGCTGATTCGATGAAGACATTTCTTTTCATTTGCACGGGTAACATTTGCCGCAGTCCGATGGCCGAGGCGTTGTTTCGCCACGCCACAAACGGTCGCACCGACTATCGCGCCATCTCCGCCGGGTTGGGTGCCATTGATGGCCAGCCGCCGAGCGTCTATTCCGTGCAGGCCATGAAGGAGATCGGTGTGGACATCGCTCGCCAACGCAGTCACATGCTCACCGCCCAGATGGTCAAGGAGGCGGATTATATCCTCGGCATGACGCACAGCCATGTGGACACGGTGACACTGCTTTATCCACAGGCGGTGGAAAAAACATTCCTCCTTCGCGAGTTCGACGACACTCTCGATACGTTCGAGAAGGACATCAGCGATCCCATCGGCGGTTCGTATGAGGTGTATTTGAACTGTCGCGATCAGATCGAGCAGGGGATCGCATCGCTGGTGCGTTTCATTGAGCAGGGCGAGACGAACATCATGGTCCGCGCCGTGGCCGCCGGGCAGACAGCGCGCGTGGCCATCGGCTCAGACCATGGCGGATTCGAGTTAAAAGAGGCACTCAAGAAGTATCTGCGCGAACGCGGCGTGAGCTTCTTGGATTTCGGAACGCATGGAGAAGAATCTGTGGATTATCCTGACTACGCATTGCTCGTCGCGAACAGCGTGGCAGAACACAAAGCAGAAGTCGGCTTGCTCGTCTGCACCACGGGCATCGGCATGAGCATCACCGCGAACAAAGTTCAAGGCGTGCGCGCAGCGATGGTTACTGACGCAGAGTCCGCGCTGCTCACGCGGCGGCACAACGATGCGAATGTGCTTTGCCTTTCTGGGAAATTCACGCCGCCGCATCTGGCCAAGCAGATTCTCGATAACTTTCTCAACACTGAATTTGAAGGCGGCCGTCACGAACGCCGCGTTCTCAAGATGGAAACCACAATGACATCCCCTGAACTGAAACTGAACCGCGTTGACAGCGAGATCGCCAGCGCCATCGAACACGAACGCCTGCGTCAGCAGGAAAACATTGAACTCATCGCCAGCGAAAACTTCACCAGCCCGGCGGTGATGGAAGCGCAAGGCTCCGTGCTCACGAATAAATACGCGGAGGGTTATCCCAAGAAGCGTTGGTACGGCGGCTGTGAAAACGTGGACGTGGTAGAACAACTTGCGATTGATCGCGCCAAGAAATTATTCGGCGCGGAACACGCCAACGTGCAGCCGCACTCCGGCAGCGGCGCGAATATGGCGGTCTATTTCGCGTTTCTCAAACCCGGCGACAAGCTGCTCACGATGGACTTGAGCCACGGCGGACATCTGACGCACGGCAACAAGGCGAACTTTAGCGGCAAGTTTTTCGAGATCATTCACTACGGCGTTCGCAAGGAAGACGAGCGAATTGATTACGATCAACTCGCAGTCATGGCCCGTGAACACAAACCCAAGATGATCACCGTGGGCGCGAGTGCGTATTCGCGCATCATTGATTTCAAACGCATGGGCGAGATCGCACGCGAAGTCGGTGCGATGTTGCTGGCGGACATTGCGCACATCGCCGGGCTTGTGGCGGCAGGCGTGCATCCCAGCCCGATGGAACATGCGGATTTCGTCACCACTACTACGCACAAGACGTTGCGCGGGCCACGCGGTGGATTGATCCTCACGCGCGAGAAGTATGCGAAGGAAATTGATTCGCAGGTGTTCCCCGGCATCCAAGGCGGACCGCTCATGCACGTCATCGCGGGTAAGGCAGTTTGCTTTCACGAAGCCGCGCAACCTGCTTTCAAGACGTATCAACAACAGGTCGTGAAGAACGCGGCGTCACTCGCCGACGGAATGACACGTAACGGCTTCCGCCTCATCAGCGGCGGCACGGACAATCATCTCATGCTCGTGGATGTGGGCGCGAAGAATTTGACGGGCAAAGATTGCCAGATTGCGCTTGATGATGCAGGCATCACGACGAATAAAAACACGATTCCGTTTGAGACGCGCTCGCCGTTCCAAGCCAGCGGCATCCGGCTCGGCACACCGGCCAGCACGACGCGCGGTATGAAGGAGGCCGAGATGGCGGCCATCGCCGACATGATCAGCGAAGTGTTGCTCGACATCAAAAATCTGGATGGCATCGCGAACGTCCGTCGTCGTGTGCGTGAATTGACCGCGCGTTTCCCGCTGCCTTACTGAGGGAGAGAGTTTTCAAGGGACGCTGATCTGTGCCGATTCAATCGGCGCGGGTCAGCGTCTTTTTGTTCATTACGAACTTTGTTTTCGACTGATCAGCAGCAATCACTGCGTCTCGCCGGTCGGAGTTTTGAAAGCGCGGTGGATGCAAGGAGGGGCGGGATCGTCCGGAGGCAGGGTGAATGGAGTCATGCGCGAGTAGGGACAATAACTTTACGCCATCTTCTCGGCGTACAGATATTTCTGGAAGCCTGCGAAGACTTTGGTGATCTCTTCCGGCTTGCCGCCTAGGGCGGCCACGGCGTCTTGAATCGCGCCGTATTTGAGATGGAGCAATGGCGTCAGCTTACTCTGCTCCAGTTCCTCCACGCCCTCGGTGAGGTAGTGCTGGAGGACGAAGTCGAGGAAGGCCTGCTGCTTGGCGTTGAATTGGGAATTGATATGCACCCGCGCGTGGTCGGCGCGTTCGGCCCGCGTCACTGGCGGTAGCAGATAGGCCACGTAGGCGAGCACGTCGAAGAGGTCGATCTTCTCGGCCTCGATGAGTTGCTGCATGGCCACCAGTTTGTCGTGGCCGAAATCCTTGTCGGCCAAACCTTGCAGGAGCTTGGCCCGCGTGTCGGGGGCGCTCCAGAGTTTGCGCAATTCTGCCTCGCTCTGGAAGAAATCCGGCAGCTTGCCGAAGAGCAGTTCCATGAATTGCTGCGCCGACATGGGCGTGCCGTCGGGATTCCAGAACGTCGTCATCATCATGTGCTGGATGGTGCGCTCTTTGCCGTCGGCCAGCTTCACTTTCGCCTTCTTCCGCATGTTGCAAATGCAGTTGATCTGCCCGCAGACCGGGCAAGGTTCTTTCAGACATTCGCACGGCGACTTGCCACAGGCCTCGCACGGCTTCGGCGGCTTCACCTCGCACGCACATGGACGCACCCCGCATTTCGGACAAGCCTCTTCTTCCTGCGCGGACCGTCCCACTCCGGGTCTTGGAACTTGAGATGCGCCTTCACGAAGTCATAAATCGTGAAGTAATCCTTCCCGTCGTAGAGCCGCGTACCTCGCCCGATGATCTACTTGAACTCGATCATGGAATTGATCGGCCGCATCAGCACGATGTTGCGGATGTTGAGGGCGTCCACGCCGGTGGAGAGTTTCTGCGAGGTCGTGAGGATCGTCGGGATGGTTTTCTCGTTGTCCTGAAAAGCCCGGAGATGCTGCTCGCCCAGTTCGCCGTCATCCGCCGTGACGCGCTGGCAGTAGTTCGGGTCTTTGCTCGCCTTCATCTGGTTGATCAGGTCGCGCACGAGCAGCGCGGGCCTAGTTTGCACAGAACACCAGTGTCTTCTCGTTCTGGTTGATCTGTGACAGGAAGATTTCCACGCGCTTCTTTTCGCGTTCGCGAATCTCGATGCTG
>CAMCWI010000019.1 GCA_945882065.1 Akkermansia muciniphila
TCTTAATCCTGCCGGACAGGAGATTAAGAAACTGATCCAAGGCGCGACACTATCAATCACAGCTACAAGAATGGTCCAAACCGACTTCTACTCTTCCTAACCCGATGCATGGTTGCGCCAGATGATCCACATAACAAATCCCGCTATCGCGCCACCCAGGTGCGCCGTGGCCGCCACGTTGGTGAACCCACTCAACTGCGACCCCACAAAGATGAGTTGTAACCCGACCCAAAGCACTATCGCAAACCACGCTGGTATTTGCACCCAGTCGTAAAACCAACTGTAACTCGAATAGTAACGGCCTCCCCTCCACAGGAACGACAGCCGCGCGGGGGGAAATTTCAACGCGTAGAACATGATCACCCCAGAGATACCGCCGCTCGCCCCAACGCAGGGGATGGTTGAATTCGGTCCTTCCATGAAATGAACCGCGTCACCCACAAGTGTAGCGGTCAAGATGAGCAACGCGTATCGCCATTTGCCGAGATGATCCTCCACGTTGTCGCCGAATATCAGGAGGAAATAGAGATTTCCCAACAGATGGATGATGCCGCCGTGAAGAAAAAACGATGTCAACCATGTCGCGCCGCCATGACGAAAGGCTTCCGCCGGGATGAATCCGTAGTTCGCGATGAAACCAGACAGATCAGAAAGCGCAGCGATACTTGCTGCTACAATGATCATCGCGAGCATCCACGTTGCGTAGGGCGAACGCGCAAGCTGCACTGTGTCCGTCTCCACAGGCAGGCCGAAGATGGCGGGAATTGTTTTCCATTCTGCGTCCGGATCATCCTTATTGCCGCTCTCGGTCTTCAACTTCGCCAAGCGCGCAAGTGCCAGACCCTCTATCGCCGACATCGTCGCCTCATTTATCCCACTCACTGCGCCTTCCGGCATTAACTCAAATTCTCCAACGTCTTACCACACCGCACAGCACCGGCGGCAACCATCCAGCTCGATGGCGGGCGATTGCGAGGTGAACGATCTCATGCGTCCGCCGCAGAACGGACACGAACGCTCACTCGGCGTCATGTTGGTGTTGATCTGCCGGATGAGCGACGTGGCGAATTTGTCTCCAGCCAATCGTCGGATTTGAAGGATCGTAGCCGCATAACTGTGACAGCCGGGACAGTGATAATGAATACCTTCGCGAGCCCGCACTGTATCGAGGGGCAACGCGCATTGTGGGCAATCAGGCATGGCGGCAGCGTAGCGAGAGCAAATCGCGGATTCAATCGCTAGGATAGACACGCACCGATCGGTTGAAACTAACCGTTCTTCACAATTTCACCCGCTTCTTCTCTGCCATGCTCTTTCGCGATGAGGATGTATATCGCCGGGATCACGAGCAGTGTGAAGATCGTTCCCAATGCCATGCCCGCCACGACCACGATGCCGATGGAGTTGCGCGCCGCTGCGCCTGCGCCGCTCACCAGCGTGAGCGGGAAATGTCCGCACACCGTCGCCACGCTCGTCATCAGCACCGGGCGCAGCCGCGTCAATGTCGCTTCGCGCACGGCTTCGAGTTTTGTTTTTCCGCCGCGTTGCAGTTCGTTCGCAAACTCCACGATGAGGATGCCGTTCTTCGACACGAGTCCGATGAGTGTGACGAGGCCGACCTGCGCGTAGATGTTTAGCGTGGTCGTCCAGCCGTCCGTCCAGAAGTGCATGTTCGGATTCGGAAACTTGAGGAAACAGAAGATCAGAGCGCCGAACATCGCCAGCGGCACAGAACCGAGCAGGATGATAAACGGATCGCGGAAGCTATTGAACTGCGCGGCCAGCACGAGAAAGATCAACACGACGGAGAACGCGAACGCAGGGAGAAATTTATTTCCTTCCGTGCGCAACTGCCGCGATTCACCGGTGTAATCCAGCACGTATCCCTTCGGCAAAATCTTTGCGGCTTCGTCTTCGAGGAACTTGAGCGCGACATCCAGCGGCTGGATCGCCACGCCGGAAATCTTCACAGCGTTCAACTGTTGGAAGCGATTCAACGCGCGCGGTGTCGTCTTCTTCTCAAACTTTGCAAACGTGCTAAGGGGAACAAGCTCGCCGTTCGGGCCTTTGACGTAATGGCTTTCGAGCTGCGATGCGTTGAGTCGTTCCACGCGTTTGAGTTGAGGAATCACCTTGTAGGCGCGTCCGCCGAGGTTGAAGCGGTTCACAAAATTTCCGCTCACAAGCGCAGCAAGGTCGGCACTGACTTGCTGCATGCTCAGACCGAGCGCGGCAACCTTGTCGTGGTCCAACACGAGTTCGACTTCTGGCTGGTCAATCTTGGTGTCAATGATCGGCGGGAAGGCGAACATGCCGTTGGTGGCGCACTTCATCTGCAATTGCTGGGCGAATCCAAGTATCTGTTCCGGGTCTGCCGTGCTACACAAAACAAATTCCACCGGGAAATCTCCGCCGCCCTGCAATGCGGGTGGAGCGATGAGCATCACGCGCACGCCAGGAATCTTCGCCACGTTGGTCTGCAATCCCGCTACGACTTCAAACACTGTGCGCTGACGTTCCCCCCACGGTTTGAGAACGAGTCCGCCGAAGCCGCCGTCGGGAAACGTGATTTGAAAGGTTTGTTTGGCTTCCGATACCGTGAACAATTCCTTTCTCAACTCATCGGTGTAGTGCGCGGTCTGATCAATTGTCGCATCTGCCGCCGCCTCGACGAGCGTGAATGCGAATCCCTGATCTTCAACCGGCGCAAGCTCCTTGGCCGCCATCATGAACATCGGCACTGTGAGCAACGACAGCCCGATCCAGATGACATAAACCAGCGAACGCGCCTTCAACGTGGCGTCCAGTATGCGGCCATAGAAGTTTTTAAACCGGTCAAACGCGCGGTTGATCTTGCCGGTGAATCCTTGCTCCTCGCTCTTGGCATCCAACAAATGCGCCGCCATCACGGGCGATAGCGTGAGTGCCACGACGCCGGAAATGATCACCGCCCCGGCGAGCGTCAGCGCAAATTCACGGAACAACGATCCCGTGAGTCCTCCTTGGAATGCGATGGGCGCATACACCGCCGCGAGCGTGATCGTCATGGCGATGATCGGCCCAACAAGTTCGCGCGCGCCGAGCAGCGCGGCGTTCATCGGCGTTTGCCCTTCGCGGATGTGGCGTTCCACGTTCTCCACTATCACGATGGCGTCGTCCACGACCAGACCGACGGACAACACGATGGCGAGCAACGTGAGCAAGTTCAGCGTGAACCCAAAAATCTGCATCAGGAAGACCGCGCCGATGAGTGAAACAGGAATGGCCACCAGCGGAATTATCACTGACCGCAGCGAACCCAGGAACAGAAAGATCACGATGGCCACGATCAGAAGCGTTTCCGAAAGTGTCTTGATGACTTCCTTCAGCGCGTCGTCAATGTAACTCGTCGCGTCGAATGCTACGCGTCCCTTCAATCCGGTGGGCAAATCGCTTTGGATCGCGTCCATCTCCGCACGGACGAGTTTGATGACGTCGAGAGAATTAGCGTTCGGCAAAACCCAGACGCCCATGAACACCGCTCGTTCGCCGCTGAAGCGCACCTCTGTATCGTAATCCTCCGCACCGAGCGCGACATCCGCCACATCACTCAATCGAACCAGCGTGTCGCCGCTCTGTCGTAGGACGAGGTTCTTGAATTCATCCACGGAGCGCAGATCAGTGTTGGCGGTGAGATTGACCTGCATCAATGAACCCTTGGTGCGTCCGATGGCAGAGAGAAAATTATTCTTGGCGAGAGATTGGCGGACTTCATCCGGGCTGATGCCGAGTGCGGCGAGGCGATCCGGCTTGAGCCACACGCGCATGGCGAACGTGCGTCCGCCGAGGATGTCCGCGCGTTGCACGCCGGGCAACGCCGAGAGACGTGGTTGAACAACGCGGACGAGATAATCCGTGATCTGATTCGCTTCGAGTATATCCGACGAAAAACTGAGATATGCGGAAGCGAAGCGCGAGTCGGCAGATTCAACATTGATGATTGGCACTTCGGCTTCGGGCGGAAGATCGCGCCTCACTTGATCCACTTTTGAACTGATCTCGGAAAGGGCTTTTGTCGCATCGTAGTTCAACTTGAGCCGCGCGGTGATGGTGGAGAGTCCGAGCTCGCTGCTGGACTGGAGATACTCGATCCCGTCGGCTGCGGCGATGGCGCGCTCAAGCGGCTGCGTGATGAAGCCTCGAACAAGCTCGGCACTTGCGCCAATGTAAGCCGTGGTGACAGTGACGGTGGCATTCTCGCTGCGCGGATATTGGCGGACCACAAGCGAGCGGATGGATTGGAATCCGGCGATGAGGATCACCAGATTGACCACGATGGCCAGCACAGGGCGGCGGATGAAGATGTCGGTGAAAGACTTCATGTGAGGGAAGGAAGGGAGGAAACATTCAACTATCCGACGGATTGGGCTTGTTTTTCGAGGGCGGTGTGATGGTGTTGTTCTCCACGACGCGTCCGCCGTTGCGAAGTTTGAAGATGCCTGACGTGACCACTTTTTCGCCCTCTTTCAACCCTGATGTGATCGAGATGAAATCGCCACGAGCATTTCCTAACCGGACAAATTGCTGACGAACGACCAAGTCTCCCGGCGCGGCGTTGGTCGCGTTATTCGGCTCGATGACATAGACCGAGTCCCCGTAAGGCGCACTAAGTATCGAGGTGGATGGGATGGTCAAGACGTTGCGCTCCTCGGCGAAAACGATCTCCATGCGCGTGAACATTCCGGGACGCAACAACTGTTCCGAATTTTCAAATGTGGCTTGCACACGGATGCTGCGGGTCATCGCATCAAGGTCAGGGTTGATGGCGGTGAGCTTTCCGGTAAATTGTTTGCTAGGATAAGTGTCCGTCGTGGCGCGTACGGTCAATCCATTCTTGATCCGCGCGAATTCCTGCTGTGGCAGCGAGAAATCGCCATACACCGGCGCGAGTGATTGGAGCGAAACTATGAGTTTTCCGGGTTCGAGATATTGGCCTACGTTGACTTGGCGGATACCGAGCCGTCCCGCGAACGGCGCTCGGATCACCTTCTTGGCGATGGTGGCGCGAATGGCGTCCGCGTTGGCTTGTGTTTGTTTCAACACGGACTCGGCCTGATCCAGCTCCGCCTGCGAGACAGTTTTTTCTTCACGCAAACTTTTCACGCGTCCGAGGTTGGTCTTGGCCAGTTCGGTCTGAGCATCGAGCGAACGTAGCTGCGCCACCTCAGCAGAAACATCCATGCTCAGGAGCAACTCGCCCTGTGCCACGGTAGCTCCCGACTCGAAAGCAATCGTGCTGACCGTTCCGGGAATCTCTGCGGCAATCTTCACGCCCTGCACAGACGAGATTGAACCCACAGTAGGCAATGTATCAGGCCATTTTTCCTCCTTCACCACCGATGACGAAACGGTCTCAGCAGGTTGCTTGAAATTTTTTCCTGTAGCGATGAGCGTTCCTATTTGCAAGGCCTTGATTCCTGCAAGGGCCGCGATGGCGAGAATGACGGCGACGATTCCGAGAATTATTTTCTTAAACATGGGGCGTGATTAGGTGTGCTGGACGGCTGGTGGCTCTCTTCTTTTTGCGCCACCGGACAATTCTAGCGATTCGTTTTCAACGTGAACACGTTAGGCAGTGAAGGTGGTTAGGTCAAAATGATAGTTCCTCGATGTTGGATATTCTCTGGGACTCACAACCGGTTCTGGCGTCTTTTATTAACACCGGTCGTCAGCCCGGTGTGTGGCGGGCGTCAAGCAACAACCGTTTCAATAGTTTGACCGGATACTGGACTACATCACGACCCGAAAACGGTTGAAACCGTTCTCGTCTTCTCCGTCCCTACATCCCCCGGATTCATCCGGGGGTTAATGAGATAAAATCAACTGAGATAATCCCTATTCTCTGTTTGTTCGTTGTTGGTGCTTCCCAATTTTTTCCCTACTCTTCCGTCGTCAGAATGAAAGATTCCTACATCGCCGCTAAAGAACGTTGGGCGCAGAAGATGGCGGGCAAAGCCAAGCCCTCCGTGCGCTCGGCGAATCGTTTGCCTCCCGGACAGCGGCAGGTTCACAACTTCCCGGTTCTTGATCTCGGTGTTCAGCCCGACGTGTCGCTGGAGAAATGGGAATTGAAGATCTGCGGCATGGTGGAAAATCCGGTGACTCTCTCGTGGAAAGACTTTCTCGCTTTGCCACAGTTCCGCGATGTGAGCGACTTTCATTGCGTCACGACTTGGAGTCAGTTCGACATGGAGTTCGCGGGCGTGGCATTCTTCACACTCGCTGACTTGGTAAAACTCAAGCCCGAAGCGACGCATGTTTTTTTCAAGAGCTACGATGGCTACTCGACCAATAATCCGCTCGATGTCTGCATGGATGACGATGTGATGATCGCTCATTCGTGGAACGGCAAACCTCTCACCAAAGACCATGGCGGCCCGGCGCGCGTCATCATCCCGAAGCGTTATGCGTGGAAGGGGGCGAAGTTCATCCGCGAAATCACCTTCATGGATCGCGACATCCTCGGCTTCTGGGAAGTGCGCGGCTACTCGAACACCGCCGATCCTTGGTTGGAGGAGAGATTTTCCAATCCTTCCTCCTTGCCACCGGGATTCGGAAGCGAAACGGCTTTCTTTTAAGAGATGAGACGAACCATTTACTTCGATTACAACGCCACCACGCCCCTTGATCCGGCGGTGCGCGACAAGATGATTCCCTTTCTTTCGGAATCCTGGGGTAATCCCTCAAGCGTGCATCACATTGGTCAACGCGCTCGTGCTGTTTTGGATGATGTGCGTGATCGTGCCGCTCATTTTCTCAAGGCCAAGCCCAGCGAAATCATCTTCACCAGTGGTGGATCAGAATCCAACAACCTGGCCATCTTCGGCACAGCTCGCCTTCTGTCTCACAAGGGTAAACATCTCATCACCTCGGCTATCGAACATCATGCTGTGCTGCATTGCTTCGACTATCTGGAATCGAAGGAGCGATTCTCCGTCACACGTTTGCGAGTGGATTCTTCAGGTTGCGTCTCTCCTGATGATTTGAAGAAAGCCATCCGCCCGGACACAACGTTTGTTTCCATAATGGCGGCCAACAATGAGATTGGAACGATTCAACCCGTGGCAGAGTTGGGTGCAATCTGCCGGGAGCGCGGAATCATCTTTCATACGGATGCGGTTCAATGGTTCGGCAAAGAGCCTTTCACAGACATTCACCAGTTCAACGCCGACCTTGTCTCCGTTTGCGCGCACAAGTTTCATGGGCCAAAAGGTTCCGGCTTGCTCTACATCCGTTCGCCGTTGTTGCCAGACCCTATTTTGTTTGGTGGCGGACATGAAAATGAAAGACGCGCCGGCACGGAAAATCTTTCTGTCATCGCGGGTTTGGTGGACTCAATGGAACGCTTTGTTAAGACGCCGGTGTTTTATAAAAAACAACTATCTCCTCTTTCCGCTCGGCTAATTACCACTGTGGATTCGATTCCTGGCCTTCATTTGGTGGGTTCTCGCGATCTTCGTCTGTCAAACACCATCTCGTTTGTCGTCGATGGCGCGGACAGTATCGCTCTTATGGCGTGTTTGGATTTGGAAGGGATTTGCGCCAGCAGCGGATCGGCTTGTTCAGCAGGATCACTTGAACCATCTCATGTAATTTCCGCGCTAGGCGTGGATCAGAAGCTGGCAAACTCTCTTGTCCGATTTTCACTGGGTCGAGATACGACTATGGAAGAAGTGGAAGAAGTCATCGTTTTAATGCCGAAAGTAGTGCGTCGCGCACAAGGTGCCAAGTAAGCGGGAAACGGTTGTTAACAGATTGATGGGATTGTGAATAACACCGACAACTTTCCACTTTTTAACTGGCGTCACGTTTTCGTTTCCGGTTTCATTTCATCCGATTTCGTTGACTGGCTTGTGTAATAAAAGTTTTAAGCCTTATTCACAGACCTTAATAAGAATACTTTTTGTACAAAAAGAATCATCTATATTAGACACGCATGAACCTGACCATCTCCAAGGAGCAATTGCTCAACGGACTCCAAGCCGTCCAAAACGTTGTTGGCTCTCGCACGACATTACCGATTCTTTCCAACGTGCTCGTGAGAGCTGAAGGAAACAAACTTGAGTTTACCGCCACCGATCTCGATGTGACCGTGTCATGTAGTGTTGAAGCAACCGTCAAGAAGGCGGGGTCAACAACGATCCCGGTGAAGAAGCTGTTTGGCATAACGCGTGAGCTGGCGGGTGGGGAGATTGATTTGGAAGTGGACGAGAAAAATATTTGCAGTGTTCGTTCAGGGTCGTCGTTCTACAAGATTCATGGATTGTCGGCAGAAGAATTTCCACCCATCAACAAGTTCAAAGATGACAAAAAGGTCACGCTCGCCCAAGACAAGTTGAAGGCGATGATGAAGAAAACTTCCTTCGCCATCTCCACTGACGAAGCGCGCTATGTGTTGAACGGAATTTTTATAAGCCTCAAGGAACACAAGATGACCATCGTTGCGACGGACGGACGGCGTCTGGCGTTGACGGATGAGGAGGTGGATATTTCTGAACACAGCCAAGGGGAATTCATCATACCAGCGAAAGCGGTCAATGAGTTGAATCGCCTGCTTCAAGACAAGGGCGACGTCACCATCAAATACGCCGAAAATCAGGCGGAGTTCACGTTGAATGATGAAAAGGGATTTTCCGTGGTCATCATCTCCAAACTTATCGAAGGCAATTACCCGAATTATCGTCAGGTGATTCCCGGCGAAGCCAAGGAACGCATAAGCCTGCCGCGCGAAGAATTTCTCCACGCTCTCAAGCGCGCCGAGATCATGACAAGCGAGAAGGCCAACTCCGTGAAGCTCACGTTTGGAAACAACAATCTCGCGATCACGGCTAACAGCCCTGAAGTAGGCGAAGCGCGCGAAAGTATGGCCGTGAATTACAAAGGCAAGGAGATGTCCATCGCGTTCAATCCGAAATACATGATTGATCCGCTGAACGCGTTGTCTCAGGACGAAGTGTTCATCGAGTTGATTGACGAACTCAGCCCTGGCGTTCTCAAGATTAACGGACCGTTTCTCTATGTCGTCATGCCCATGCGGTTGAGCTGAAAAGAGGATTGGTCGCAGAAGACTTGGAAAGTCGCGAGACAAACCTCCGCTTGTTCCGGGTCGGTGAGGCATACAAATCCTTCACGGATTCTTGGGTGAGTTGAACCTTCCAAGACCACGGGGAACTTTTCTCTCAACTTGGCAGCGAAGGATTGGAAATCATTACAACCTTCCGATTTGAGAGCAGGACGATTTACCAAGCGGAACAATCCGTAGCAACCTTGATACACGTTCTTCATCAACTCCACAGTTAGACGCCCCATAGTATAGCGCGGGTTTATTTCTACGACGGGCTTGAGTCGCATCGCACCCGAAACGTCACGATAGACGAAGCAATCAATACCGAGCGGACCGAGGAAATCCACTAGCCGCAGCTCTCTGTCCAATGAGGCAAACAACTCGGCGAAGAAAAGTTGAATCTCATTTCCAGCGCGTGGAGTGACGCCGAGCGATGAAAGAACCGTTGCAGGAAAAGAGCGATGATGTTTGGGTTCAGCCCAGTTGGCTTGGAACTGGCCTTTAGAATCGTTGATCAATCCGGTGTAGCCGCAGAGCTTAAGTCCTGCGGGCGTCATCTCCAGTTGCGCGGAGAAGTCCATCACGCGCTCCAACCACGGTTCAACGACCACTTCGCGTCCTGAATCCACGGCGTTGGCTATCCAACGTTTCTGTTTGTCCAAGACGTCAGGTTCGAGCAGACGAATGGAGTTTCTGCCTGCCACGCCGATGGATTCTTTCAACACAACTTTGTGATGACCGCGAGAGCGAATGGTGGCGACGGCTTTCAAAGCCGCGTCAATGGAGTTCACGGCCACACCAATCTCCGCCTCTGAGCAGAGCCAAGATTCCTTGTAGGCGACGACGTCAGGAGTCGGCATATGAGGTGGCAATTCTTGAAAATCCGACTTCTCACGACGTCGCCTACAAAGAAAGTTTCGCAGAAACGCAGCACTCCACCCTTTTGAGTAGAGAGCGGAGATGCGGTCATTGAAGCAAACCTCTGGAGCGCGTTGTTGTTCCTTCAAGTTAGAGAACAGAGGTTCAAACAACGCCACACTGTCCGGACCCCAAGCCCACGGTCGCAACGCACCGATCTTTCGTTCCACCAAAGGCGTGATAGATTCCGCAAACTCCGGAAGAGTGAAGCCAGCCTCCTTCAATCCACTGAGAAAATGCACGCTGGGTCGCTGCTCTACCAATAAAATGTCGTCCTGACGACAGAGGAATTGAGGGAGGTTTGTGAGATCACGAACGATCTGGGCTTGGTGTTTGATGGGCGAGAAACCTTTGCCACCGGCGATGCGAGCTTCGGTGAGAGGATTGAAAACAAACACCGTGGGCGTGCGGCCTTTGGATTGGGAGAAGACACTAAGGTTCTCGATGAACTCCTGCGGCAACCCGGCAGCGCGGCGGCCCTCGACGTTCAAAGAAAGACCTTTTGCCCGAGCGGGAGACAAGGGGAATTTAAGTTGGCGACAGAACGCCTCCCAATCGCTCTCGGTCGGATTCTTCCAGCGACGAAACCATTTCAGCCCGTAAGCCACATGACCGATCTCGTCGCGATAAATTTTCTGCAACAGCTTGGCGGACTCCGCATCGCCGATATCAGCGAAGCACGACGAGAAGTGGCGGGCGAAGTCCAAATTCGCCTGCTCGAACGTTAGGCTCAGTCCGGCGACGTAATCCATAGGGCTTTCCATGCCGGACACCGCGCGCCAGAAATAACCGCTAACAGGGATTGAGCCGAACTCGATGTCGCACGACTTCATCCGCTCCATGTAGAGGCGCGTGTGTTCCTGTTCGTCTTTGAGCGTTTCGAGAACGCCCTTGCGGAAGGCGGTGGGTGCATCTGGGAATTTCAACAGCACGAGAGCCATCAATTCAGTGGCGAGCAACTCGTGATTGGCGAAGAAATGCAGCAGACGACCGCGCTCGTGGTTTTGTTCCAGATGCCGAGTGCCGGGAAATTCTCCACGCGATGTTCCCGTGATCTTGAAGTTCAAACCACGCGGGCGACCCGGCGCGTCCGGCGTGACAAGAGCCGAGCCGGGACGTTCGTCCGTGATGACGCCGGGCGGCTGGAGTTTTTCCTCCAGAGTCGTGGCGAACAAAACGCGCTCGGCAAATTCCCGCAGTTCCATTGGCAGAACGGTGGCAAAAATTTCAACCGGACGCGAGCCGATTGGTTTGAGCAGAGAGACGCATTCATCATTGAGCCACGTTCCAGCCCGGCTCATACTCGCCGCATGTTACGCGTGATCAAATGGGTGTTCATCGTCGCGCTAGGCGTCATTCTGGTGGCGTTGGGACTGGTGCTCTCGCGGGACAAAATCGCAAAGTCAGCTATGGAGCAGCAGATTCGCGCGCAGACCGGTATGGATGTGAAGATAGGGAAGCTCTCCACAAAACTTCTCTCTCCCATTGCCACCATCGAAAACCTCACGCTCTACAACACGGCGGACTTTGGCGGCACGCCATTCCTCAACATCCGCGAGCTGCACATCGAGTTCGACCGCGAAGCGCTGGCGCATCGCGAACTTCACTTCAAACTGATCAAGTTGAACATCGGCGAGCTTTCGGTGGTGAAGAACGATCTCGGCCAGACGAACATTGTCAACATGATGGCTGCCGCCAAGCTCAAGCCGCCGACGGGCGCGGTGGACTTCAAGGGCATTGAAGTGGCGAATTTCTCCATCGGCAAAATCTCCTACCTTGATCTCAAGAACCAGAAGAACAACCGGCAGATGACTGTGAATCTTCAGAATCAGGTGTTTCGCAACCTGAACACGCCGGGAGATTTTTACGGCGCATTCGTGTTGATCTGGTTGCGCAGCAACGCCGGGCAGTGAGACAGGGACAGGGCGATCGGTGGATTTAGTCGACTCGAAAAACTTGCGCTGATTGACTTGCTTCGGAGTGGTGGATAGGCTGCCTGCAATGCTCGAAGCCATTGAAAAACTTCTCATCTTGCAGGATCGCGACCGCAAGATACGCCGTGTGCAAGCCGAGCTGGCTCACATCGAACCCGAACGCCAGACGCTCAAAGGAAAAACCGCCAGCACACAGGCCGCGCTTGATGCCGGAAAGCTGCGCCTGCGTCAGATTGAGTCGGATCGCAAACGACTTGAGCTTGACGTGGACGCCAAGCAGCAACAGATCGCCAAGTATGCAAACCAACAGTTGCTGACGCGCAAAAACGAGGAATACAAGGCACTCGCGCATGAGATTGAGGGATGCAAGGCAGACATCAGCAAGATAGAGGATCAGGAAATTTCTCTGATGGAACAGGCAGAGGTTGCCCAGAAGGAATTGGTGCGTCTCACGTCGGAAGCGAACGAGGCAAAGAAACATGCCGACAGTCTGGTGTCACTGCTGGGGGAACGGGAAACCAACATGAAGAAGGAACTCGCCACCCTCCAAAGTGATCGTGATGGACTGGCGTCCGTCGTGGATGAGGCAGCGCGTAGCAAGTACGATCGGCTGGCGAAGAGCAAAGGAGACAACGTGCTTGTGGGGGTGCAGCATGGCGTGTGCGGAGGTTGCCACATGAAGCTGCCCGCGCAAACGCTTGTGGCCTGCCAGTCGCATCAGGAACTGGTGACGTGCATCAATTGCGGAAGGATACTTTTTTACACGCGAGAAATGATACTCGCGCCGACGGATTGAACCCAAAGACGTTGTTGAACACGGGTTGCCATCTGGTAGGATTCCAGAAGTGATGAAAATCTTAATCAACAGGCTGAGGGTTGCAGCTATAGCAACAGTGCTGGCTGTTCTGATTACATCCGAAACGCAAGCGCAGGACCGCAGCCGGGATCGAGGTGCTCCCATCATTTTCACATCCCCAAAAACAGATACGATCTCGACCAATCTTCACGAGGTCAACGTGAAGCAGACACCGTTCAAGAATCTGGAGTCAGAGGTGAGAAAGCCGTTTGAGATATTTGACAAAGAGTCGACTCAGCCCAGGTTTTTGCCCCCAAGGCAGAACAACAACGCGCCAAACATAAACAAACCCAACCTCAAGGCGATGATGGATAAGAACGCCGAGGAACAATTTCTTAACGGCAACCAGAACGGACAGGAAGACCTCAACAATCCATTCAAGTCGCCAGAGGCTTCGGTTGATCCGTTGACCCGCAAACCCAAGACCACGCTGGAGCGTTACTATGACCGGCTGGAGCGTGAGCAGATCGGAAGAACAAACCATTATTCCACGACAGATTTGTTCGGACGGAAGAAAGAGCAGACGATCGAAGAAAAGTACGCGTTGGAAGGCAAAAAGGGAGACAATTATCTGGGACGAGAGCAGGATATTTATTCACGCGCCAACAGACAGATGTCGAACAATGCTTCAACGGACAACAGTTTCTCCCGAACGGGAAAACCCCCTGACGGAGAGAGATCATTTGGAGCGACCGTGAACGATCCGTTTGATCGTGCAAGCACACAACGAGAAACGAGGATGGAAAATTTCAAAAAACTGTTGGAAGGCCCTGCCCGCCCTCAGCCGCAGAACAACAACAGCTTTCAGAAGACCTCACCCTACGGCAGCCCCGGATACTCGGCCCAACGCCCAGCCAACCCACCGCCGTCCCCTTCGTGGTCCTTCGTGAAGCCTACAACTCTGTCGCCGCTAAATCCCGGAAGCTCATTCTCAAAATCCTCCGGAATTGTCGGAGGGGCAGCGAGACCAGCAGGGTTGCAAGATTACGCGTCGTCCGCCAGTGCCAGCCTTTCCACACCCATCGCGCCCGTCCAGCCGGTGAAGATGAAGCCGTCCGCGTTCAATCCACCGACCCGTCGGTGAATTCAATTCCAGCGCAGCACAGTCACGCTGGAGCCGATGGCCAGAGTCGTTCGCGGTGGCACATCCAGCAAACCATCCGCCGCCGCCATGGAACACAGAGCATGAGACGCCTGTTTCCCCGCAGAGAAAACTTTTCCCGTGGCATCCTCTCTTACCCGCACGAAATGCCGCCGATCGCCTGTGTTTGACAACGCTTCACCCAACACGCCCGGATGAGCGGGCAAGGAAGTTTTATTCGCGCCCTGCCACCGCAGGATGGCTGGACGGACCAACAGCAGGAACGTGACAAACGCAGACACGGGATTGCCCGGAAGACCGAAGAGAAACTTTTCGCCCAGTCGTCCGAACACAAACGGTTTCCCCGGACGCATCGCCACTTTCCAGAAGTGAAGTTCGCCGCGGAGTGATTCAAACGCCGCTTTCACAAAATCCAGTTCGCCCACTGATACCCCGCCGGAAGTCACCACGATGTCGCTCGTGGAAAACGCGGATTGCAAAGCGTCGCGCGTGGCTTCGAGAGAGTCTGGCACTAGCGGAAAAACATTCGGCACGCCGCCGCAACGAGTGATGAGGGGCGACAGCATGGCGCGGTTACTCTCGTAAATCTGGCCTGGTTGCAGCGGCAGACCCGCCTCGCGCAACTCCGAACCCGTCGCCACCAGAGCAACATCCGGCCTCCGCCCTACAGCGATCTCACAGACGCCTGTGGCTGCGAGCAGGGCGATTTTCCACGGAGAAAGGTCTTCCCCGGCCTCAACCAACGCGTCGCCCTGTCTTACATCTTCGCCTTGTCGCCGGACATTCTCTCCCAGCACGGCTTCATCAAAAATCAGGATTCGTTCGCCAACAACCAGAGTGTCCTCCTGCATCACCACAGAGTCCGAGCCGCGCGGCAAAGGCGCACCTGTGAAGACCCGCGCACAGTCGCCTGCGAGCAATTCTCCCTTGAACATCTCACCTGCGGGAATCTTTGCGGCAATCTTCAGGGCGATTGGAGATACAGCCCGCGCACCGCGAACATCAGTGGCGCGCACCGCATAACCATCCATCGCGGAGTTGTCGAAAGAAGGAATATCAAGCGGCGAGCAGATTTTTTCCGCGAGGAAACGACCCGCAGATGCTGTGAGAGGAACGCGCTCCGCCTTCGGGGGCGGGAGCGATTCGAGCAAGCGGGCTAGGGCTGTTTCGAGATCAAGCACGCACCGAGTGTTCCGCAAACAGCGGCGGATTACACGTTAAACTTGAACAGCAGCACGTCGCCGTCCTTCACCACGTATTCCTTGCCTTCCATGCGATAGAGACCTTTTTCACGCGCCGCTGCCACGCTGCCGCACTTGATCAAATCGTCGTAGGCCACGGTTTCAGCCTTGATGAAGCCCCGCTCGAAGTCAGAGTGGATCACGCCCGCTGCTTTCGGCGCGGTGTCACCCGCGTGGATCGTCCACGCGCGAACTTCCTTTTCACCGGCCGTGAAATAAGTTCGCAGGCCAAGCAAGTGATAAGTCGCCCGAATCAATGCGCCGATGCCGCTTTCATCCACACCGAGCTCCTTGAGAAAGGCCGTCGCTTCTTCGGGCGTGAGATCAATCAAGTCGCTCTCGATCTGCGCGCTGATGACCACGGCTTCACAGGCGAGATGCGTCTTCACGTATTCGGAGACTTTTTGGACGAAAGGATGATTATCACCGAGAGCGAGTTCGGATTCCTTCACATTGCACGCGAAGATGGTTGGCTTGTCTGTGAGTAGGAAGAACGGTTTGGACAAGGCTTTTTCTTCCGGCGTGAGTTTGACGGTGAGCGCGGGTTTTCCGGAATCGAGCACGGGTTCAAGTTTCTTGAGAACCTCTTGATCGGCGAGCGCAGCTTTGTCGCCACGCTTCGCGTCCTTGGAGACTTTCTCCAATCGCTTCTTCACCGTTTCCAGATCAGCGAGGATGAGTTCAGTGTTGATAACTTCGATGTCGCGCACGGGATCAACGCTGCCGGTGACGTGATGAATATCCTCATCTTCAAAGCAACGCACCACCTGCACGATGGCGTCCACCTCGCGGATGTGAGTGAGGAATTTATTTCCCAAACCTTCACCCTGCGACGCGCCTTTGACAAGACCTGCGATATCCACGAACTCCACCGCCGCCGGGATGACCACGGTAGTTTTGGCGATCTTCTGCAACTCATACATCCGCGCATCCGGCACGGTGACGATCCCGACGTTGGGATCAATCGTGCAAAAAGGATAGTTAGCCGCTTCCGCTTTGCGGGTGCGGGTGACGGCGTTGAATAGGGTTGATTTGCCGACGTTGGGCAGACCGACGATTCCAGCTCTAAGCATAAATTTAAGGGGACACAGGAACGCAGAGAACAGCCCACAAGGAAAGCAAATCTTTGAAAAGAAACACACGCTCCAAGCAGGTGGCTATGCCCGCTCTATTTTATTTCCACCGGCGCATTTGTGGAAGCGTTCGCTTTCGCCGGTTCACTGGAGAACAGTTTTCCGATGGATTGAAACGGACTGAACGGCACCATCAGGAAGCCCGGAATGTTTTCCGGTTTGATGATCGGTTCGCTCATCGTGCCTCTGATCTTGTAGGCGAACAACTTTGCCACCGGCGACAGTATCGTGCTGACGATCGGGCCAACCACCGGCGTGTCGCGCAACGGCTCGGCCTCCACCCGCGCCCGGATGACTCCGTCAAAGTTCACCGTCCCGCTATATTGCAATCGCATCGCGGCAGAGCGCATCTCCAGATCTTTGGACTGGATCACGCCCTTCTCGATTTTGTAAGTGCCGGAGGCTTTGGAGAAGCGACTGTTGCCCACGCCCGGCATGATGGAATCCAGCGGCCTGGAGAGCGCTCCGAAAATGGGCAGCTCCCACAGCAACCCATCGCGCAGGTTCGCGTGTCCGAAACCGTCCCACGAACGGATGTTGTCGGTGCTGGCGTTGGTCACAACGAGCAGACAGTTGAGCAAGCCGTCAAGCGTGTTGTCGCGTTCCGTCAGGTCAGCGACGAGTTGGTGAAGGTTCGCATCCATGGCATCTACCGTGAACGTGTAAGACGCACCGTCCTTCTCATCGAAAACGAACCGCGCCCAGCCGGTCGCATTTCCGCCGTAGAATTTCCCCGACACGTTTGTAACAGTGAGAAATTTGTTCTGCCAGTGTACCCGCGCAGTGAACTCGGGGACGCGAAAATTGAGGCTCTCAAAGTCACTGCCTGTACCTTCAAAAACCACGTCTGCATCCTGGGGATTGTTCATGGAGGTGTAGCCCCAGAAGCGAGCCACAGGGGGCTGCCCAAAATGATACGGCTCCATGATCCGCGTTGTCATCGGCCCGATAGCGCGCACCACCACGCCGGGATCCAGGGTGCTGAAACCGTTCGTGAAATACGTCCGCATCGAATTGAAATCGGCCACGATGCCGTCAGCCGACAGATGTTGTGTGCCGCGCCAGATTCGCGGATCAATGCACTCCACGACGAGGTTTGTGTAATTCAACCCCGACACGATTGCGTCCGTGTGTTGTCCCCGGAACGCGAAGTTCGTCAACGCCACACTTCCCCGAAAGCCGACGCTCTCGTGATCATACCAACGTCCCCACAACTCACCGTCCACCACAGGCGGCGCACCGAACTCGCACAGATCAAACCCGCGCCGTACTCCAGCGTCCAGCAACGGCAACACCGCGCGTGGATCAATCGAGCTGTGAATCCTGAAGTAGTATTCACGCGTTCTGTCGTTGGAGATATGGCTCAAACTCAATCCGCCTTCCGGCCTGCCCGCTTCGAGATCAGGAATCCACCATGTCAAATTCGTGTAGCTGAAATGCGACGTCACCCAATCCAGATGGATGCCTTGATAACCGCCGTTGGTGATAGCGACCTGTCCGGCGAGCCTGAGTGTGGGCCGAACTTCTTTCTGCCAGTCCGTATCTGTCGCGTTCCACGCTGGCAACACCAACGCGCCTGCCGCCTGCAATTGCGGCGGCTCATTCCATGCAAACTTTGCAAGCCATTCGCGGCTTTTCTCCGTGAGAAACGGCGAGAGCTTTTGCAGATCAAAGTCCGTCGTCGCTTCAAATGACGCCTCACGAGTAACCACATCCAGCGTCGTCCGCGCGTCCACCGAGCCGCCATACAGATTCGCCTTCAACGAAACAATGTTCAGTTCCGGCATTGTCCAATCGCCTTCGCAGGAAACCTTCTCCGCCTGCAACGACAATGCCCGCAGCGCACCGAAGCTCATGTACCAATGCGTTGCATACGGATGAAATGTTTTCCAAAAACCAACATCCTTGTCCGTAGCGATGACGTTTGTGATCGTGGCAAACGTCGCCGACAAATCAACCTGGGTCACGCGCGTCATCCATGTCGTGAGAAAATCCGCGTGCAACTCCACGCTGGCGGATTGCGGGATGGGGTTCGTGAGACAGTGACTCCATTTTGCCTTTGCCTGAGTTGCGCCCAGGGTGCCCCATGGAGTTTCAGTGGCGTCGGCGCTGATGGTTCCCGCCGCATCCACCAACTCCGGCTCCAGCACTGACGTGACGAGCCGCAACTTCACGTCCAGATTCGTTGTGGTCGCCCAGCGTGTCTCGACTTGCCGCGACCTCAGGCTTATCTCTGCACGGGACAATTCATTCGTCGTCGCAGGAAAAACCGTCGCTTTGAGAAAAACCTCCTCCGCGCGCCCCCAGGCCGAGTCGGCGTGCGCCGCCTTCAAGGATAAACGCGCATCTAGGGTTCGCAGATCGCGTGCATCACCGTTGAGATCGAGCCGCAGATCTGGCGGAGAACTGAAAGAGAATTGATCCAGCGTCTCCGCCAGTTTTCGCAACCGTCTCGGCCAGCGCGTCGCATCCACCGACGCATCTTCTTCACCAAACTTCCAGTCCTTCACGGCGGACGCATTCGCCAGACTGCCGCTAAAAAAGAAATTAGCCCCTGCAAATTGACCACGTAGATCGTCCAGCATCCAGCGATCATTCGGCAGCAGCCGTAGACTTGACTCAATCTTATCAATGGTCAGCGTGCGATCAGGCGCGTTAGTTTGTTGGAGCGTCCATTCCAGCTTTCCCTCGCGCATGATCATGGAGTCCACCTGAATTTTACCGGCG
This sequence comes from Akkermansia muciniphila, assembly GCA_945882065.1. Taxonomy (GTDB): domain Bacteria; phylum Verrucomicrobiota; class Verrucomicrobiia; order Limisphaerales; family JADLHS01; genus JADLHS01. Next base: position 19,015 of record CAMCWI010000019.1, read on the forward strand.
AGCAAACCGCGCATGTGAAAATTGAACTCCACCTCGCCCGCCGTCAGTCGTGGGACAACGGGGGAATCCATTGAACCAAACTTCACCTGCGACGCCACGAATCCTCGCGACCAGTGCAATCGAAGTTCGGAGAACTCCAGCGTCAGGCCGCGTTCGCGTAGCTTGGCGATGATCGGCCGCTTCACAAAACCGGGAAGCCCGATCAGGTTGAGATAGATCAGCGCGCCGAGGATGGCGAGCGTGACGAGCCAGACCGTGATCCGGGCGCGGCGAAAATAAACCCGGCACTTGCGCCAGAATCGGCTTTTCTGCTTGGCCGGTGCTGGCATATCACGGTTTCGCCGCAGGCAGCGGAAAATAGAACTTGAGGAGTTCGTCCACAACTTTTGGGAACTCGAAAAACCACGGCTGTCCACCGATCGTCAACTTGGCGTAGGGATAATCATCCACCGACCTGCCGCCAAACTCGACGTCGTGCTTCGTGCCGTCCTTCAACTCCACAGAGACGATCCTGTTTGTGTTCGTAGCCCCAAACCCGTAAGTCTCGGCGTCCTCATCTCCACGGCCAACCCACGCGCCCGCATCCACCAGACCGAGCCGGAAAATTGTTTCCTCCACCGCACCGTTGTTGATGACGCCTTGCGAGCCGGGCGCGAAAGCCCACGCATTCGTGCCTGTGTGACGCAGTTCTGTTATCGCCGCGCCTTGTTGCACCACCACGCGCACGACATCATTCACGGAAAATCTCCAGATCGCGCGCTGGCGCAAGTGCCATGCAGAGACGGCGAGCCGCGCGTAGTCCTCGATGCCGATGGCATAGACGGAATTCTCGTCGGAGCGCCGAACGAAAACATTCAAACCGTTCTCTTCCTTCACCTCGCCAAAGGAAAGTTCCGACAGCACACCATTTGTTGCAATCGCTCCCGGCTTGCTCGGTGTGGATCGGAGAACAATCTGGCGGACGGGTTTCGCGAGGCCGTACTTCGGCAAGTCAGCTTCTGTGATCGAATCTTTGTATTGCAAGATACGCCCGGTCGTCAGCGTCAGGATCAACTCCCGCACAAAATCCGGGTCCACCGGCATGTCGGAATCCACGAGCCGCCAGGCGTTCGTGGCGGTGCGTTGCAGCACGAAGGATTCTTTGTCGCGCACTTCAAACTCCATGACAGGTTTTAAAAACGTCACGAGATGCGGATCGCGGAATTGATTTACAGCCGCGAGCCACGGTTCAATCGCCTGCCGCTCCACCGTGACGACTGCGTCAAAGCCAGCTCGACGCGCAAATACAAGAGATGAATTGTTCGTAGGACTTTTGCCAAATTGGATACCGGTAAGAATGTTCGTGCCGCTGGCGAGTGTCATTTCCAGTTCCGCATTCTGAAAACCAAAACCCTCGCCGTCGGCCTTGGGATCGTCCGTAACAAAAGTTTTCACGCGCGTGCCGTGGAGTTTTTGGATCGAGTCGGCGAGACGGATATTATCCGCGCGCGCCTGCATCGGACGCGTGAGCCGCCAGAGAAGATTTGTGGCATCGCGCTGAAGTTCGATCACAGCGGTGGCGTTCGAGACGATGATGCGATCAAACATCAGGCCGCTCAAATCCACCAACCCCGTGTCGCGCCACTCATCCATTTTCGCGGGAAGCAACTTCAGCAACTGCGCGTCCACCACAGCGACGCCGTCCGAGCCCACGACTTGGACGTAGAGTTCGTCGCCGGGCGCGGTGCGTGAACCTATACGCAACTGCCGGCTCTCTTCACCGATCATCAACGTGAGCGTGGTGCGCGCGTCAAAGCCAAATTCCGCGTCCGAGTTTTTCCGTTGCCGGACTTCTGCGCCTGAGATGGTGTGAGCCGTAGCAAGCTTCTGCAAAGCGCCGAGCAACGCTTCGATGCTCGCCGCCTGCGCAGGATAGGTGATCGGTTTCGCGAGCCGCCACATGCCGTTGGTGCGATTGGCTCGGATCTCCAACTGACCGGCGGGCGTGAATTGAACACTCGTGACTTTATCGGCGCGAAAGCCGGGAATGAGAGCCACGAGTCCGGGCGCGGGCGGGCGGGCAAACTTTTTCACGCCAAAGATCGCCGCGCCCAACACGGCAGCCAGCGTGATCCAGACCCATGTGCTTTTGGAATTCATGTCACTGGTTCAAATCATTTTCTGCGACGCAGCCACACCAGCCCGCCGAACAACAGGATCGCGCCGGGCAATGCCCCGATAAGCAGCCACCAGAGCGACTTCATCTGTGCTGTGGTGAGCGTCATGCGGAACTCTGAGAACGGTTTCGGGCCGATGCCATCGGTGAACTGCGGACGATCCAGAAGCCAGTTCAGGGCGTAATGTGCAAAGTCGCGGTTGGCGAGAAGTTTCATCCGTCCGTTGGCCAGAAAAAAGGAATCCCCCACAATGATCATGCGCGTGTTGCCGCGACCAGTGACAACGCCGGGCACGCCCCTTTTCTCAACCGCCACCGCGAGCGAAAACGCCTGCGCCTTGACGCCAGGATTGTTTGCGAGTGTTGCCGTGGGCTGACTGACGAACAGAATCTTCACAGAAGGGGCATCGGTTGTGTTTTCCCGACTTTTCCTTTCGCCAAGGAAGCGTGGTTTGTACAGGTTGAGATTGAAATTAAGGAGACCTTTGACGGCGGGATGCGTCGAGAAATCCGCAATCGTCACATCACTGCCCGCAGTCATCTTGATGGAGCTGATGGCGTTGTTGGTATCCATCACAATGCTGTCGGTGACGAGGACACCCCATTTTTTTGCCAGCAACTCCTCCAGTCCGGTCTCGACGGGTGCTTCCGCATTAAACATCGCAAAAAGCCGCCCGCCTTCATCAAGATAATGTTCAATCTTTTCGAGTTCTATCCTTGGAATTGTTCTGCGCGGTCCGGCAATGATCAGCAGGTTGCAATCGGCTGGGACAACGTTCGTTCCGATCAACGACAACTCTTCAACCAGCACGGCGTTCTGTTGCATCAAATGCTTGAAGTCGAGATAGCCGGTCAGTTCGTCGCCACTCTCTATGTCGTGTTCACCGTGACCGCGTATGACATAAGTTTTCAGCGGCTTGGGATTGGAAACCGCCATCAACATTGCCGTGAATGCAGTTTCGCCCTTGAACGCGGTCGCCCGCCGGAAATACGCGCCGGTTTCCTGGTTTTGCCCCACGGCGGTGTCTGTCAGAAATTCACCGGGCACGACGCGCGACTCGCTGCCAGACTTGAACAACACGAAATTTTTTTCTTTGTCCGAATCCCCGGTTGCTTCCGGCAACCCAAACTCTTTTTTGATCCTTAATGCCTCCGCCGCATCCCGCAAATAATCCACCGTCTCCACGCTGACCTTGGGATTCAGCGCACGATAATCACGCAATAGCGCAGCGATGGTAGGGTAAAACTCGTCCTCGCGGTCGTAATAGATTGTCACCTTCACCTCGTTGGTCAGCGAGTTGAGAAGGTTTTTCGTGCGCGATGACAGTTCCTGTTTGGTGGAGTCACTCAGGTATTGGCGATGGAAAAAAAGCCCGCCGAGATAGTTCAACATCACAATCACCGCCAACACCACGAGCGTCCTTACGATGACGTCGAAGCCCACGCCCCACTTGCGGCGCGGGGTGAAACTGGGTTTGGATTGAGGTTCGGTGACCATGTTATTTCCAGCGGCGGCTTTCCACCGCGCGCAACGTCAGGAATAGAAAGAAGAACGTCAGACTCAACAGCAGCAAGACCGAACGCGTATCAATGACTCCATGCGCGAACTCCTGCATCTGCTCGAACAAACTAAACCGGCTCAACACTTGTTCCTGCCAGTTCCCGCTTGAGAAAGCAGGTCCCGACACGTAGCTCAGTGCGAACAAAGCGAGTCCCATCAACAGACTCAACATCGCTGCCACCATCTGGCTCACCGTCAATGCCGAGGCGAATCCGCCAAATGAAATGAAGAACGCGCCGAACAATCCAATGCCGGTGAACGTGCTGAGCAACACGCCAGTATCCAGCGCGCCTGCTTGTTTGGCGTAATGCTGGATGATGTAACAGCAGCCGAGGAACGGCAGCCACATGATCATATAAAACACCCACGCGGCGGCGAACTTCGAGCTCACCACTTGCAAATCACTCACCGGCGTCGTCATCAGTGTTTCGTAAGTGCCAGAGTATTTCTCGTGCGCGTAGAGCCGCATGGTGATAACGGCATTCGCGATCAACAACGTGAACCAGAACATAGGGCTTTGAAAAAACAGTTCGGTCACGGGCAGTTGATAGCCCGATCCGCCCATCTGCCGGATCAGCACGCAAAAGCTCAAGCCGGACAGCAGTGCCACGCCCGAGATGATGACGTAGCCAGTGAGCGAAACGAAAAACGTACCCAGTTCGCGACGCATGAGTGTCAGAAAGACGTGCATCAGCGATGATCCTTTCGGAAAGCTCCAAGCTCCAACATCCAAGATCCAGAGAAGCTCCAGTTTTCAAACTTCAAGTCATGCACTCCGCCTGCCAAGCTCACGGAGCTTGGAGCTTGGTTATTCACTGGATGTTGGAAATTGGAGCTTGGAGCTTTCATTCTTCCTCCTCATTGGGCTTCGTCACCTGCACATAAATATCCTCCAGCGAATGTCGGTTGCGCGTGAGTTCGCGCAATTGCCAGCCGCGTTGCTGCACGAGCGTGAATATCTCAGGTCGCAGATCACAACCATCGCGCGGTGTCAGCGCGCACCGATGGAAATTTCCCTCCGATGGCGAGACGTCGTAGTGCTCCACCTCAGCCATCTGCGACCACGCAGTCTTCAACTCCGCAACCGGCGCGGCGATTTCTGCAATGATCTGTCCCTTGCCCGCCATGCGGCTTTGCAAGTTATCTGGGGTATCGGACGCGAGAATTTTTCCGCCCAACATGATCATCACCCGGCTGCACGTCATCTCCACTTCCGGCAAAATGTGTGTCGAAATCAACACCGTATGAGAACCCGAAAGACTTTTGATGAGTGAACGCACGAGACGAATCTGATGAGGATCAAGGCCGATGGTCGGCTCATCGAGGATGATCAAATCCGGCTCGTGAACGATGGCGTCCGCCAGGCCCACACGTTGGCGATAACCTTTGGAAAGCTGACCGATGATGCGCTTGCTGACATCCGTGAGGCTACACTGCTGAAGAACCGTATCAATCCGATCTCGAGAGCGGGCGCGGCCCAAGCCTTTTAACCGCGCGCGGAACTTGAGATATTCGCGGACGCGCATCTCGTTGTGTAGTGGATTATTTTCCGGCATGTAGCCGATGCGACGGCGGACTTCTTCTGAATCATGAAAGACATCGTAACCCGCCACACGCACCGTGCCGGAAGTCGCTGGCATGAAACACGAGAGGATGCGCATGGTGGTGCTTTTGCCCGCGCCGTTCGGCCCCAGCAGCCCGACGATCTCTCCGCGCGCCACGGAAAATGAAATGCCCGCCAGCGCCGTGTGACCGGCGTAGCGTTTTGTCAGATTGCTGACTTCAATCATCGGGGCTGAACTCATCTCTCGCAGCGCGAAGCTTAGGCGAACGAACCAAGACTCGGCGAACTAAAACTCCTCAGCGGACGGGCAATTCAATTTGCACAGCGCGCGTTTCGACGAAACCGTTGGCGAGGCGATTCAATACTTTGAACGTAAGCAACACTCTGTCGCCCGCTTTTTTGTTGCCCAGAATGTTTGTTGCAGTGATCTGGTCGGACACGCCAACGCCGTCCACCTCCACGAGTACGATGCCCGGCTTGAGGTTGGCGATCTCAGCGGGGCTGTTTTTATCCACGTCTTCGACCATCAATCCAGCCTTCTCGCTGGTTTCAAAAGCAGTCGCCTGTTCCGCCGTCAGCCGTTGGGTTTTCAATCCGATTCGGGAGAGAAACATCTGTCGTTGCAAAACCTCCATGGCGATCATTTCTACTGTGAGCTTCTTCTTTTTTCCGTCGTCCAAAACGGTGACCGCTGCCGTGTGATCCAAGCTGGAAGCCATTTGAAGATTGAAGTCTCCCAATCCTTTCACTGACTTGCCGTTCACTTCCAACACCTGTTGGCCGACCCTTAATCCGGCCCTGTCCGCTGGGCTGTTGGATTGCACCTCGCGCACCGTCAAAAGATACGGTGCTCCACGCAACCTCGCGCCAAACCAAAGCTTCTCTTTCCATTCGAGTGAGAAAAAATCTGACAAGGACGTGCCGATCTGTTTCACGGGAATGGCAAAGCCGGTTCCTTTGCCTTCATTCTGACCATAAACGGCCACATTGATGCCGATCAATTCCCCCCGGACGTTGATGAGAGGCCCGCCGCTATTGCCGGGGTTAACGTCCGCATCGGTTTGCAACCAGTCCCGATAATCCAGTTTCATGCCGCCGGAATCAGGTCGGCGATTCTTGGAGCTTAACACCCCTCGCGAAATAGATCCTCCCAAACCAAATGGATTGCCCACAGCAATCACCGTCTCACCCAGCAACAAGTCGTCGTCCTTTGAAATCGTTATCGGCTTGAACGGCTTGTCCCCGGGTTTCCGCTTGATGCGAAGCAGGGCCAGGTCGTTCTGCCGCGTGCCGAGCAGCACTTCAGCCTCATACTCGCGCCCATCCCAAAGCTGAACCTGAGTTCTCTTGGCGCGCTGCACCACATGAATGTTCGTCAGGATGTAACCATCCTCTCCCACCTCATCCACGATCACTCCCGAACCAATGTCACTCGGTTGCTCCTCAACTTGAGGCGTGTTGTTCAAGCCATAGAATCTGCGGAATGCCGCCTCGTAGGGATCATCGCGTCGGACTAATTGCGTCGTGCGGATGTTCACCACGCTCGGCATCACACTCTCAATCGCAGCCACCGTGGCATCACGACGGATGTCGCCGGTACTTGTTGGTGGCGATGCGGGCGGCACACGGTCACAACCCGCCATCAAACACGCGGCCAACGCCAGCACCGCCTTGCGCCATTGGATTAAACTGTTTCGCTTCGTTGAATTCATCTGTCTATTGAAAGCCGGAATGCGCGTTTGGTTTCGCCTGTTCGTCCCCGCAGCGCGTCGCCAAACCGCAACTTCTCGTAACCTTGCCGCGCGCTCTCCACCATCATACGCTGCGAGCGGAGACCGCTCGCGCTCCGCTGGAAAACTCGTGACGATCGAGCGCTCCGCGGTTTCCCCGCGAACCTGCGCTTGACTTTGCGAGACGCCCGGCGCAAAAGCAATTCCAAGTGCTTTCCAAAAATCTGAACTCTTACGCCCAATGGCGCACGCGAAACAGCCTTGCCGCTGCGCTACGCGACTCCCCAGATGCGCCGCCGGAAAAACTTCTTCAATCCGTCTGGCAACATCAACGCCTGCGCCGCGACTCATTGACCACGCTCGACGGCCAGCGCGTGCGGGTGCTGCACCCCGGCTTCGGCAGCGTGGAAGGCGGGCCGGATTTTCGCGAGGCTGTGATCCAGTTTGGAAGTGCTGATCCCATCTCCGGCGACATCGAAGTGGACATCCATGACTCCGGCTGGCGCTCTCACGGTCACGACAAGAATCCCGCGTTCAAGAACGTCATCCTCCACGTCGTCTGGGACGCCAAACCGCCAGGCATCGGCCCAACCACCCTGGCTTTGCGAAGTGTCCTCGACGCGCCGATCTCCGAGTTGAGCCTGCAACTCGAACACAATTCCATCCGCGCCCTGCCAGAAACTCTGTTGGGCAAATGCTCTGCCCCGTTGCGCGAACTGGATGCGGATGCCTTGGCGACCTTGTTGAATCAAGCCGCGCTCGTCCGCCTCCAGAACAAAGCCGCGCACTTCCGCGCCCGCGCTCAACACGTCGGCTGGGAGCAGGCGTTGTGGGAAGGCTTGTTCCGCGCGCTCGGCTACAAACACAACGTCTGGCCCATGCAACATCTCGCCGAGACGCGTTCTCTGTGGCAACCCGGCGCGGATTCGCCATTCAAGATTCAATCACGACTGCTCGGTCTGAGCGGATTGCTGCCCGCTGAATTGAGCCGCAATAAATCCGGCGCAGACGACTACGTGCGCCGCGTCTGGGACGGTTGGTGGCGCGAACGCGATGCGTTCTCCGAGCATGTTCTCCCGCGCAGCCTGTGGCGTTTCCACGGCCTGCGCCCCGCCAATCACCCGCAGCGCCGCCTCGCCCTCGCCGCACATTGGGCCAGCGACTCGACCTTCGTGGAACGCATTGAAAGTTGGTGTCAGAGCGAAATTAAAGACAAGGCATTACTCGATTCGCTCACAAAGATTCTGGCGGTCGGGCGTGATGACTTTTGGTTCTGGCACTGGACATTTCGCTCGGCGCGAATGAGCAAGTCCCAGCCGCTGCTCGGAGAAAAGCGCGTCACCGATCTCGCCGTGAACGTCATCCTGCCGTGGCTTTGGGTTCGCGCTGTGGAGGGCGATAACGCAAAACTCAAACTCGAAATGGAGCGACGCTACAACGAATGGCCCGCCGCCGAAGATAATTCCGTGCTGCGCCTCGCACGCCAACGACTTCTCGGTAGAGCGGCGACAGGTCGTTCCGGCCTGAACACCGCCGCCGCGCAACAAGGCTTGCTCCAGATCGTCCGCGACTTCTGCGATCACTCCAACGCCACCTGCGACGGATGCTCGTTTCCTGAGCTGGTGAAAAACTGGGGCATGAAGTCAGGGCAATGCAAAGTTGCGTAAAGTTGGACCTGTCACTTCACCACGCTGTAAAACGCCCTGCCCGCTGGCGGAGTCACATCCTTGAGTATCACGGTTGAGCCATTGGTTGTGGCGACATTATTCGTGACCAGTGACCAAAATCCTGTCGTCACGTCGTCGCAACGCCAGAGCGCGTAGCTGGCCGATTGCGTGAGTGTGCAACTGAACTGGTTGTTCGTCCACGTTGACGACGCGATGAACGCGCCCGTGTTCGTGGAGTAGCCGTTGAGTTGAAATTGTAACCGGTCGTAATAGGCGCGCTGCTCGGTGGTCATCGTGGAGAATAGATTCGTCACCTCGTAGGGATCGGATTGCAGATCGTAGAACTCGTCCACACCGTTGTTGAAGCGGATCAGCTTGTGGCGCGAATCTCGCAAGGCGCGTCCGCCGCTGCTCGCGGGCACGCTCGCACCGAACACTTCAGAGTAGGCGCGGCGCGTGATCGTGTTCGTGCTTTGCATGACGGGCACGAGGCTTTGTGAATCAATCTTCACGCTGCTAGGTACCGCAGCGGCAGCGGAAGTTCCGGCGAGTTCCAGGATCGTGGCGAACAGATCCACCGCGTTCACCGGTGTGTCATTGGTGCGATTGGGACTGACGACATCCGGACTGCTGATGATCAGCGGCACATGGATGCCGCCCTCATAAAGCGTGTCTTTGCCGCGCGTGCTCACATAAGGTGGCGCGATGATGCTGCCGGGCGTGCCGTTGTCGCCGATGAAAATGACGTGCGTGTTGGCGCGATCCACCGACGCGAGCAGGCGACCGATCTCCGTGTCCATCGCTTCAGTCATCGCCTCAAAGCGGCGACGATTGTTCGTGAGCGTGTTCAGGGGATAACTCGGACAAAGCGACTGCGGCGGTGAATGAAACGGCGAGTGTGGCGCGTTAAACGCAGCCCAGACGAACCACGAGTTCGTGCCGCGCGCTGAAATCCAATTCGTCGCGTCGTTCACGAGATCGGTGGTGGCGTAGTTCGTGTTGCCTGCCGTGGAAGTTCCGTTCACGGTTTTGTTCCAGTTGGTGTAATTGCCGATCGCGCCGACGAGGCTGCCAGCAAAGTTCGTCCAGCCACCAACGGTGCGTGGCGTGTTCAGCCCGCTGGCGAGATGCCATTTACCGAACTGCGCCAT
>CAMCWI010000020.1 GCA_945882065.1 Akkermansia muciniphila
GCATTGGACTGGCTGCTGCCCGTGCTGTGCGACCCTGCGGCTCAATATGAATACCAAGTCTTGGTGACCAACCTGAGCGAAGAGTTATTGAGCATCGCCGATCTGTATCGGCAACGAGCCGACGCGGAGAACGTGTATGATGAGTTGAAGAACCAACGGGGCTGGGGCGGGTTCATGACCAAGGACAAATGTTGTTATGCGCGGTGGGACGGGTGATTGAGAGCGGACGCCAGATCACACTGCGCCTGACCAGCACGCACGCGCACGCCGCGCACGCCCAGACATTGTTGACGAACCTGAGCCTGTTTCTGAGTGGACTCAAGAACACTGCGGAGCAGTTGAGTCCGAGCCAGTGCTGGGAACGGATCTGGGTCAGGATTTTGACGCCACTGCTCACCCCAAGAGCCGCCTTGCCCGCTCCCAGCGGGTGAGCCAGTGACAGAAACTAGAAAGAACCGACAAACTCAGCCCAAACGGCGGGACTCAAAACCGACGCATCGGCGGAGCGCGTCTCCAACTGCCGTTTTTGGGTTGATAGGAAATTGCCATCTTGACGATCCGCGCTTCAGGGAGGATGGGATCAGGTAAAGCTGATGATGACGGATTTGATCTGCGTGAAGAGGTCGAGGCCATACGGACCCTTCTCGCGGCCCCAGCCACTTTGTTTGAAGCCACCCCAGGGCGATGCGTTATCGAAGGCATTGTAGCAGTTCACCCACACGGTTCCTGCATCGAGCGCAGCGGCGGCTTGGTGCGCCTTGCGGATGTCACGCGTCCACACACCGGCGGCGAGGCCGAAGGGTGAGTCGTTGCCCTGGGCGATGGCGTCGGGCAGGTCAACAAAGGGAATCGCACAGACGACGGGGCCGAAAATCTCCTCCTGCGCGATGCGCATTTGGTTATGCACGCCCCTGAAGACGGTGGGTTCGACGAAGAAGCCATCCGCGAGTGCTCCGGTGCCGGCTTTGCCCCCTGCGACTGCCTGCGCCTGCTCACCCGCTCCGATGTTGATGTAGTTGAGTACGCGCTGCTGTTGCGCCTTGGAAACGAGAGGCCCCATCTTCGTCTCGGCATCGAGTCCGTGGCCGAGCTTCACGCTCTGGGCCATGTCGGCAAGACGCGCGACGAACTCATCGTGAATGCCGCGCTCGACGAACAGGCGCGACCCCGCGGAACAGATTTCGCCCTGGCAGAAGAAGATTCCCATGAACACACCTTTGAGCGCGGCTTCGAGATCGGCATCGGCGAAGACGATGTTTGGCGACTTGCCGCCGAGTTCGAGCGACACCTTTTTCAAATTGCCGGCGCTGGCCCGCACCAGCGCACGTCCGACCTCGGTGCTGCCGGTGAAAGTGATTTTGTCCACGTCGTGGTGGTTCGCGAGCGCGGCGCCGACCGTTTCGCCGAGGCCGGTGACGACGTTGAACACGCCGTCGGGAAATCCCGCGGCGCAGAAAATTTCACCCAGCCGCAGCGCGACGAGCGAAGTGTCCTCGGAGGGTTTGATGATGATGGTGTTGCCCGAGGCGAGCGCAGGCGCGGCCTTGTAGAGCGGCATCGTGAGCGGATAATTCGGCGGCGTGATGCCGGCGACGACGCCGAGCGGCTCGCGTGTGGTGTAGTTGAGGAACTGCCCCGGCAACGAAAGTGGAATGGTGTCGCCAAGGAGTTTCGTAGTCCAGCCGGCGTAGTATTCCGTCCAGCTCACGGCGGTACTGACCTCCTTCTTCGCCTCCCAAAGTGGCTTGCCGTTTTCGAGCGTAATAAGTTCCGCGAGTTCATCGGCGTGCTTCTCGATGAGCGTGGCGGCCTTTTGCAAAAGCCGGCCGCGATCGTAAGGCGTGGTCTTTTTCCACGCCGGAAAGGCGCGGCGCGCGGCGCGCACGGCCTCATCGGCATCGGCGGCGGTGCCGGCAGGAAATTTTCCAATGGCCCGGCCCGTTGCGGGATCAACCGAGTCGAGCGTCGCGCCGTCGCTGGCTGGCCGCCACTGTCCGTTGATGAGCATGCGCGCGGGCCGGGCGAGAAAGGCGCGCGTGGCCGGCAGGAGTTCGGGTATCGTTATCATCGTAGAGTCAGAGTTGAGGTTGGTCGAAATCGGGATAACCGCCGTGGTCGGTCGAGAGACCGGGGAAACCGATGCGCTGCCACACGCCCGCGTCGCTGAGGTAAAGCGCGCAGACATCCGCGCGGATCCGGCGGAAGAAGGCGGGTGACTGCGCTGCGAGGGCGGCGAGCAGTTCGTGCATCTGCGTCGCATCAAGCTCAGGCACGGGTTTTGAGAAAATGGTTTGCGCGAGATCGCGGGCAGCTGCAAGTCCAGCCACATAAACCGGCGCATACGGACTGCGCCGCATGCGTTCCGCGATGCCCGGCCCAGCATGAACGGAAGCCGCGCCGGCATCGCGCGCATCGGCGGGGATGATGCCGTTCGCCAGCGCCGCAAGCGCAGCGATGTCGCTGAGCGTAATGGGTGTCTCGGTCATAGCTCGCCTTTCCTTGCCGATTCGACGATGTGCCCGGCGGCACGGCTGGCGATCGCCATCGCCGTGAGGGTCGGATTCACCCCCGCGCCCGTGACGAAGACACTGGTGTCGCAGATGAACAAGTTTTTCACGTCATGCGACTGACAGAACTCGTTCACCACCGATGTCTTTTCATCGCGGCCCATGCGGCAGGATCCCATCGCGTGCGCGCCGTAGTTCAGGCCGAGGCGCACTTTTTTGGCGCCGGAAGCGGCCATCATCTCGGCGGCCTTGTCGCGGGCGGCGGCGGCGAGTTTCACGTCGTTGTCGCACCACTTGTAGGAGACTTGGGCCACGGGCAGGCCACGGGCGTCACGCAGTTGGGGATCGAGCGTGATGGTGTTGCGTTCATCCGGCAAACCTTCAGCGTGCGCCCACCACGCGGCGGTGTGGGAATACTCGTGGAGGAAGTCCTTCAACTCCCGGCCGAACATCAGTCCGCTGAGATTGCCGAAGGTAACTGGCGTCATCATGTAACTCAGCAGGATGAAACCGCGCGCGTAATCGTTGCGGGCATTGGGCTGATAGTAGTCCTGCACCATCACATGGCCCATCTGCATGCCTTTGTGCGCGTTGACCGGCTCGTTAAACGTGCCGAAGACCTGCCATGTCGGATGGCTCATGAGATTCTTGCCGACCATGCCGCTGGAGTTCGCGAGGCCGTCAGGAAAGGTCGCGTTCTCGGAGAACAGGAGCAGCCTAGGCGTCTCGATCGCGTGGGCGGTGAGCACGACGATCTTCGCGTTAATCCGATGCTCGCGACGTTGCGAATCGAGGTAATCCACTCCCGTCGCGCGACCCGAAGCCGCATCATAATTCACGCGATGCACGAAGGCTTCGCTAATGACCCGCGCGCCGAGGCGCTCCGCTTCCGCGAGATAAGTGTTCGCCGAAGTTGCCTTCGCTTCCGTCGGACAACCCGAGGCGCACCAGCCGCAGTAGATGCACGCGGGTCGACCCTCGCGCTCCTGCGAGTTGATCGCGATGGGCGGCGCGAAGGGCTGCGCCCCCAGCTTGCGCGCGCCGCGGGCAAGCACCTGCGCGTGCCAGCTCATCCGATGCGGCGGCATCGGCAGCGAGTAAGGCTCCGGTGCAAATGGCCCACACTCGCCCGCCAGCCCGAACTCACGTTCGACCTTTTCATAGTGCGGGCGCAGGTCGTCATAGCCGATGGGCCAGTCCGCCCCGACGCCCTCCGTTGAATGCGTGCGGAAATCATCGCGATGAAAGCGCGGCATCACGCCCAACCACGGCAACGTGCCACCACCCACACCCATGCCGGTCTTCGGCACCACGAAATCCCCGCCGACATGGTTGCGCGGCTCCGTCCACATGATCTTGCCGGCGTTCCCCTCCGAATTTGGCAGCGGATGTTGCCCCCCGAAACGCTGCCCCGCCTCGAGCATCACGACGGATAATCCGTTGGCCGCCATCCGTTGCGCCACGAGCGCGCCGGTCGGACCGGTGCCGACAATCAGCACGTCGCAAGACGGGGGTGACGTTGGTTGATTGCCCATAAGGAGAACCTGCTGCCGAACCGGATTACAATATAGAGCGCCCATGTGAGTTTTTGGAGGAATCGCTTCGGGCGGGCTTTTTCAAAATCTTACTCAGCTTTGAAGCCGTTGCCCGTGGCAGCCCAGTAAATGCCGCCATAGACATGATGCAGAAACGTCGCGTCGCGATAGGTGGCGGAACTGTGCCCCAGGGCGGTGTAAAAAGCCCGGCCCCCATCGTACTCCTGATACCAACTGATCGGATGGAAGTCGCCCATGCCCTTCCCCTCGATCTTCTTTTCCGCCCAGACCACGTTTGGCTTGTAGGTCTTTTCGTCCACGGACAACAAATACTTCAGTTTGTCCGACAGCGGCGGCTGAAACTCATACCATTCCTCGGTGACCAGAACCCGCTTGGCGAACCGATCCATGCCCGGGAAATTGTAATCCTCCACCTTCAATACGGCCGTCTGGATGGGCGGATGAATGTGAAACATGTGCCCTACCATTTTGGTGTACCACGGCCAGCCGTACTCCGTGTCCGAGGCACTGTGGATACCGACGTAACCTCCACCCCGGCGGATGAACTTCTCAAACGCGGCTTGCTGTTCGTCATTCAGCACATCGCCAGAGGTCAGGAGAAATATCACGACCTTGAACTTCGCGAGCTCCTTGTCATTGAAGACGCGATTGGCATCCTCGGTCCAAAAAACATTAAAATCATGCAGCTTGCCAAGTTCCTGAATGGCGGTAACGCCGGCATTGATGGAATCGTGGTGCCACCCGGCGGTTTTGGAAAAGACCAGGGCGCTGAACTGTTCGGCCACGGCGGCGGTCGATGCGACCACCGCCACGAGTGAAACCAGGAGGAGTTTGGGTAATTTCATTGTGCTTTGGTGATGAGTGACAGGCGACATTTATTGATAGGGAATTACAATTTGCGGCTGCACGCCTCCGATCGGGGCCAGGACGAAGGTCCGGAAGCCCAGGGCGATGCCAGGATGAGGCGAGGCAGATTTCAGATCGACGGAATTCATGTTGGCAGCTTCCAGGGTGACCGCATCGGGCGGTCCAGCATCGCATTGGCGTCGGCATCGTTGACGAATTGTTCTTTGGTAGGATCCCACTGCAGCTTTCGCTTCAGTTTGATCGCGATCTGATCCAGCCAACAGAGGGTGTCGGACCGCACTCCGACATCGATGGGCGACACGAGTGGTGCCCGCCCTTTGATCGCGTCGATGAAGTTGTTCTGGTGATGATCGGTTTTGATGAGCCGCACATCGCCGGGGCCGAACTTTGTTTCGAGAAGCGATTCGTTCTTGGACTCGATATAGCCGCGACGGACATGTACCCAACCTTCCGTGCCGAGAAACGTCACGCCGTGACCGAAGCCGCCCACCTGCAGCGGGTGCTTCTTGCTGGTGGCATCGTCCATGTGAACCATGGTGACTCCGTTGGCAAAGCGATTCTCGACCTGCCAACTCAGGGCGCAGTCGGCCATGCCTTCCGTCGGGAAGGTGCCTTTTCCTTCCACCTCCGTCGGCCCCGTCAAATCAGTGCCGTTGCCCCACTGCGCAATGTCGAGGTGGTGGATACCCCAATTGCCGATGAACCCAATGCAGTAATCGGAGATGTTATACCAGCTGCTGAATCCATTCGCAAAAGGGCGGCTGCGCTCGTAGGAATACGGCACCCACTGTGCCGGGCCCAACCAGAGGTCGTAATCGAATCCCGCGGGCACGGGGGCGACTGGCGATTGTGGAATGGTCCGGCCGCCCGGCACGCCTACCAAGATGGTCTGCAGCTTCCCAATCCGGCCGTTGCGCACCAACTCGCACGCGAGCCGGAACTTGGTGTCGGAGCGCTGTTGGGTGCCGAATTGGAACACAACTTTGCTGTCATGGACCGCTTTTCGAACTGCCTGGCCGGCACGAACGCTCCAGCCGATGGGCTTCTCGCAATACATGTGTTTGCCCTGCCGCGCCGCCTCGATGGCAATGAGGGGATGTCCGTGATCCGGGGTGCAGATCAACACGGCATCGAGATCCTTGCGTTGCATCAACTCGCGGTAGTCATTGAACGTCGCGCAATCCTGGTTGCCGTAGTGGGCGTCCACCATTTGCTTGCCTTTGGTCCGCTGTGTTTCGAGCACATCGCAGACGGCGAGGACGCGGACCTCCGGATTCACGAGGAGCGCGCGCATATTTTCCGGACCCCGGTTGCCCAGACCAATACAGGCAACCGTGATCCGGTTGCTAGGCGTCACCCCGCCGTCGGCACCCCGCACCAAGGCGGGCATGAATGACGGCAGGCTGACAGCCCCAGCGGAGGCGGCGGTAGTCTTAATAAACTGGCGGCGGGTAATTGAGTATTTCATAAATTCAGGGTGAACTGGTTTTGTGCTGCGCGCATTTGCATGATCAGTATGGGATTTGGAGGTCACACCCCGGGTTCAGCTAATTATTTGTCAACGGTGATGGTGATGTCGTCGTTGAACACGGTCGCCCGCGTCATCTTGCGGTTGGCGTAAAGTCCCATGTGGGCGCCCGCCAGCCCCGGCTTGCCCAGGTAGGGGCCGGTGGATGCCAACGCCTGGTCCTGATAGACTCGGGCTTGTTTGGTTTTGGCGTCCACCTCGACGCGCACCGTGACCCATTTCCCGGTGGGAAACACCGGACCACCTTTGATTTCCTCATAGAACGTGCCAGCGCCCGCCGCATCAATCGAGTAGGCTTGCAACCGGTAGTGCCCCGGCGTCCCCACGAGATTAACCATCAGCGCGGGATGAAAACTCTTCCCGCCGGCAAAAGTGGTTTCATCGAACAGGGTCACCAAGTTCAACCACGGGTTATGACCGTAGGGGCCCAGTTCGGACGGCGCGAGGTCGTCCACTTTGACATCGAAACCAGCGGTGATGAGATTGCCGGGAATAAAACGGTCGAAATAAATCTCCGGGTGCAGGTGAAACTTCTCCGGGTCGGTGGTCGTGAAATCGGGGGTAAGATGGCCGGCGAATACGATGCCCCGCGCGGGGTCTTGCGGGTCAGGGAGGTATTCATAATGACCGGGAATTCTTTCGTGATTGGAGTTCACGAACGCGGCTTCACTGGAACAATCGCTTTTCCAAACGAACGCCGCGCCCGGTGTGATCACCGACCTTGGTGTCGCCGGTGCGAGCGTATTGGATTGGGCTGGGGCGACAACCAGGCTGGAGGTAAATATGGCGAGAACAACCAGCGCAGGTTGCACCATTTTTGATTTTAGCGAGGTGATCATAATTTCAGAAATTTCGTTTTGAGGTGTTGGTTTTCAAGAGCTGCGCCTTATTTTCCGTTGCTCCGCACCCGCAACCCCGGCACGGCAGCGGCGGCGCGGACAAGAATTTCAATATCGCTCGCGCCCGGAAAGCCCGAGAAGGCGGCGGCGAGCAAACTTCCGTCGGCAAGTTCAAATGGGACACCACCTTCCCAGCCAATAAAGTCAGGACGGTTCACGCCGAATTGGCCTTCGTCCAATTGGCCGGCGTAAACCAATTTCTCGAAGTGTCCTGTGGCGTAGCCGGTGCACCACGCTTGGATCAGTTTTCGGTTGGCAAGCCCGAACGACACGCGACCGCGGCTCTTGTCGTGGCCGAAGATCTGGCCGTGAATCCGTCCATCAGGTTCGATCACCACGACGGCGGCGGTGCCCTGACAAAACTCGCGGTCAATCGGGTTCTCCAGAAACGATGGGAAGAGCCGGGCGACTTCAGTGATCAATTGGGCGCCAGGCGAGGCAGCATCAGAGTGAATCATAACAGGTTTGGTTGTGTAAGGTGTGTCGCTGTTCGGTGGGTACTAAAACGCAGCTCATGTGAACCGCACTGCGGGGCATAAAACATCCCCGATCCTCGTGGAACTCCCTCGCGGCCGTCAGGCGCTGGGACTGCAAGACAGGTCCTCAGTCTAGTTCTCATTATATATTCTCGATGGACGGCATAGCAGGTGTTGCAGCTCTACTTCGTCAAACGGAAGAACATCGCCGCGCCAGAAACCGGATTCGTCACGAAATAATTCCCGCCCAGAATCGCCGGGGCGGATGAATTGGAAACCCAGCTTGGCGCCGACAGATGGGTCGCAGATTCCAACGTGAAACCGAGGTGGCTCGTCGGCCAGTAAAGCAGCAGGTTGCCGCCGGATAATTCACACCCAAGGATTGGCGCGATAACTGGCGGGTTCGGGCTGGTCGTCACCGTGATGGTCCCGGAGTTGGCGCTGATGCCACCGGCGTTGTAGGCGCGCACGCGGAAAAAATATGTCGTGCTCGCCATCAAGTTGGTCACATGCCGGGCCAGCCCATTGCCCGCGTCCAAATCCTGATAGTTGCTGACAAAGCTGGCGAAGGCATTATTGGTGGCAACGTCGAGCCGGTAGCCGTTCGGGGTGCTGGCGCTGTTCCAGTTGGCGGCAAAGCTAGTGTTGCTTACGCCGGTGGCGGCGGTGGCAACGGGCGGCGGTGGCGGATTCGGGAGGGTGGTGACGCTATTGGTGGCGGAATTGGTGCTGGCGCCGCCGGTGTTGTAGGCGCGGAGACGATAGTAATAGGTTGTGTTCGCGCTCAGGTTGGTCACGACTCGACTCGTCACGCTCACCACATCAAGATTGGAATGGCCAGTGACGTAGCTGGTGAAGACATTGTTGTTGGCAACGTCGAGGCGGTAACCGGTCGCGCCGCTGGCGCTGCTCCAGTTCGCGATGAAAGCATTGTTCGTCACACCGGTCGCGGCATTGACAATCGGAGCGGCTGGCGCGGTCACGGTGGTCGCAAAAAAGTTCGTGAGGGTGCTCATGGCCGGGCGATCAGTGGAACCACCAGTTGGTTCGAGCGTGAACATGTATTCACCCCACCACGGACCAGCCGCCCACCAAGTCCAGCCCAGCCACACATCGGAATTGCTTTGAACGTGGGCGAGCATGTTGCTGATCGCCTCGTCGCCGATGCCAGCACCAATCGTAGAGTTGGCGACGGCAAACTCGCCGAGGAAACCGCGACGATTGTTGTTCTTGAGCCATTGGGTGAAGCCGGCCAGTCGGGTGGCGCCAATGGTCGCATCCACGATGGTGTCCGAAGTGCCCGACGAATCGCTGTCCAGATATTGATGAACGTCGAAGGCGAAGTTGTTGCCGGAATCGGTGATGGTGAGCATGACGGTGGCGTTGGGCGTTCCATACCAGTTTTGCGACCAGCTATGCGCGCCAGTCCAGGCGTTGCCGGGGACGAGAATGAGATTAGTGGCGCCCGTCGCGCGGATGGCCACGATGGCCGCATTGGCCGCATCCCGCCACGCTTCGGTTGCCATCGTATTGGGTTCGTTCATCAGCCCAAAAATGACGCGGTTGTTGGTGCGATAGATGTCCGCCACACGCCACCAGAAATTGCTGAACGCGGAGATCGGGACGGAGTTGCTGCCGATGATGGTTCCGTAATACCGCGCGTAGTTGTGGGGATCGAGGATGACAGACACGCCCTTGGCGGTCGTGGCGGAGACGAAGGTGTTCAGGCGATTCAGTTCGCTGCTGTTCAAGGCGGCGTTGGTGGTTTGCTGCAACCGTTCCCAGCGGAAGCACAGACGCGCGATGTTCATGCCCTTGCCCTTGAAGTAATCCACCTCGGTCTGGGTGGGGTAGGTGTAATTGGAATTGTAAGTTCCAGGCAGCGAACCCTCGCCGAATTCCGCCCCGGCAAGATTGACGCCGGTGTATTGAACGGCGGTAGCTGAACCCGCGAGGCCGACGGCGAATCCCATAAGGATAAGCGCGCGGGTGAGAGTGATACATGCTTGGTTCATGAATTGATGATACCCATCAGTGAGCAACGAGGTGGTTATAGACAAACACGCCCGAAGGAGTCAGGTCGGCGGCAGACGGAGCCCCCGTGACGCGGTATCCGGGTTTCAGAGCCGAGGCCGTCTCGACCTTGTCATGTAGTGACCAGTTGGCCCAACTGATCGAATTTTGCTTGAGGAAATTCAGCCAGACGACGCTTTCATCGAAATCGAGGCCACCGTTTCCCGAGGAGTTGCAGGTGCCCCATTCGGTCGCGAAGAGGGCGATCCCTTTGCTCATGGCCGCAGTCGCCTTGTCCCGGAGGGATTGTTTGTGTGTTCCCGCGTAGAAGTGGAGGGCGTAGGCGATATTTTTAAAATCAGTGATCGGGTCAGCGGCGGCGATATCAACGTCCTGCGACCAGGTCGGCGTTCCCACAACGACGAGGTTGGTCGAGCCCGTCTTCCGGATAGCAGCGATGACCGTTTCGGCGTAGGCCTTGACCGCCGGCCATTGGGGGCCGTTCGGTTCGTTGTAGATTTCGAAAATCACATTCGGGTGAGAACCATAGGTAGTCGCCATTTGGGTGAAGAACGCGGTGGCTTCCGCCACTTGGCTGGGAGCGGCAACCCGGTGTTCCTTGTGCCAGTCGATGATCACGTAAATCCCTTTGGCAATTGCCGCGTCAACGACGGTTTTGACCTGGGCCACAGCGGCGGTGGGGTTATCAAGGTAACCGCCCTGACCGGGCTCCGCTGCCATGGCCGCCCGGACCACCGAACACCGCCAGTCTTCGGCCAGGGCATTGATGGTCGCCTTCGTGTAGTGCTGGGCTGACCATTGGCTCCAAAACAAACTCATCCCCTTCATCTGATAAGGTTTCCCGCTGGCGTCGCAGACATGATTCCCAATGACTTGAAGGCCACCATGGGCCGCCACGGGAGACGAATAATTCCCGATCGGTTGCTTCAGAGCCAGCACCGCCCCCGCCATCGCCGTCGCGGATGCGGCGGACGTCTTTGTTTTGGCGGTCGGCATCAGCGAGCAGTCGGCAAACCAATAGACCTGACCGGGGGCAGTGCCCAGATCGGTGAACGAGATACGAATCTTATCATCCGTCCAGGGCGCGACGAACGCGAAGCGCACCTGCCGCCACTCGGAAGTAAGCTCCAGCTTTTCCTGCGTATGGTGTTCCCAGGGCTCGTGGTTCTGCTGGCAATTCACAGTGATGGCCCCGGCGCGATCGGACTTGGCCCACAACTTCAGGACATACTCCCTGCCTTGCTCAACGCGCATGCCGGCCTGATAGATCTGCAACTTCCACGGCTGGTCCCCAACGGTGAGAACTTCGAGCCGCAAGGCGGCTTTGCCATCCGGCCCTTCGGCGACGACCTCGGCCTTTCCGGTGGCCCCGGACTCCGCAACCACCCAATTGGCCATACCTGCAACGAAGCTGCCGTTGACGAGCATTTCCGCGGAAGCCGGAATCACAGCAGGGCCAGCGGGGGCCGTTGGGGCGACGGCCAGGCCGAAGGTGAATAAACCGAGAACAACCAGTAAGGTTCGCGCCATTTTTGGTTTTAGTGATGGGATCATCATTTCAGATATTTCGCGGCTGCGTTGAAAAGTTTACTTTTAGGAAGTTGTGGTTTGACGCTCTTTGGTTCATGAAGTTGATATTGCTAAGGCCGCAATAGGGTCAGAATACTCCGAAACTTGGCGATGTTGTTCCCCGGATTCTGGCCCGTGAGATGGTCGTCGAAATCCCAATACTTCGCTTGGTCGAACGCGGCTTTGGTATTGCTGAAGGTCACGTGCCCATCGCCCCAAGCCACATTCAAGCCGGCGGGCGTATTGCCGTTGCGATGCGGAAGGGTCCGCCAGGTGTAGATCAGGTCCGTAATCATCGCCCGGTCCGCTGCCAATTCAGTCGTCTTCCGCGCCACCGTTGACCACTGTTCCCCTGCCGGGCTTTGCGGCGAAACGGTGCGCGACTGCGGATACCAAATATAATTCCCCCGCACCCGCCCACCGTTGTTGCTCGGCCAGGGTTCATACCACTTCATTTCGAATTTAATTGGAATGCTGTCCACATGGCGCAAGCCCGGGTCATAGAAACTTTTCCCGGACGGGATAATCTTCTCGGAATACAGAATGCCCAGGTTCGTCCCCAGCGTGTTGGGCGCGATGGGCCCGTTGGGGCCGGGCTGAAACAACTCATAACACATCCACGGCGCGGAACCTGTCACCCGCTCCGGATCACATCCCGAGGCCGGGATCTTGTCACCACTGTCGCCCGCGTACATCGCCACCCCCAAGCCGAGTTGCCGGAGGTTGTTGATGCACGAAGCGCGCTGCGCCTTGTCCTTGGCCCGGGCCAAGGCAGGCAGCAGCATCGCTGCGAGGATGGCAATGATCGCAATCACCACCAAGAGCTCGATGAGCGTAAAGGCACGACGGCGATTCATCGGGATTACGTTGAGATGCATTAGAGAATCTCGGGAAACCGCTTTCGGCGCCGAGTAAATGACGCTGGTTCGTTTTGTAGTGTCATGAGATTCATTCACCTTGTTTGGGCAGTTTGACGGCGATGCGCTTCAACATGATGGGCTCCGTGACGGTTGAGCCATTTCGGTTAAGCTGCAATCCCACCATCTCGATTTGATTGCGCTGCTTGCCCTGGCTGAAATCCTCCTGCGTCACAGTCAGGACAACGTCTTGTCCCGCCTTCTCCGCAAACGCTGTCAGCGGTCGCGGCGTGCCGCTCCACCGGTGATACCCCGGTTCCCCGGCCTGGATGAAGATCCAAAGATCAAGCTTCCCCTCGTCGAAATATGCCTTCGGGATATTCAGCGCATACTGGGCTTCAAAGCGTTCAAAATCGTTGATCGCGCCGAGGGGCTGAACCAGGGTGACACTGCCGGAATGCCCGGCGGGAATCTGTCCGGCTTTCCATTGGGGAATCAGCGCCATGCCGTCCTTGGCATCATTCACCCGCCGGGTGATGTCCATGCTTTCAGCGGACACCCGCGCCGTAAGGCCAGCGACATTCGCCTGCGTGGTGTAGGTGAATTCATAGAAGGACTTGGGGTTCTTGACGCGCACCACCCCGGCCGGAGGGATAATTTTTTCGGTATTCAGGTGAATCGCGACGCGGCGGATCTTGATGGGCGCTGAAATCGTGGAGCCCTTGCGTTCGAAAATGAAACTGACTCGCTCAATGGCTCGGAGTTTCTCAGAAGGTTCATGGTAGTCCGGCGCGCTGACGGTCAATTTCTTGTACTTGCCGCCATTACCGGCAAAGTCGGCCATCGTAAAAGTTCGCCCGTTGAACAGGTAATCACCCTTGGCGCCGGCTTGAAGCGCGAAGACCAGCTCCAGTTTGCCTTCGGCGATATATTCCTGGGGCATGCTGATTTCGAAACTACTGACCGCCTGGCTGCAGTCCTTCGCGTCAACCAGTTGGTAAAGCTGCAGGCGGCCGTTTTCAATGTTTCGGATACCAACATCATTGGACTCACGGTCGTTCGGCGACCAGGTGGGAGTCATCACCGCGGCTTGGTCGGCGTCGTCATAGGTGATCTTCACCTGCTTCGTTCCCAAATGGACGGTGTCCATCACCCAACGAGCCGGATCGGACATGGATAGCTCGACCATATCCGCCGCTGCGGGAGCCGCAGGGCGGTTGGTGGCGGAATCGGCCCGCACAACTGCAACGCTGAGGGTCAATAATGTGAGCGCAATCAGTGAAGACTGCATGGCTTTTGGTTTTAGCGATGGGATCATGATTTCAGGTGTTCAATGGACAGATGGCAGGCATTCAATATTACGGTGATCTTACGCGGTAAAATCGTTTCGTATCGTTCGCCAGCGGTTGCGTCGTAAAGAGGAAAAGGCCGGAACCATTATTGGTGGGCGTGCCGACCACGGTCCAATTGGTTGGGGACAAAGATAGGTTGGTGCTGGATAGCACGGTGAAGGTCGCGCCGGTATTGTTGGTGAAAGCAAATTGGAACGCTCCATTGGGCAGCCTCTTCGAGTCCGTCAAAACCGGCGGCAGCGCGCCTCCGAGCGGCGAGACACTGGCCGGCAAATTGGCATGGGTCAGAGTTTCGTGCACCAGATTCCAGACGGCTCGCTGAGCATTGGGCCGGATTTGGTTCACGATCAACGTCCCCGTGTTCGTCATGGGGAGTCCGGCGCGGTTATGGTAGTGGTTGTAGCCCACCTCCCAGGATTCGAAACGGTTGGCGGAGGGGGTATTATTGGCGGACGTGCCTTGCATCGAGCCGGTGAGGAACTGGGACGCCATCAACTCCAGCGCATAGGTAAATCGCTGCGTGTTCGTCGTGTAAACATCCACGCCTTGATGCCAGGCAGTTTCCGCGGCATGGAGGGCCGATCCCAGCGCGAACTGCGTGTGGTGGCCATTGTCCCGGCACGTTTCCTGGGTCAGGCCATTGGTCCACAGGGTGGGATTGAACCAAAAATTCTGCACATTGCCGCCGTCGCCCGCGATCGGCGGCGGGGTTCCCGCAGCGGTGAGATAAATATAACTGGGGAGACGTTTTGCCAGGCGAGTTAGACCCGCGTTGAACTCCGCCGCGTCCTCGTTAAAAACGGCAATCGCCATCATGGCGTCGATTTGCGTCAAATCCACGTTGCCGTTCCAGGTACTCATCGTGTTCAACTGCGGATAAAAGGCCCGCTGGAACATGGCTTTCAGGTTGGCGATGTCGTTGGTGGTCCAACCCGGATAACCCCGCATGATTTCGGCTGCCGGGGCAAATACCGCGCCGATCCAGCCCGCCTGCAACTTGTCCTGATCGGAGCCGGCGGTGAAGGATTGCAGATTCGTCCACGAGTTCAGGATCGCGATCGCGCGGTTCGCATAGGTCGCGTTGCCCGAGTAATACCACAGGAGCGCTTGGGTGTACGAAGCGATAGCGTCATCTCGCGAAAGTTCAGCGTCACCGTTGTTGGAATTGATGGTCGTCTTCCCGTGCGGCGTCCGGGTGGCGTAACCGGAAGCCACGAGCCGGTCGAACTCGGCTTTCCACGGCTGAGCGTTCGCCTGGATTCGGCCTTTTACATAGTCCAGCTCACCTCTGGAATCCAAGGCGCCCGGATGCACAAAGGTGGAGGCGGCATAGGTGACGGGGTTGGTGGAGTCGCCCGCGAGTGTGTATTGCCAGGCCGCACCCGGCCCCGAGCCATCAAATGCGTTCGCCGGCACCGCGAGGTCGGTGATCCCGTGCCCGGAGAACCAAGTCATGGCGATGGCGCCCTGGGGCAGTGGAGCGAAGGTGAACGTGTAGGTGTAGCCGCTCCCGGTCACGTTGCTGGCGGGATTCCCATTCATTCGCAAGTCCGCAGCGTCCACGTTAGTGACGGACTTGGAGAACGTCACGACCACCGAGGTCAGCGTTGAAACCGTACCCGCTGCCGGGCTGACGCTTTGCACGACCGGTGTAATGCCGGAAGTGAGGCTGACATCATCCACATAGAACGTCGTCAGGGTATTGCCCGTGGAGTTCTTGATATGGAACCGGGTCAGATTCGGCGTGCCTGCCACGCCGAGACTGGCGAACGAGACCGTGACCTGTTGCCACGTTCCCGCGACGGGCGCAGGGATGGCAACGGCAGGAAGCTCAACCGTGTTGGTCAAGGCAACAACTTGAAGGGTCTGGCCGCCCGCAGTGCCGCCATGGATCCAAAAGGAGAATCCAGAAAATGAACCCGCACTTTGAGCGCTATGCCAAAAGGACACCGCCTGATAGCCCCCGGCGGTCACGCTGATGGATTTCGTGCCGGAGTGCTTGGTGGTGGTGTGATTAAAATCAACCGTAGCCCAGCTCTGATTTTGCCAGTCGTTTTGGAGCGCGTCGTCATAGATCAGTTGGTCGGCATGGGTGGCAGCCGTGATCGCCAAGGCGGCAATCGCCAAGGCCAAGTGTTTAACACAATTCATGTCCGTTGTTTTTCCAATTCTTACGTCCAATACCTTCGTAATCCCTCAGCCCAATGATGTCACACAATCTCGCCAAGGGTTTGGGAGTCCGCGCCAAGTCTGAACTGACCCCAATGGCGACCTCTCAATTCCCCTTTAGCCTTGCCATCAGGTTCTCTGGAAATATCGGAAGAACAACGCCTGCTGGGAGACGGGTTCCGTTTTTTTTCCGATGGCTGCCATCTGCGCTTCACTGAGCGGGGTGAATTCCTGCGCCAGCCGGGCGTTTTCCTCTAGTTGCGCCATGGAATCCACGCCGATGATGGCCGTGCTCACCGGGAGGGTGAGGCCGTAATACATTGCTTCGCGCATGGTGAGCGTTCCCGGCGTCTTGGCTTCGACCACTCCTTCCCACATCCGTTTCTGCTTGTCCAGAGGGGGCGGGGTCCAACTCGAGAGCAGCCGGCTGCGGCCCGTGATCTTCATGCCGATGATGCCCATTTGCTTTTCCACTGCCAGCGGGAGCAACTGTTCGCTGAAGCTGAAGTGATGTTTGTCCGCTGCATTCACTGCCAGCAAAATGCAGTCGAAGGGAAATCGGTTTATCCCCTCGATCAGGCAATCCGGGCGATGGTGACCGGTAAGCCCAAGATGGCGGACCATTTTCTGGTCCCGTGCCTCGATGAGCGCCTCCATGGCACCGCCTTTGGCAAAAACTTCAGCGATGTCACTAGGCGTGCCGATGTCGTGCAACATCCACATATCCAAGTGGTCGGTCTGCAGCAATTCGAGGGATTTTTCCAGCATGCGGAGCGAGGCATCGCGAGTACGTTCCTTGGTCTTGCTGGTCAGAAACGCCTCGGCGCGCCGCTTCTTCAGCACCTGACCATAATACTTCTCGCTCCAGCGATTCTCCCCGCCGTAGATCGGGGCCGTATCGAGGTAATTAATTCCCAGATCGAGTGCCCGCTCGATGATCGGCACCGCAACGGCCTCATTGTTCCAACGTTCCAGGGCCGCCTGTCCTCCCAGACCAAAGATGCTCACCCGGCGGCCGGTCTTACCTAAGTTGCGGGTGGGCATGGCCGCATTCGCGACATTCGCGGCGGCAGACAACAATGGCGCACTCGGACTCGTCGGCGCCGCAGGCATCAAGCTCTGCCCCGCGAGCACCGCAGTCATCACCCCGCCCAATTTAAGAAATTCTCGACGATTCGGGGGTGACTTTTTTGTTGCGTTGTTTTCGCTCATATTTGCATTTTAGTTATTTCATTTGGTCCCGCTCCGGCTTCAGGTGAGGCCGCGCGACTCTGGCTTCTCCAGTAAACAGGCGGGCTAAAACCAAAAGCGCACATCCCCTTGGAAGGTGAGGAAGCTATCCTGCATGTTCTTAAAACCACGCCAAGCAGCATGACCGTCCAGAAACAAGATGTTACCTCCGTCAGGCCGACTGCCTGTCATGTGGCCAGCTTTGGACATCGTTGAGCCCATGCCCATGCCGTTGTTGGGCGCACTGAAATTATTCAGACCAATCGAAGGGATTGCATCTGCGGCCAACTCCATATCTGTGGGTGAATTCGTGCTCCTGTCGGTCAACTTCCTGATGAATTGCTTGCCGTATTGGAGCTTACCGCCGTTCAAGGTCACCAGAGTTTGCCCTTCACGCTGGCCGAGCCAAGAGTAACCAAGGATCACACTGGTCCCACCCTGCTGATTCCACAGCATGTCATTGTCGTATTTTACGGTGGATGCGGTACCAGGGCAGTAGAGAATTTTGCGCCGGCCCGCTGGGCTCATGGTGGCGGACGTTTGATCAATCAAGGCATTCGCGGTTTCTCTTCTAACGTCCCACAACCAAGTGCCGGTCGCAGCGTGCATGGGCACAAAGTCCCGGTTATCGCCCGCGTACATTTGCACGGAAAGCCCCACTTGCCGCACGTTGCTCATGCAATTGATGCGCAGTGCTTTTGCTTTGGCCTGACTGAGGGCCGGCAACAGCATGGCCGCAAGGATTGCAATGATCGCAATCACCACCAGCAGTTCGATGAGTGTAAATGCCCGAGGACGATTGGTCTCGTGGGCACTGCGGGAGATAACAGAATCTCCCAAAACTGCTGCTCGGAGTTGAGTAAGTGATGATGGTTTAGCCTTCATAGAATTCTGTTACATCGTTTGGTTAATGCCGGTACTGACAACTACCGCGGTGCGAGCGCGGCAGTCTTCTTTGTTTCGGAGGCCGGCACCAAGGAGCACCCGGAAAACCAATAGGTTCGGCCGGGCGCCGTGCCGAGATTGGTGAACGTGATGCGCACATTGTCATCATCCCAAGCGGCCACAAACGTGAACTGCACCTGCTTCCACCCGGTCGAGATGGGCAGCTCTTCCTGTGTGGGGTGCGCCCACGGTTCGTGGTTCTGCTGGCAGTTCACGGTGAAATCGCCCTCCTGATTGGCCTTGGCCCAAAACGTCAGGACGTACTCTTTGCCTTTCGCGACACGCATTCCGGTCTGGTAAAACTGGAATCGCCAGGGTTGATCCCCGACTTTAAGCACCTTGAGGCGCAGGGCGGGCTTACCATCCGGCCCTTCGCCGACCACCTCGGCCTGACCTGTGGCACCAGACTCCGCCGAGATCACCCAGTTGTTGGTGCCATTCGCGAAGCTGCCGTTGACGAGCATCTCTGTGGGCGCAGCGGACAAGTGCTTGTTGTCTGCGAGACCTTCGAAGGCGATGTCATCAATGAAAAAACTGCCGTCGCCTTCTCCCGCATTAAAAATCTGAAGTTCGCCCACGTGCAAGGGGTCAAATCCCGCGGGCTGTTTCAAGTCCGCCAACGGAATGCTGACTTGGTGCCACGCGCCATCCAGCAATTGGGGGCAGTAAGTAAGCGCCGACACCTTTTCGGTATGGTGTTCCGGCATGTCGAACTTTTCACCATTGCATAACAGATTGAGTTGGACATCGGCGATCTTGCCCTTGGTTTTCATCCAGAAGGTAAAGTTTTTGAAGCCCGTGATGTCCGTGCCATAGTCTCCGGTTTGGAAGGCGCACCAGTTCCATCCCGTTCCTGGCCATTCTTCCCCGCTGCCTTTGAACTTAAACTCCACCGCGGTTTTGCCACTGTGGGCTTCCACTGTCTGGGGTCCGACTGTAGCACCTTTTGGGTTCGCCCAGCCAGCGCCCTTGTTGGCTTGTTCCCCGTCCCAGACGACCAAGCGTTTTACCGGCACGGCGGCACTGGGGGCCGCCGCTGCGGCGACCAGACTGAAAGTGAATAAGGCGAGGCCAGCCAGCGCAGGTTGCGCCATTTTATTTTTTAACGAGGGGATCATAGTTTCAGGAATTTCGCGGTTCAATTGATAGCAATGTGTTTTTTAGCGTTCTGTATTAAAGAGGGCGCCGGGGAAATCCCGGCGCCCTGTGACGGTTAACAGCCACGTTCAATCTTCAGCTCAGGGTACCCACTTGGAGCGGTAGAACCTTTGCGGGCCGGCCGGAGCCGTGTAGGGCGAAAACGCGCCGCTAGAAGCACCGGGAACATCAATATAAGTCCCGTTGACCGTGGAACAGCTTTGCAGTTTTGCTACGCCGCCGTTGCTGGGATTTGCCCAATACACTTTAACCTGGGCGCTCACTACGGCGACCGACACGGGAGGAATGCCGCTGACGGTTTCCACCACTTTGAAGTTATCCGAAACCATGGTGTTGCCGGCGTCATAACCAAAATACGTCGCAATATTGGGCCCGCCTTCGTACTGACCGCCCACCCGGACCTTATAGACTTTGCTGAAATACTGGTTGAACAGAGCCTGTGAACCTCCGTTAAAGAGGCCGACCGGACCCCCGTCGAAGACAAACGATTGATAGTCGTTCGAATATGTGATGCCGGGCACCAGTTCCAAAACAACTTCATCGACCGCATTCGATGGCGTCAGGGTTCCCGGCGGCACGATAAACCGGATGCTCGCGTTTCCGTTGGCGAAGTCGTAGGTTGGGCTATCCAAGCCGCCTGCCCGCGTTGACAAATAACTCCGATACTTGGCCCGGTTGGCAGTGGACAACGTGTAGGGGATTGCTTGCACTGCGAAGTTACCAAACCCAGAAAATCCAGTGGGTTCATTCACGCCAAACGTCCAGCCCGAAAAATCCGCCGTCGCTACCAGCCCCATGCTGCCGGCGACTCCGGACGCGTTCGTGGCGCCGGTAATGCCCGCGGCGGGAGCTCCGTCACGAAACTGAAACCCGTCATACGTCAGGGCCTTCTTGTCATCGAAATTGATGTCCAAGAGAGTCCGTTCATATTCCGGCAGCACCACGACCTGCACCCCGGTAATCTGTTTCAGGGTGACGTTATCAAACGTCATGGCGTTGTTGTCGTCGAAACCGTAAACGGGCATTCTCGTTCCGTCACCAATGTTACCGATCTCGTCTCTTACTAATGCCTTGAGCGCAAACGAGTCAATTGACGAGACGACGGCACCGTTGGTGAGATCTGTGATGGGGCGTGAGCCTCCACCCCCAAATCCCATCGAGGATAATTGAATTTCAACATGAGCAAATTGATTATTAGTCCCCGTCACATAACCGTTGCCGGAAAACCTGAAAAAGGTCCCGTCACCCGAGATTTTAAAATCAAGCGCTTCGATGGTCACTCCGGTAGTGCCCGACGGGACAATTCCACCAACCTTGACGTCAAAACTCAAAATGAGGGAATCTGTTGCGATCGTCGGCGTGGCCATTTCCGTGATCCCGGTGATGGGAGCGCCGAAGGAGATTTCACAACCAAGGCCCGAGTAGGTGAAACCATTAGCCTGATTGGTATATTCACTACTCCCCAAGGCGATGTAATCCACAGAAGCGCTAAACGCGTCAGACCCGGCCACCCCGACGAGGTTCGAGACGCCACCCGAAGACGTCGCGCCACCACCACCTATCTGCGATCCGGCAAAGGCAAATGAGTAGCTGCCGGCATAATTACCATTTGTAACTACTTCAAATTCGTCCCTGGCAAAAGTAGTTGCAAAAATGACATTGGTGGTGGTGGGGGGCGCCGGGGCGTCCGCCAGAATCTGCTTCAGAGAAAGGTTGTCATACGCCATGGCATTGGGGTTGTCGTCGCTCCCGTAAACGGGCGTGCGAGTCCCCGAAGGAATACTACCGGTCATGCCGTCAATTTTTGCCTTGAAGTGATACTCGTCAATGAGCGCGAGGAGGGCGCTGTTGGTAAAATCTGCGGCGGTGCCGATGTTCTGCGTCATGGTATGGAGCGGGATTTCCACATGCGCATAAACCCCATCCGTCCCCGTCACATAGCCGCTGCCGGTGAATCGAAACACGTTAGTCCCACCCACCGAGTTGCGAAAAGTAAGCTCCTCGATAATCACCGAGGTGGTGGTCACCGTGCCCAGCAGTCCCGTGGCCTTGACGTCAAAGCTCAGGATGATTGAATTCAAAGCATTCGTCGGCGTGAGCGGGTTGATGATGCCGACGAAGGCGATTTCAGTGCCAACGCCCGCGTAGTTGAAAGCATTGCCAACGTTGGTAAAGTTGGCGTTTGTCGCCAGGGTGGTGTAATCCACCGAAACGGCTAACGCGCTCGTTCCGCCCACTCCGACGCCGGCGGTAGGTGCGCCCCCACCGCTGTTTGAGGGCTGCGGATCCGTGTTGCCACCAATCTGCGCTCCGGCATAGGAATAGCCATACGACCAGGCATAATTGCCACCGCCATCAAAGTTGCTTCCGAAAATTTCATTGGTGGTTGACGCGTGAGCTGGGATACAGAGACCTGCGGCGCAAGCGCAGGCCAAGCCCAGCAGGCCCGCCTTTAATTTTAGTGTTAATGTTGTTTTCATGTTACTCCGTGTTTGTTTTGGTTTGTTTTGTTTGTTTTTGTGGTGGACTTGGATTTCTAACCGCGCCGAACCAGTCGGCATCGCTCAACTGTCATGACCACGGCGCTGAACCTCCAGCTCATCCAGGCCATCTTCAATTCAAGCAATAATCTCATGGTGATTGGAATTTGGTTTGCGCGGTGAATATTGATTAACTTACCCGATCGGGGCCCGCGCCGTAACTACCCGAACGGAGGGGGAGTAGGGTAACCGGGGTTTGCGGGAGGTTTTCGTTCATGATGCGGGGATGATTTCAATCCCGTTGATCGTTGGGTTCTGCACCTGGCTCGTGAAGACGATGTCGAGTTTTCCGTCGGCCACTTCGATGGTGACAGTTTCAACGTAAGCTTTTTGCCCACCCCCAGCCCGGGCAAACACGTCAAAATCCTTGACCACTTTACCCTCGACGTCGAAGGTAAAGACCCGCTCGCCAGCGGCAGTGACCTGCTCGTAAGTTTCGGCAAAATGCAACTTCACGACGTATTTGCCATTGGGCAAGGGCTGTGAAAACGCCGTCATGGAATACCGCTCGGTGCGATACAGGGCCGGGTCTTTGGTGTTGGCAATCGTCAAGTCATTTCCCCGATCCGAGACTTCTCCCTCGGTGAAGCCTTGATCGGGCAGCCATGCGTTTCCACTGGCATCGGTGAGCGGAGTGGTCGCCCCGGCGTTGATCCGAATAGCCGATCGCGCGGAAACCGGCGGCAAGGCGGGCGCCGAGTTGGCAACGACTGGGGCAGCGGGTGCTGCGGGTGCGTTGGCGGCGGCGGGTTTATTGCCACTCAAGTCTTTGCCCGATTCGCAGCCCACCAATAAAAGCGAGGCCAGGATCGCAATCAGCGAGCCGCCGCGCACCCCGACTGAACATGTTTTGTTTTTTTGCATAAGATTGTGATTTGAACTCTAGCCAGCCCACGTCGGTCCCGCAACCACCCGAATGGAGGGGGACGCGGACGCTCGGGTGGCAGCGCTGCTTTGCGGTGAGATGCCAGAATTAGTCGCCCGCCGCGACGGTCCAACTGCCTTTGGGGGCAGTGAGCGTCCCGCTGCCAATGGTCTGCTCCATTTTCAAGATGCCAACGTGGTTATCGTGGAAGAGGTAATTGAAGCGCTTACTATGCAACCCATAGGCGCTGGTGCCCATGTTACGGCTATTGGCACTGATGGGGCCTTTGGCCGTGGGATCGGTTTGGTAAATGTCACCGGCGCCAACCGGGCCAAGACTGACGCAGGGCCAGACCTGACCGCAGAAATTCTGATAGCTGGGCTGCTCAACAAGGGCAATCGTGCCAGCGTTGTCGCGGATGACGGTGGACTTGTAGCCCCGCGCACCGCTATCCATCGGGCCGTTATCCCGCCAGTAAATCCCGATGCCGTTTTTCGGTTGGGGCAGCGGATAGGTTTGGTTTCTTGTGCTCACTTGAATGTTGACGCCAAAGTCAGGGCCGGCGCTATTCATGACATAAGTCCGGCGAGAAGCGAAGCCACCCCAGCCCGGGGCCACTTGAATGATGTCCGCGGGGCATTTCAGAACCTGCGGGCATAACTCCGGTGGCATCACCGCCAACTGCAAGGCTGACTCAGGCGCTTTGCCGCCGATGTAGGGGTTAATCCAATCGTCCCAGGTATATTGCGTGCCAGCACTTACCTCGTAGCCAGCCGGCGGGAACATGTCGTCGTGGTCGCCAGTGAACAGGGTCAAGCCCATGCCCAACTGGCGGATGTTATTGGTGCATTTGATGCGCTGGGCTTTGGCCTTGGCGCTGGCCAGTGCGGGCAACAACATCGCCGCCAGAATCGCAATGATGGCGATGACCACTAAGAGTTCGATCAATGTGAACCCATGAGAACTCGGTGAGCGTTTGTTCATAGTTGTATGGGGTGGTTGTCACCAAACCCGCGCCGGGCTCAAGGACGGGCCGGCATCATTTGAGTTGGGTTGACCGCTCCTGCAACCAGGTCAAATCTGAACTGGCTGGATCCTTGGGTGCGGGCAGGGTCACTTTGGCCGCCAGAATTTTTTTGTCCTTCCATCTCTTGATCTCGGCGTGACCATCGGCAAACGAAATCCCGCCGGCCCCGTTGTGATAAGTGGCAGGGACATCCGGCCAGTTGGAAATCTTGGGATCGCAGACAAACCAGCCGTCATTAATACTGTCGGGGTTTTCGTCAATCGTCACCCAGCATAGTGCTGGCGAAGGCCCGATGATGTCGCTCTGTTTCTTGAATACCCGCAGCGCATTGACTCCGGTGTAACCTCTCAAGGAGTTCCAATCTTTAATCGGATTCATCCAGCAGTTCATGGACATGCTCCTCACCGTGGGAGTGCCGGCGAAGTTTTTCCGATCGGCTGGACATTTGTAAACCGCCAAGTTGTTGATGAACGAGTACAGCAGCCCGCCCTTGACCAGCAACGAGTTGGTCGCCCCATTGTACACGTTATCGATGCTGCCCAACACCCATTGCGAATTGACGCCTCCCGGCATTCCGAGGGCGCTTAAGGGATTATTAACCAACTCGCCCATGCCACCAGTCCGAGCAATTTGATCATTGTTGTCTCCCGAATACATGAACCAACCCAATTGCAGTTGTTTCAGGTTGTTCATGCAACTGATGCCCTGCGCCTTGGTCTTTGCTTTTCCCAGTGCGGGCAGCAGCATCGCCGCCAGAATGGCAATGATGGCGATGACGACCAAGAGCTCGATCAGGGTGAAACCGCGCGTGGCGCGGACCGAAGACGGCCTTGCGTTCATGAAAGAACTCGCTTTGTGGTTTCTGAGACTTCTATTCATTTAATCAGGATTTGGTTTTGGACGGTTGACGAATGAAACTCCCCAACTCTAGCCAGCCACCGCCCGTTCCGTAACTATCCGAACGGAGGGGGACGTTATTTTTCGAGTTTGAACTGTGCCTCAATCGCTCCGAACCCTGGGCCATCCGACACCGGCGCGCTCACGAAGGGGAAGCGCAGGTCAGGTCAGCGCGCGACGCGATTCTCCGGGCGAAGCAACGACCATCTTCAAACCATCCTGAACCCGCTCGTACGCCGGGTCGCTCAATCATGCAGGCCCACTTGACGTTTAGACGGCTAAATGTGAATAGGGATTTCGCTCATGGACCACGACTGGACGCCGTTGGTGATGTGCTGCCAGACGAAATCCGTGGAAGGCGAGTCGGCATATGGCGTTGGGCTTTGAGAACAAGTTCGCGGGCATCGCGCGGAAGTCAGCACGCCGGCCAAGGTGAATCCACGGTTGCCGACGGGTGCGATACAAAAACGGCAGGAACCGCCACCCGGGGCGGTTCCTGCCAACCCAACAACCCCAACCAACTCACCAAATCTAACTTGCCCGTGCCGTCGCCGTAACTGCCCAAACGTAGGGGGAAAGACGGCCGTTCAAGGTGTGCGGAAAGTAGCACTCGCCAGCGTGGATGGCGCGAATGGCCAGCAACAACTCCTGCAATTGCGTGGACTTGGACAGGTAGCCAGCCGCGCCCGCCTGCAGAGCCCGCCGAACATCTTCCTCGCCTGCATCAATCGAGAGCATCAGCCCGCGGGCCTTCGGAAACTCCTGCCGCAGCCTAGCTAGGGTCTCTACTCCGCTCAGACCGGGCAACCGCCCATCCAGGATAACCACATCCGGTTGGTGTTGGCGGAACAGCTTGATGGCTTTCTCGCCATTGTCCGCTTCGGCCACCACGCACAAGTCCGGCTCCGCATTGAGCGCGTGCGTCAGGCCCATCCGCACGAAGAAATGATCGTCCACCACCAAGAGGCGGATTTTAGTGCCGAGACTGGCGCTCATGGTGAGCCTCCCGGTTGGGAATGACTGATCATCAAGGCCCAATCTACCCGCTCCGCCGTGCATCCGTAACTGTCCGAACGGAGGGGGAAAGTGCGTCGGACGCTACTCGACGTGCAAGATGCCGCGCTCCACCGCCGCCCGGGTGGCTTCCGTCCGATCCGTCACATCCAGCTTCTGCATGACGTTTTTCAAATGCCACTTCGCCGTGGTTTCCGAACAACCGAGCGCCGCCGCAATCTCACGATTGCTCAACCCCTTGCTCACCAGTTCCAGCACCTCGAGTTCGCGCGCCGTCAAAGTCGCAGCCGCACCGCGGGCCGCCAGGCGGGCGGCCAAGGCGGGCGTCAGGTAGCGTTCGCCGGCGTGGATGGCACGAATGGCCTTTAACAATTCCTGCAATTGCGTCGCCTTGGGAAGATAGCCTGCGGCGCCGGCTTGCATCGCGCGATAAATATCTTCCTCCCCCTCGTCAATCGAGAGCATCAAGACGCGTGCGTCCGGGAACTCTTGCCGCAGTTTGACCAGTGTTTGAGCGCCGCTCAAGCCGGGCAACCGTCCATCCAGGATAACCACGTCCGGGCGGTGCGCCCGGAACTGCTCGATCGCTTGCAAGCCATTGTCCGCTTCCGCCACCACCCGCAGGTCCGGTTCGGCATTGAGTGAGCTGGTCAGGCCCATCCGGACGAAAAAGTGATCATCCACCAGCAGCAGACGAATTCGGGGTTTGCTCATAATGTTGGGTGACCGTTTACCAGGACGGTGACGGAGATCAACGTGCCCGCCCCGGGCTGGCTTTCAATCCGCAGCCGGCCTTGGAGCTTGTTCGCGCGTTCCCGCAACCCGAGCAAGCCGAAATGGCCCGAGGCGATCGCCAAGGCCTGATTGGTATCGAACCCGCGCCCGTTGTCCTTCACTTCGAGCACGACCGCGCGCTTGCGGTAGCACAACCGCACCTCGATCTTTTCGGCATGGGCATGATGCACCGCGTTGGCCACGGCTTCCTGGCCGATGCGCAACAGTTGATGTTCCACGACGCCTTCCAACCGCTGGGGCAAGCCTTGCACCTCAAGGTGCAAGTGCGCCGAACCGGCGGTTGCGACCAAAGGTTGCAGCAACCCTTCCAGCGCAGTGGGAAGATCGGTGCTTTCCAATTCTGCCGCACGCAAATCCGTGACCGAGCGTTTGGTCTCGGCCTGGCTGTGGCGAATCATCGTCCGGGCCACGGTCAGTGCGTGCTGCGCATGCTCCGGGGCATCCGCCAGTCGCGCGGCCGCCAGATCAAGCTGCCAAGTAATGCCGACCAGTTCCTGCCCTAGCGAATCATGTAACTCGCGCGCGATGCGGGTCCGTTCCTGCGCCACGGCTTCGCGCTCCAATTGACTGCCTATCACCGCCGTTTGTCGCGCCACTTGGCGGCGTAGTACCACAGCCCAAAGGGACGCCAGCACGGCCAACAGCAGGATGACGCCACCCAACCAAAGAACTCGCCGCACCGTCCACCACGACGGCCGCTGAAGAATCTGAACGTCCGCCGGTGAAGTCAGCCAGAGTTGGAAAGCGAAGGTGGGCGGCAGGTTCTCCAGGAGGGGCAGTCGCTTGGCCACGCAGGTGCCAGTCAGTCGGAGTAGTGTGCCATGTTCAAACTCCGGCAGGCGTTCGCTCCCCGGTTGCACCAGTCGCGCGAGAAAAATCACACCCTGGTCTTCCAGCACGAGCGAGTCTTCGTTCAGACTCCGCTGCTGTTCCACGAGCCGGCCCTCGACCGAGATCGTGGCCCCATGGGAGTCGTCCGGCTCGGCCGTGACATTGGTCGCGCGCCACAGCAAGGGAGCCGCGAGCGCACCCGGTCCAGCCCGGCGAAAGCACGCCTCGGTCAACATCGGTCGGTTGTCGAATCGCTCGAGCCAGCCCACCGCATCCACGAACTCGCCGGGCGCGAGTTTTCCCGGAGCGCTCGTTTGCACCCACACACTGCCTCCTCCATCCATCAGGACAAAAAAACCATGGCCGGGGTTCACGAACTGTGCCTGGCCATAAATCCGTACCAACGGCGGATCGCGGGGCATCTCAGTTTCTAAGAGTCGATTGAAAGTCTCCCGGGGCCGCTCGAACAAGCCGGCCAGCGCTGCCGGTGACAGATCGACCATTTCCTGCGAAGGCAGGTAGATGGCCCGCTTGGCGGCGTCGCCATCCTGGGTCGGGGCCGAGCGGGCCAGAACGCCTCTTACCGTGACCTGCTGACCTCGCAAATAACCAGGCAACGCCCAACTTTGCGGCCACCGGGGAATCGCCGCGCGGACCAGCACACCGTCATACAGTAAATCCAGCATGACCCCGTCGTGGGCTCGCACCACCTCCGTCACCGTCCCGCGGATGCTCACCCATTGCGCATCATAGGCATTGCCGCTGAGCGAAGCCGCGGCTGGAGTAATCGACTGCGGCCACTGCCCCGGACCGAGCGAACGCACCCGCGCTTGGCCCCCGTCGCGGCCCGAAATGATCGAGAGTATATCGCCTTTCGCACTAAAGCCTTCTACCTCGACTTCTGTACCGGGCCGCACCGCCGGATCAAAGTTCCTCACGTAAATGCCGCCCGTAGCATCCTGGATGAAGTTGAGATACCAAGTCGGCTCGTGAAACGTGATCACGCCGCGGAGGCGCACCGGATACCCACGCGCGGCTTCCGCCGGACTCAACTCGGCCACCTGCCGCACCGAAGTCAGCGTCGGCAAAGCCGGCGTTTCCGCAGCGCGACTCAACGGCTGGACCAGCAGGGCCGCCACCAAAACAAGTAACCGGCACCAATTCATGGGGATCTCATTGCAGAGA
>CAMCWI010000021.1 GCA_945882065.1 Akkermansia muciniphila
CCATTGGTTTCAAATTCCAGAGGCAGCCAGATGTAGCGTGAGTCTGGCAGGTTGGTGGAATTCCAGCGATCAGCCATGAAGATGAACGTGTCTCTCAATCCTTGCACGGGTTGGACGTAGGTGCTTTGGCTGCGATATGTGATGTCGGCTTCTTCGCCCTGGCACGGATTGCCGAGTTCAGTCCAATGTCCCCAGATGGAATCCGAGACTGCGGAGCGTGCGGCGTTGGGCGACCAACCGGTGCAGCCGGATGCGATGAGGTAATACTTGCCGCCGCGTTTGAACACGGCGGGAGCTTCCATGAAACGTCCGACGAAGATGCGCGCGAATTTTCCAGCGGGCTTGAGGTAATCGTCACTCAACAACGAGACGTGCATCGTTGCGTTTTCTTCCGAGGAATAAAACTGATACGCCTTGCCGTCGTCATCCACGAACACCGTCATGTCGCGCGCCATCTGGCCAGTCTTGAAATCGCGGGCGAGATGGTTTGTTTTGGAGCGTTGTTTGTCAGCATCGGTGACGTTGTCCGGCCAGATGCCTGCGTTAGGGCGAAAACTGCCGAGATAGTTGAACGGCCCGGTGGGGCTGTCGCTTATTGCCACGCCGGAGCGCGCTGCCTTGTAATCTTCCGAATCAATGTGCATCCACATGACGAACTTCTTGGTAGCGCGATTATAAATGACCTTGGGTCGCTCAATGACTTTGGTGCTGTGCAGATCGTGCGAGCGATTCTTGGTCACGGCGGGCAGCACGAGTCCTTCAAACTTCCAATCGTACAGATTCGTGGAGGAGTAGCAGGAGACGCCGAGAGCGACGACGCGAGTACCGCCCCAGGAGCGGTTCGCGCGTGGCGACCATGTTCGGCCTTCCTTGAATTCGCCATACCAATAATAAACGCCGTCGTGAAACAACATGCCGCCACCGTGGGCGTTGATGGGCTTGCCGGAAATGTCCGGCCAGATTTCAGCGGGATCGAATGACTCGGAAACTGCGCTGGCGACGACGGAGCAGAGTAGGGGAATGGTGATCGTAGCGAGCAGCGCAAATTGTTTTGTTCTCATGTGTGAGTTCGTTTGATCCAAGTTCTAGAGGTATTTGTGCCGGGACGGAGACGTGAGTGCGAGAAGATAATAGGACTCGTTCAGGTAATGCCTTTTACTCAAAAGTTTTTCAGGTGTCGCTCCAGACATCGAACCCGTATCCTCACAGTGCTTGAAGAAGAGCAGCAAACCTCAGATCCCGCGCAAGACGGTTTATCGTCTCTCCACGTATTTGCGCTGCCTCGCGCCATTGAAGGAAAAAAAAATCCAGACCGTGTCGAGTGATGCGCTCGCGAAAGTTGCCGGAGTCAAACCCACGCAACTCCGCAAAGACCTCGCCTGCTTCGGCACGTTCGGCACGCGCGGGCTGGGTTACGACGTGGCGGAACTTTCCCGCCGCATCTCGGATGAACTCG
This sequence comes from Akkermansia muciniphila, assembly GCA_945882065.1. GTDB lineage: Bacteria > Verrucomicrobiota > Verrucomicrobiia > Limisphaerales > JADLHS01 > JADLHS01. Next base: position 1,457 of record CAMCWI010000021.1, read on the forward strand.
GCACGTCCAGTCTTCAACCCGTGATCCTCGTCGGCCTCGGCAACCTGGGCATGGCGTTGCTGTCCTATCGCGGATTCGAGAAGGAAGGCTTTGAGATTCTCGCTGCGTTTGATGCGGAGCCAGCTCGTCGGCGCGACAAACAAATCAAGCAGCCGCTCCTCGGCATGGACAAGCTGCGGGAATTTGTTCGGACAAACCTTGTTAAGATGGCGATCCTGACCGTGCCCGCCGAAGCCGCGCAGGAGGTGGCGAACACGCTCGTCCGCTTTGGCATCGTGGGAATCCTGAATTTTTCACCCATCGTGCTGCATGTGCCGGAGGACGTCATGGTGAACAACGTGAACCTCGCCATCGAGCTGGAGAATCTGAGCTACTTCATCCAGGAGTGAACGCACCCGACAACGCCATGAGTTGCTGGTGAACATTGATCCGGCCAACCGGGTAAAAGATTATCTTTACGGAAAATCCACTCGTGACATTCGCAGCTTGGTGGTTCGTGACTGATTCGTGGTAGCGGACAAAGCCCTTGAGTTCGGCGGCTCGCAAGTTACGATGCCCTCGTTCCCGCGACATCAACCCGTGCGGGACGAATGTTGTAACATGCGTGTCTTATCAATCTTCGTGGCGATGCTTTCGCTCTGCTTTGGAAACAATTCGTTTTCCGGCACCCTCACCAACACCACCGCGACGTTGAACGGCTCGGTGAACCCCGGCGGCATCGCAGCGACAGCGTGGTTCGAGTGGGGACTTGGCTCGCGCTTAGATCAAACAACAACACCGGTTTCGCTCGGCAGCGGGGTCAACGCGGCGTTGTTCACAAACACACTCGCTGGACTTACGCCCGGACTCGCTTATAACTTCCGCGTCGTAGCGAGCAACAGTGTTGGCACAATCACGCGCGGGGTTTCGAGTGCATTGCTCGCTCCCACGTTTTTACTCATCGGCGCAAATCCCCTTACCAACATCTGGGGCACTGCGTATGTCGAACCGGGCGCGACGGCGACTGGTTTCCCCGTGAGCCTCGCGGCGGGTCGCGCGCACACGGCGGTATTGAGAGCGGGCAACACCGTTGCCGTGTGGGGCGATAATTCTCTCAAGCAAACCAACTCGCCCGTCAGCGCAACCAATCTCATTGCCATCGCCGCCGGACAAAATCATGTCGTGGCCGCGCGTGCGAACGGCACAGTCGTGGCGTGGGGCGAAAACACGTCCGGTCAGACCAACGTGGTTTCTGCCGCCACAAATGTCGTCGCCGTCGCAGCAGGAGAATCCTTCTGCCTCGCGCTCCGCACCAACGGCACTGTCATCGGCTGGGGCGATAGTTTCTACGCACAGACCAATCCTCCAGCAGGGACGACGAACATCTCTGCCATCGCCGCCGGGCAACGGCATTGTCTCGCGCTGCGAAACTTCGGCACGATCATCGCGTGGGGTTACAACGGATTTGGCCAGACGAATGTGCCCACTGCTGCGACGAGCGTGAAAGCCATCGCCGCCGGATCAGGTCACAGCCTCGCATTAAACGCTGACGGTTCGGTGTTGGTGTGGGGATTGAACTCTTATTTCCAAACGAACCTTCCGCCAATCGTTACAAACGTCGTCGCCATCGCCGCCGGGTTTTATCACAGCCTCGCGTTGCGTGCGGACGGAACTGTCGTCGCATGGGGCGCGGGCACAAACAACACCGGAGCGACACCGCACTTCGGGCAAAGCGTTGTTCCATTGAGTGCGACGAACGTGATCGCGATTGCGGCGGGTTATTATCACAGCCTCGCGATGCGAGCGGACGGTTCGCTCATCGCGTGGGGTGCAGGCACGACAAGCTCGGGAAGTTTTCCGAACTTTGGTCAGGTGATTATTCCTTCGGGCTTGGAAGCTATATCGGCAGCGTTGTTCACGAGCGGCACGGTGAACACCAATCTCACCGGCAGTTACCCGATCAACTACACCGTCACGAATGCGTTCGGCGGAGTGGCCACGGCGTCACGCATTGCGTTCGTCACCACACCACCTGCGTCACCTATTTTAGTTTCTTCCTCCACGCTGCAGGGAGGATTGTTCCAATTCAATTTCACCAATGCCGCACCGATCAACTTCATCGTGCTGGCTGCGACGAATGTGACGTTGCCGACGAGCAACTGGACGGTGCTGGGTTCAGCCACAGTGATCTCTCCCGGTGTGTATCAATTTACTGACGTGCAGGCGACGAACTTCCCGCACCGGTTCTATCAGGTGAGATCGCCGTAGCCCAATAACTTCTACCTTTGGTCTTTGCCTCATAGAGTATGCTTAACTGCGGTATACATTTGATTTAACAATTCCAACCCCACCAAAGTTTTCGCAAAAAAATCTTGTGAAGTATTTCACGACCGGGCACTCTGCGCGTCCTTTCGGCGCTCGAAAAGGCTTTGAAACTAGGCCTCTGGCTCGAAAAGGTTTTCCGAAGTTCGATGCGATTTATCAAAACTATTCTTATGGCTGGATTGCTGGCGGTGCTTTCGCCAAGCACTTTGGCTTTAGCCGAATCTAGTTCCTCTCATGTGATCGTCGCAGGTGTGACAAATGCCACCACTGGCGAATTCCATGCCGCTGCCGCCGAACATTCTGGCGAACATGCACTGCCCGTCCAAGCCGCACGCTTGTTGCATCGCGACAAAGAGGGCAAGGAGGCTGACCAATACTTTCAAATATCCAACTCGCTCGTCGCAATGTTCATTGTCGCTGCGATACTGATCATCTTCGCCCAACTTGCGACCCGCAAAACATCCCTAGTTCCCTCCGGCCTCCAGAATTTCGCGGAGTGGGTCATCGAGATGTTGATTGAATTCCTTGGCGGCATCATGGGTGACAAGCTCGCTCGTAAAACATTTTGGTTCTTTGGCACGGTGTTCATTTTCATTCTTACAGCAAACTGGTTTGGACTTGTTCCTGGCGTTGGCTCGATTGGTTGGGGGCACGATACGGCTCATGGATTCTTCGTTGAGCATCCGATTCTTCGTGGTGCGAATGCGGACTTCAACATGACCTTTGCTTTGGCTTGCACATTTTTTGCCTTGTGGTTGTTCTGGTCCATCCGGGCGAACGGCGTCGGTGGTTTCTTCTCGCACATCTTTGTTTATCATGGCGATGCCAAAGGCGCGATGCGCGGACTGCTGTTCTTGATTTTCTTCCTCGTCGGCTTCCTTGAAGTCATCTCCATCATGATCCGTCCGGTGTCGCTCACGTTCCGTCTTTACGGAAACATCTACGCGGGCGAATCCCTTCTGGAGAAAATGCTACACATGGGCGGTCCGATCTTTGGCTGGCTCGCTGCACTCCCGTTTTTTGGTCTCGAACTGATGGTTGGTTTGATTCAAGCACTCGTGTTCACGCTGTTGACAGCCGTGTTCACCGCGTTGATGTGCCAGCACAGTGACGAGCATCATGCTGAAGAAGGCAAACCGCACGAAGCGGGACATTAACAATTTTGAGGGCCGGACCGTGGCAAGACTGCGGGGGTCATCAAGAAAACAAACAAAGAAAGTAATACTATGGGTACAATCACAGGTAGCATTGCAGTAGCTGGAGCAGCGTTGGGCGGCGGTCTCGCGCTGGGTTTGATCGGTATGAAAGCTTCCGAAGCCGTGGGTCGCAACCCCGGTGCTTCTGGTAAGATTCTCGTTCAAGCTCTGTTGAGTGCCGCGCTCGCTGAAGGCGCGATCATCATCGTCATCCTCATGGCTGGCGGCGTCCCGAAATAATATCGGATCAAATCGGTGTGCGGCGGGTTCGCCCGCCGCGCATCGAAACCCTTTCACGGAATTAATTTTATGGTCGGCTTGAACATTTTAGGGATGGCAAATCCGGCGGCAGAAGTCGCCGAGAAGTTCGGATTCAACAAGCAGTTGTTCACGATGCACCTCGTGGGCTTCATCATCGTTGCGTTCTTGCTGCAGCGGTTTGCTTACAAGCCGATCTTGAAGATGCTCGACGAACGGCGCGCGAAGATCGCTGAGAGCATGGCGAACGCGGATAAGATGAAAGTCGAACTTGCCAATGCTCAAGCCAAGGCGCAGGAAATCATGACGCAAGCCAGCGTGCAGGCTAACAAAGCCATCGAAGAAGCTCGCGCCGCTGCCGCGCAGATTTCCGCTCAAGAATCTCAGAAAGCCATTGCTGCTGCGGGTGACATCATTGCCAAGGCCAAGCAGGCCAGCGAAGCGGAACTCGTTCGCATGAAGGCGGAACTCCGCAAGGAAGTTGGTCGGCTTGTGGTCGCCACCAGCGCGAAGGTTACTGGAAACATTTTGACCGCAGAGCAGCAGACGCGTTTGGCGGAAGACACGAACAAGCAGCTCGCAGCGAATTGATTTCGATTTAATCACGCGGAATGAAAATCAGCAAACAAGCCCGGCGCGACGCGAAGCAGTTGTTTAACGTCTGCAAAGTCAGCGGCGTGATGGATGAGAATCGTGTGCGTCAGAACGTTAGCGTGGTGATTGAGAAGAAGCCGCGCGGCTACGTCGGCATCCTGTCGCACTTCCAGCGGCTTGTGAAGTTGGACATCGAACGCCGCTCGGCGCACGTCGAGAGCGCAGTGGCAGCGAGCGAGGTGTTGCAACAATCGGTGAAGGCCAATCTGGCTCAGCGTTATGGCCAAGGCTTGAACGTGACGTTTGCGGTCAATCCGTCGCTCATCGGCGGGTTGCGCGTGAAGGTGGGCAGCGATGTGTTTGACGGCAGCGTGAAGGCGCGTTTGGCTGAGTTGGAAGCGGCAATGTAATTTTGGCAGAGAACAGAATTTAATTTTGATATGAGCAATCTATTGCAAGAAATCGAAGCGCAAATCAGCGGCGTGAAGACGTCGGTGAACAAGCAGAATGTCGGCATCGTCCGCGAATGTTCCGACGGTGTCGCGAAGATCGAGGGACTGACCGACTGCATGGCCAACGAGATGTTGGACTTCGGCAACGGCGTCATCGGCCTCGCACTCAACCTCGAAGAAACCGAAGTTGGCGCGATCATTCTCGGCGATTACCTCGGCGTGCATGAAGGCTCGGAGGTCAAGACCACCGGCAAACTGCTTTCCGTTCCCGTCGGCAAAGGATTGCTCGGTCGCGTGGTGGATTGTCTCGGTCGTCCGGTGGACGGCAAAGGGCCGATCAAGGAAACAGCATTTTATCCGGTCGAAAAAATCGCACCCGGCATCATCAAGCGCAAATCTGTCAGCCAGCCGGTGCAGACCGGTATCATGGCGATTGACGCGATGATCCCGATTGGCCGTGGTCAACGCGAACTCATCATCGGCGACCGTTCGACGGGCAAGACCACGATTGGCGTGGATACGATGATCAATCAGGCGCGTATGAACAAAGTCGGACGCGAGTCCGGCGACAAGAGTTTCCGCCCGATGTATAACATTTACGTCGCCATCGGTCAGAAGCAGTCGAACGTGGCCCGCGTCATCGCGGAACTCGAAAAGGCTGGCGCGATGGAAGACACGATTGTCGTGGCGGCTGCCGCTTCCGATTCCGCTGCGAATCAATATCTCGCTCCGTTCGCCGGAGCTTCCATGGGCGAATGGTTCATGGATAACGGCATGGATGCGCTCATCATTTACGATGATCTCTCCAAGCAAGCCGTGGCGTATCGTCAAGTTTCGCTCGTCTTGAAACGTCCGTCTGGCCGTGAAGCGTATCCAGGTGACGTGTTCTATTTGCACAGCCGTTTGCTCGAACGCTCGGCGCGTGTGTCGGAGCGCTACGGCAACGGCTCGCTCACCGCGCTGCCGATCATCGAGACACAGGCGGGCGACGTGTCTGCCTATATCCCGACGAACGTGATCTCGATCACAGACGGTCAGATTTATCTCGAAACCGATTTGTTCTACCAAGGCGTGCGTCCCGCCGTTTCCGTCGGTCTCTCCGTGAGCCGCGTCGGTTCCGCCGCGCAGATCAAGGCGATGAAACAAGTGGCTGGTCGTATCAAAGGTGACTTGGCTCAATACCGCGAACTCGCGGCGTTCGCGCAGTTCGGTTCAGATCTCGACGCCAAGACGCAGGGCATCCTCGAACGCGGCAAACGCGTGGTGGAAATCTTCAAGCAACCGCAGTTCAATCCGACGCCCGTGGAAATTCAGGCGTCTATTCTGTGGGCAGTGCAGAACAATTTCTTTGATGACGTCGCGGTGGACAAGATCAAGGATTTCCAGGACAAACTCACGGATTTCCTCAACACGCGCAAAGCCGACTTGCTGACGAAGGTTCGCACCGAGAAGGCGTTCAGCGAAGCGCTCGCTGGGGAATTGAAGGCTGCCGTCACCGAATTCAAGCAGACTTATCGCTAAGTTTCCATGCCCAGCACACGCGACATCCGCCGACGCATCAAGTCGGTAAAAAATACGGCGCAGATCACGAAGGCCATGCAGATGGTCGCTTCGTCGAAGATGCGCAAGGCGCAGCTCGCCGCGCTGGCGGGGCGTCCTTATGCGACGTTGATGAACAACGTGCTGGTGAATGTGTCCACCGCTGCGTCGGACTTCACGCATCCGTTGATGGAAAAGCGTGATGGCAAAAAACATTGCGTGGTGCTGGTCAGCACGGACAAAGGTTTGTGCGGCGCTCTCAACTCGAACCTGACTCGTGAAGCGTTCAAGTTTGACAAGGACACAACCGTGTTCGTTTGCGCGGGCAAGAAGGGTGCGCAATTCGTTGCGCGCAACAAGCGCAAGCTCGCGGCTGAGTTCACTTACAAGGACGCGCCGGCATTCGCGGAAGCGCGGGCCATATCGAAATTCGTCCAAGACTTGTTCCTCAAAGGCGAAGTGGACAGCGTGGAGGTGCTTTACACCAATTTCATAAGCACGCTGGTGCAGAAGCCGGATTCGCTCGCCCTCTTGCCCATCGGTGAATTGAAGGGTGTGCAGGCGGGGTTGGATGGCGCGGAAACAAGTGTCGCGTTGGAAAAGTCCGGGGTGGAATTTCAATTCGAGCCGGGTGCGGACAAGGTGCTGGGCGCGTTGCTGCCGCATTATTTGAATTTTCAGATTTATCAGATATTGCTCGAAGCCAAGGCGTCTGAACAAAGCTCGCGCATGGTGGCGATGAAGAATGCGACCGACAACGCGAAGCAACTCATCAAAGACCTCACGCTCGAATACAACAAGCTGCGTCAGGCAAACATCACGAAAGAACTTTTGGAAATCACCACGGCGCAGATGGCGCTGGGTTAACACAGAAAATTTATTCCCATGAACAAAGGCAAAATCGTTCAAATTATCGGACCGGTCGTGGACATCGAGTTCGCGGACAATATCCCGGCCATCTACAACGCGCTCACCGTCGAGTTCACCTCGCCCGGTGCTGCCGGCAAAACCAAACTGACGCTCGAAGTGCAACAGCATCTCGGCGACGGCTGGGTTCGTGCCGTGGCCATGAGCGCGACGGAAGGTCTCAAGCGAGGCATGGAAATCACCGACATGGGTGCGCCCATCTGCATGCCCGTCGGCGAAGCTGTCATGGGCCGCGTGTTTGACGTCACGGGCAATGCCATTGACGAACAAGGACCGGTGAAGGCGGACAAGTTCCTACCTATTCATCGCGCCGCGCCGCCGCTCGTGGAGCAATCCACGTCGCCGCAGATTCTCACCACCGGCATCAAGGTCATTGATTTGATCTGCCCCTTCCTCAAGGGCGGAAAAGTCGGCGCGTTCGGTGGCGCTGGCGTTGGCAAGACCGTCGTCATCATGGAATTGATCAACAATATCGCGAAGCTCCACGGCGGCGTCTCTATGTTCGCGGGTGTCGGTGAACGCACACGCGAAGGTAACGATCTCTACAACGAAATGATCGAAGCCAAGGTCATCAAGGTTGAAGAAGATGAAAAAGGTCATCCGAAAATCGGCGAGAACGGTCTCCCGATCATCAAGCCCGGCTCACGCATCGGCCTCGTTTATGGTCAGATGAACGAACCCCCCGGCGCGCGTTTGCGCGTGGCGCTTTCCGCGCTTGCCGTGACGGAATATTTCCGCGACGAAAAGAACCAGGACGTGCTCCTGTTCGTGGATAACGTGTTCCGTTTCTCGCAGGCGGGTTCGGAAGTGTCCGCGCTTCTCGGACGTACGCCGTCCGCTGTAGGTTATCAACCCACGCTCGCCGCTGAGATGGGTGACTTGCAGGAACGCATCACCTCGACCAAGAAAGGTTCGATCACGAGCTTCCAGGCTGTTTACGTGCCTGCGGACGACTTGACCGATCCCGCGCCCGCCACGACTTTCGCGCATCTGGATGCGACCATCGTGCTCGAACGCTCGATCGCTGAGTTGGGTATTTATCCCGCCGTGGATCCGCTGGCGTCCAGTTCCCGCGCGCTGTCCGCCGACATCGTCGGGCAGGAACATTATGACGTCGCTCGCGGCGTGCAGAAGATTCTCCAACGCTACAAAGACTTGCAGGACATCATCGCGATCTTGGGCATGGACGAACTTTCACCCGACGATAAGACGACCGTGTTGCGCGCCCGCAAGATTCAACGCTTCCTGAGCCAGCCGTTCACCGTGGCGCAGATATTCACCGGCATTGAAGGCAAGCAAGTGCCCGTGGCTGAAACCGTGCGCGGCTTCAAGGAAATCCTCGAAGGCAAACACGACGACGTCAACGAAGTGAACTTCTATATGAAGGGCGGAATTGACGAGATCAAGGACAAGTAAGTGACTTCTTAATCTTACTCTTAATCCTTTGGGAGCGAGCAAGAGTAAGATCAAGATTAGGATTAGGATTAGGATTAAGAACTGAAACACATGGCCACGCTGAAACTCGAAATCGTCACGCCGGAAGCAAAGGTGTATTCCGAAGACGTTGACATGGTCACGTTGCCCGGCATCGAAGGCGAAATGGGCATCTTCCCAATGCACGTCCCTCTGATGACCCAGCTCACGGCTGGCGAAATCAGCGTCCGCAAAGGCGGTCAGGATTTCTTCCTCGCCGTCGGCGAAGGTTTCGTGGAAGTCACCGGCGACCACGTCTCTATCCTCACTGACATGGCCATCAAGGCAGAGCACATTGACGAAGCGAAAGCCGAGGAAGCCCGCAAACGCGCTGAAGCCCGCCTCTCAGAAAAGCTCGACGACGAGGAAGTCGCCAACGTCAGTGCCGCGCTTGCGCATTCGCTGGCGCAACTCAAGGTCAAACGTCGCGGTCGGTAATTCTTAGGCGAACAAATCTTTCAAACAACAACGGCTCGGCTAACTGCCGCGCCGTTTGTCTTTGCGGGACGACTCCTCACGTCGTCGCCTACAACTTCACTGCGTTGCCTCACGCATGGCGGCGAAGAGGTTTTTTCCGGTGCTGACTTCGACGGGCTTTTTAGATTTTTCGGCGTCAGTCTCAACGAGTTCGGGTGGAAGTTCTTTCAGGAATGGCGACGGATGACACGGCATGATCTGGCCGTATTTCTTGCGTCCGCCGCAATGCGTGATCGTGAGACTCAACATCGCGCGCGTGACAGCGACGTAGAAGAGGCGGCGCTCCTCGTCCAACGTGCCTTCTACTTTCGAGCGCGTGTGAGGGAGCAAGCCATCTTCAAGGCCGATGACATAGACGTGCGGGAATTCCAATCCCTTGCAACTGTGCATCGTGATGAGCGTCACGGCGTCGCCCGCTTTGTCTTCCTCATCTTCGCGGTCGGAATCTAAAGTGACGTTTTCGAGGAAGTCAGTGAGACGTTCGTGAAGCGGTGCAGTTGGCGAGCCGGATTGATCCATCGTGGCGATGAAGTCTTTCAGGTTGCGGACGCGATTGTCGCCTGCTTCGACTTCCTTCTCAGATCGGCGAAGGTCGGCGATGTAGCCGGTGTCGTTGAGGAAGTATTCCGTCCACGCGGCGAGCGTGCCGGGGGCAAAAGAATGTCTGTGCGGACGCTCGCCCTCACCCCGGCCTTCTCCCCCGGGGAGAGGGAGAAGCGATAGATCGTCGTCGGTGTTTCCAAAGTCGTTCGTGGAAGTAGCCGCATTCGGATTTGAGTATGACGGATAAGTCATCTCCCTCTCCCCGTCGGACGGGGTGAGGGGCTTCCCGTTCAACAAACCCTGATTCTCCTCAATCAATTCCACTAACGCCTCAATCGCCTCCCGTGTGCGCGATTGAAACGTCGTCGTCACCATCGGATTCTTCATCGAGGCGAAGACGGATTCCTTTCGCTCGTGACTCGCGGCGAGCAGGCGTTCCATTGTCACATCACTCAGGCCGCGCGCGGGCGTGTTGGCGATGCGGAGCAGGCTGATGTCATCGTGCGGATTCAGGAACGTCTTGAGATAAGCAAGCAGATCGCGGATTTCGCGTTTGTCGAAAAAACTTTGCCCGCCGATGAGGTGATAACGGACGCCCGCAGTGCGCAGCGCCATTTCAATCGGACGCGATTGCTGATTCGTGCGGAACAGAATCGCGTTCTGCGCCCAGGTGATGCGGTGGGCGAGGCGGTTGAACTCAATCGTTGCCACGATCTCTCGCGCTTCGTCTTCGTCTGTCTCGAAGGCACGAAGGGAAATTTTGTTGCCCTGCCCTTTGTCCGACCAGAGCGACTTTGGACGGCGGCGAAGGTTATTTTTAATGAGCGCGTTGGCGGCGTTAAGGATCGTGTTTGTGGAGCGATAATTTTGCTCCAGCTTGATGACCTTCACTTCCGGGAAATGTTTTTCGAGATCGAGCAGGTTGGCGATCTCCGCGCCGCGCCAGCCGTAGATGCTTTGGTCGTCGTCGCCGACGACGCAGAGATTACGATGCGCCTGGGTCAATGAGTGAATCAGTTCAAACTGCGCAGCGTTCGTGTCCTGATACTCATCCGCCATCACGTAGCGATACTTGGCGCGGCAGGCTTCGAGCGCGTCGGGATGCTCGCGGAACAAACGCAGCGTCAGCAAAATCAAATCATCGAAGTCCACCGCGTTGCAGGCGTGGAGCGCGGATTCGTAACGTTTGGCGACATGCTGGGCGAGCGCGTGAACATTCGGATCGGTGAACGCGGTTGCGCGTTCGCCACCGTTCTTGAACTTGCTCAACATCCCCAGCACTGCGCCGGGGTCTGTCTTCTCGCCCTTGGCAGAGATGTTCGCGAGAATTTTTTTGATCGCGCCGAGCTGTTCGGATTCGTCGTAGATGACGAAGTTGCGCTTGTATCCAAGTTTCTCAATGTGTTGACGCAGGATGCGGACGCAGAGCGAGTGAAAGGTGCAGATGGTCGGGCGTTCAGGCTTCTCGCCGTCCCGCCGCTTCTGGCGTTTGGTGTCCGGCAGAAGTTTGCGGACGCGCTCCTGCATTTCGCGCGCGGCTTTATTGGTGAACGTGACGCCGAGGACGTTGCCGGGCGAAACACCTTTGCGGACGAGATAAGCGATGCGATGCGTGATGACGCGGGTTTTACCTGTGCCTGCGCCTGCGAGGATCAACACCGGGCCGTTGATGGTCTCAACAGCCATGCGTTGCGGCGGGTTCAGTGTGCTCAGGTCAAACATCGGGCGCGGAGTTTAGATTCCGATGGTGCGATGGCAAGTGTTCACTCCGTCAATCCACCTGCAACGCCTGTTCTATCAATTGCTGAAGGTGCGAGAGAATGGCGGCGTCCGTCACAACGTTGGTTGCACCGGCGGCGCGGGCGGCGGCTTGTAGCGATTCCTCGGCTTCATCCGCGAAGGCGACGATGGGGATGTGCGCGGTGGCCTTGTCTGCGCGTAACTTGGCGATGGTCTCGCAGACGTTGCCGCGTTTGGACGCGAGGTCGGCAAGGATGAACATCGTCCCAGCTTCGGCGGCGTGTGCGGTGAGTTGGGCGGGGTCGGAAACGGCCTGCACGCGATACTTGAGGTCTTGGAGGCGGTTGACCAGTTGCGTGCCGGGCATCAAATCTTCGTAAAAAACTAGCGCGAGTGGCGATGTCACGCGCAGAGTTTGCCGCGGGGGAAAGCGGATTGCAAAATAATTTCTCCGATTGTCGCGAGGAAACGGGTGGGAGAAACGCAGAGAACGCGGAGAAAATTCGGAGCGCGGGTCTGAGACCCGCGGCACGTCTGTCGGTCAACTGCCCCAGAAAAAGTCTTGCGCCGCTACAAATGCGGAAGCGCTGCGGGTCACAGACCCGCGCTCCGTCACGGCACTAGCATCACGCGGTAGAAATGCTGCGTGCCGGGCACGAACGGATTGGTGTGCGTGATGTTTGAGATCGTGGCGGTGACGTCTTGGGTGACACCGATCCAATTTGGACTGGAGAGGTTCGTCGTGAACTGGAGGCGATACGTGTCGCCGGGGATCGTCGTCCACGTCACGTTGATCCAATCGTTTGTCAGGCTGATGCCGGTGATGAGCGGGCGAGAGACAACGGTGATGGCAAAGGATCGTGAATCCGACAGCGCGGGATTACCATTGTCTGTGACTGTGATTGAGAAATTATTTGTGGTGTCAGCGTTAGCGTCGGTGGTCGGCCATGAGAACAACCCAGACGAAGGATGAATGGTCGCGCCGGATGCTGCGCCGGGAGCGAGGCTGAAAGTGAGTGTGTTTGCCGGAGTGTCGGAATCTGTCGCGGAGTTTGAAATGACAACCAAACTTCCCGCGTGAACCGTGCGGCTTGTAATTGTCGTCAACACTGGCGGAGTATTCGTTAGGTCGGAGATTTGTGATGACTCGTTGGTCACAGAGATGGGGGTTAGCACGAGATTGTTTGCCAGTAGTGGATCCGGTGTGCTGCTGGATACGAGCGATTGATTAGTGAACGTGTCAGCGGCGATGGCGGCAGCCTGGATGTTGATGCTGGCTGTTGCGCCGGGTTGCAACAGACCGGGTGACCAGTTCAAGTCGCAGTTGGAATTCACGCAACTTCCTTGCGATGGATTCGCGGATTGGAACATGAGTCCAGCGGGAAGAATATTTGTGACCACGACATACGCCGCTGGATCGGGGCCGTGATTGATGACGGTTACAGTAATATTCAAGTTGCTGCCGAGGGTGACGGGTGTTGAAGCCACTTCAGTTGAGATGGAAAGATTCGCCGAGTTTCCAATGCCAGTGGAGGTCGCGAGATTCGATGTCGTGATGCTTAAAATCCAACCCTGAGTGATGCCGCCGCTGTCCATTGCGCCGTCGTCCTGCACGTAGAGCGACCAAGTGCCGTTCGGATTCGTATTGTTGAAATTTGTGAGACTCGTGCTGAACGGTGCTGCGGGCGCAGGCGCAGGGAAGTTGTCGCTCGTGGTGTCAATGTTCGTGGGTTTGTAAATTCCCGTCGGCACGGCGGCACTGTCAGGCACGGATGACACGGCGGAAGAATCAAACGTGAGCGTAACTCCGTTGCGCGCATTGCCGCCGCCGCAATCGGACATCAAAATCACTTTCTGCCCGGCGGGTCCGACGAGCAGCACATCCACATCGTCCGGCCAGGAATGAGTGTAGCCGCGAAGCGTGGCGGTGACGCTCGTAACCGTGCCGGTCAAATCAGAGACGGTGACGGCCGACGGATAGAGAGTGGCTTTGCCACTGTCTGGAATTGGAATCGCCGCATTGTTCGGGAAGGAAGTCGTCTGAATAGTGATCAAGCCGAGCGGGATTGGGAGTTGCAGGATTCCAAGATTGCCGGAGTCGTCGCTGAGTTGAACAAATGCATTGACCGCGCAGCCGGGTGAACCGCCGGCCGTGAACGTGAACGGACGGTTCTCAGTCACGCCGTTCGCTGGCACATTGCCGTAGGATTGCGCCCCGCTAGGCGAACCGACTCCATTTGTCGCGATCAATGTGACGATCAGATTGGAGGCCGTGGCTGTGCCATTGTTTTTCAATGCGATACTGACGGTGACTTGTTCGCCCGGATCGGCTGCGCCATTCGTCGGGAAGAAACTCTCCGCGATGACTTCGACACCCGGCGATGAGATGAGCGGCACGGTAGTGTTAGTGGCGTTGTAGATCACGAGCGCGAAATCCTGATCGAGGCTCGTGCCGAAGTTCGGGACGCCGTCTGAGTTGATGTTGGCGGCTGTGACAGTGATCGTGATGTCGCCGGAAACTCCCGCCGCCAGCAGGATGCTCTCAACATTATTCTTTGAGTCAGCACTTCCGCCGGGCACTGAAAACTGGCCGGAGAAATTATTTCCCTTGTAGAAGCTTCCGTTCGATTGAGTCGTGACAGTCACGTCGAGATCGTTGTTGAACGCATTTCCAATCGTGTTGCCCGGCGCATCCGTCCATGCGAGCGTCACGCGAACAGGTTTATCGGAACGAACGATCCGGCCCGTGAACACGCGCTTCTGACCTGATGCCGTGAACAAGTCGTTCGTGTTTTGGTCGCGGAGGATTCGCGGCACGCCGTCGAATGCGTTGCCCAGATTCAATCCGCCCATGCCTTGCGCCGCAGACCAGAAGTTGTCGTTCGCTCCCGCGCCCGTCATGTAGCGAGTCGAGTTCATCAGGTAGGCCTTCGTCATCGCTGGACTTGGCGCGGAGAGATCGTTGTTGATGAAATACTGGCGAAGCAGGGCGCATGCGCCAGCGACTGCGGGTGTGGAGTGACTCGTCCCTGATGACACGGTGTAGAACTGCTGGCCTAGCGGGAAGAAGTTGTTCGTGCTGCCCGCCGTGCCGCCGCCGCTCAACGCGCAAATGCTCGAAGCTTTGAAGCAAGCGGATGCCGCGCCGTTGCCGCTCGTCAACGTGCTGTTCTGAAAAACGCCGCCGGTGACATGTGTGCCGGGCGCGACGAGATCGGGTTTCTGGCGACCATCGCTGCACGGGCCGCGACTCGAAAACGCAGCGATGTCGTTGACGTTGTCCGCCGCATCATCCGCGTAACCGCAGCCATCCGCGCCCATCGAACTTCTGCCGCCATTCGAAGTGTTGAGCGAACGGACGCTCTCGGATGCGCCGACGGAGATCACGTTCTTTGCCGTGGCGGGCGAACCGACGGTGTTCGCCGAAGAACCACGATTGCCAGCGGCGAAGACGATGACCATCTCTTGATTGCCTAGCGTTGCGAATGTTGAGCCAGCGGGTTGCGCGTCGCGCACGAGTGCGTCGAATGCCTGCGAGTCCACAGTGTAGGAATTGTTGGTGTTGCCCCAACTATTCGCGCTAATCCTCGCGCCACTCTCGTAGGCTTTCGATTGAAGGTTCGCGAAGTTCGGACTGGTGAAAACATCTGGATCGAAGACAACCGACGAACCCACGGAGACGAACGGACAGATGCCAAGCCCATATCGGAAACCCGCTGCATCCGTGTGCGGGAAACCAGCGTTCGCATCGTTGAAACCTGCGATGATGTGGGCGTTGAGATTTCCGTGACCATCGCAACCCGCCGCGCTGCTGCCGATGTGTGGCGTGCCTTCGATTCGATTGTAAGCAACGCGACCGGGTAGGGCAGGGCTACCGCTTTGATAAAGCCCGAAATGGCCGGGCGCAATCGTGCCGTTATCAATCCCGCTGTCCGTCACATCCACGACCAAGCCAGACGCGGTGAATTGTTCCTGTGTGAATCCTTTGCTCCCGAGCCATGCGAGATAGCCAGGGCCGGATGGCGACGAGCCAGACAGATTTCCGGCGACAATCTGAGCCTGACGTTCGTCGCGTTTGTCCGGTTCGTTGTAGGGCTGAATCGAGAAGACATCGAGTTGAGTTGAAATCTCCGCGATGCTTTCGGCAGGAATGCGCACGATGATGTTACGATATTGCAGCACCGAGAAGTCGCGTTTGATCGGATCAAGCTTCACATGTTCGATGAGCGCGAGCGTGTTGCTGTTAGAGGAATCGTCCGTGATGAGCTGGATGGCGAACGTGTCTGAGTCGGGCGTTTGAGGGAAGCCGAGTTTGTCTTTGGTTCGCGCGCCGGGATGAATCTTGTAGTCGTCCGCGTAATCGCCTTCCCATTGTACGATATTTGTCGCGCTGGCCCATGATTGAAGTTGCGCGAGAGATTTCGTGTCGCCGCGCACGACATAGGCGTTGTTCGGGACGTAGCTCACCACCTTCACACCGCAACGCTCGATCTCTGCGCGCCATTCCGGTTTGATAGGTCCGATGAATTGAATCAGGTGCAGGCGTTTCCCGGTGAATGGCGCGCGTTGTTTGCGCAACGACTTGGTCTCTGCTGCGCGCGAATTCAATCGAAGGGAGTTTAATTCTATGAAATCGGAATCGTCAGCTCGTTCAGTACGCTGGCGGCGAGAGTCTGTCGGTTGCGTCTCCTGCGTCTCGATGATCTGGAAGCTGCCGTAGTCGCCGAGAACTTTGCCGCCGCTTTCGATAAGTTGTTTGGCGAGGGCAGGGTCTTGGACGCGAAGTTTATGCGAGGCGGCATGAGATGAGAGCGACAAACCCGTACACAACAAAACCGCCAGCAGACGTTTGATCATCTGTGGCCAGCTTTGTTGTCCTGATCTGTTGGTCGGCTGATTGGCAGCCGTCTTTGGATTCATTCGCCCCTTTAGGTGCGCATACTCAACACCTTGGTTATGAAACTAACTTTCCGTTCGTCTTCGTCCTCAAACCAATTTCTTAAAACCGAGGACGATTGTTACGGCGCGGCGAACACTACGCGGCTGCCCGTGGGCACACCGGTCATCGTGCCGAACCCTGCGGTCTGCTTCTGTAGGATCACGCCGCCATACATGTGCAACGTGCCTGTGCCGGGTTCGCGAACTTGTCCTGTGAAACTGCCCACGCCGGACATGATGGTCATCACCATTTCGTTCGCGCCGAGATTCACGACTTGACTGCCAGCGTTCACGCTGACGATGTTGCTGAAGTCTGCAGGCAAGCTGCCGCCGGTGTAGCTAACGAGCGCGCCGGAGAGATTGATGGCTTTGCCGCTCGCGTCAGGCGCGGTGTAGATCGAGCCGACGGCTTTCGTTCCATTCGTGAAGCCAAGTGGAAAACTCGTCGCGCCCGCGCCCGCTTGTTTGATCCAGACGAGCGTGCCGTTCAGATCGCTGGCGACAAGATTGGTGAAACTCAACCAGCTTACAACCGCGCCTTTGCCCGTGTAGGTGGAGGCGAACAACGGCCAGTCGCCGTCCGCAGTGACATAGGCATTCTGCGAGAAGCGCGCGCCGTCGGCGAGAGTGCCATTCATCGTGCCGAGACCATCCGCTGCGATGTGTAGCGTGGCGTAACCATCGCCCTCCGGGAGTGAGGAACTGTTGGCACTTCCAGGAATGACCACGGTGTAATCACCCGCGTGAGTCGTGGTTGTTGCGGGACGACCACCGGCGAGAAGTGAGGACCAGACACCGTCTGTGACACGACCTGAGATTTGTCCCGCTTCGGCGTTCTGTTCGATGAAGAGTTCAACCGTGAGCGGATTGCCGACGGAGCGAGCGATGACGTTGGTTGCGCGCAAAGAAGAATTGAACGCTCCAGAGAATGAGTGACGACCGTCCGCGAGCTCCACCCAGCCTGAGTAGTTGCCGCTGTTGTCGGCATACAGATTGAACGAACCTGCGCTAATCAAGCGGACTTCATCGTTCTGATTGAACAAGCCGATGTAAGTGCCAGCACCAGCGATGTAGGGGTTTGCGATAAAGTTCGCCTGCAAGACCAGATTGGAAGTCATGACGAACGTGATCGTGGAGGCGGAAGAATTGATGCCACCCGTCCAACCGGTGAAGATGTAGCCTGATGCCGCAGTCGCCGTAACGGTGTAACTCTGACCGACGACGAGGTCCGTGTTATCTAGGTCGGGCGAGATCGTGCCTGAGCCGGATTTGTTCAACGAGAGTTGCGAGGTCACAGGCGGCGGGACGGTGGCGGTGACGCGGAACGTGGTGCTCGCGGACGCTGCGCCATCGCCGACGGTGATCGTCACGTCGGAGAAGCCGCCTGAACCAGATGTCGGCGTGATGGTGACGGTGCGGTTCGAGGAGCCGCCGCCGCCGAACACGATGTTGGCGAGCGGAACAATTGCCGGGCCTGATGAGACAGCGGTGACAGAGAGCAAGGAAGCGGATGTCTCCACGTCGCCAATCGTGAACGAGCGCGGCCCGCTGTTCGTGTCGGAAACAATTGTCATGTTGGAGATCGGCGTGATTGTGGGCGCACTGTTCACGGATGTGACCGTCACGCCGAACGTGCGGGTGGTCGTGTTGTTGACTCCTTGGTTGTCATTGACTGTGACGGTGATTGTGGCCGTCCCGTTGGCGTTGGCGACGGGCGTGAAGCTCAAGCTGCCGGTCGCGTTCGGACTGGTGTAAGTCACCGACGGATTGGGAATGAGGGACGTGTCAGACGACGTAGCCGTGACGGTGAGCGATTGAGATTCATTGGCCGCGCCGGTGCCGATGCCGGTGAGGCTGACGGTTTGCAATCCTACATTCTCGGCGATGGTGCGACCAGTGATCGCTGCGAGTGTCGGCGCATCATTCAAACCGTTGACCGTGATGGTGAATGTCTGCGTGACCGTGTTGTTCGTGGTCTGACCATCGTTGACCGTCACGGTGACGGTGGCCGTGCCGTTGGAATTGGCAGCGGGTGTGAAGTTCAAACTGCCCGTGCTGTTCGGGCTGGTGTAGGTCACTGAGGGATTTGGAATCAAACCCGTGTTGGACGACGAAGCCGTGACCGTGAGAGTTTGAGATTCGTTGGCCGCGCCCGTGCCGATGCCGGTGAGGCTGACGGATTGCGCGCCGGAATCTTCGGAGACGGAGACATTGCTGATGGTGGCGAGAGTCGGCTGGTTGTTCACAGCATTAACACTGACGGTGAACGTGCGCGAGAATGTGCTGTTTTCGGACTGACCGTCGTTGACGGTGACCGTGATCGTGGCGGTGCCGCTGGCGTCAGTTGTCGGCGTGAAACTCAGGCTGCCCGTGCTGTTCGGACTGGAGTAAGTCACCGTCGGGTTGGGGATCAAACCGCTGTTGGATGAACTCGCTGTGACGACGAGTGAATCGGATTCGTTAGCTGCACCGCTGGTAATGCCAGTGAGGTTCACCGTTTGCGCTGCGGCATTTTCCTGGAGGCTGATATTGCTGATCGCGGTGAGCGTCGGCGTGTCATTCATTGCGTTGACCGTGACGGTGAATATCTGCGTGACGATATTGTTGGATAATTGATTGTCATTCAACGTGACGGTGATCGTGGCTGAACCGCTGGCGTTGGCGGCGGGCGTGAAATTCAAGCTACCAGTCGCGTTCGGGCTGGTGTAGGTCACCGTCGGATTCGGGATCAAACCCGTGTTGGATGAACTCGCCGTGAGCGTGAGCGTCTGGGTTTCATTGGCCGCGCCCGTGCCGATGCCGGACAAACTCACGCTCTGAGTGCCCGCGTCTTCGGTGATGGAGACATTGCTGACTGCGGCGAGTGTGGGCGCATCGTTCGCGGCGGCGACGGTGACGGTGAACGTGCGGGTGGCGAGATTGTTGTTCAAAGCACCATCGTTGACGGTGACAGTAATTATAGCCGTGCCGTTGGCGTTGGCGACAGGTGTGAAGTTCAACGTACCCGTCGCGTTCGGGCTGGAGTAACTCACCGTCGGATTCGCGATCAAGCCCGTGTTGGACGAAGTCGCGGTGACGACGAGCGAATCGTTTTCGTTCGTTGCTCCGGTGCTGATGCCGGAAAGAGTCACTGTCTGACCGGAAGCGTCTTCAGAGATCGTCACGTTGTTGAGCGCATCGAGCCTAGGAGGACTGTTCACCGCGCTCACATTGACGGTGAAGGTTTGCGTCACGGTGTTGTTTGCGCCCTGGGCGTCGTTGACCGTGACGGTGATTACGGCTGAACCATTCGCGCTTGCGACGGGTGTGAAACTCAAACTGCCGGTAGTATTCGGACTGGTGTAGTTCACCGTCGGATTCGGGATGACACTCGGATTGGAGGACGATGCCGTGATGCTCAACGTCTGTGTTTCGTTCGCCGCACCCGCGCCGATTCCGGTGAGGCTCACGTTCTGAACACCCGAGTTCTCGAGGAGGTTCAAAGTGCTGAGAACATTCAGCGTCGGCAAGTCATTCACCGCGTTGACCGTGACGGTGAACGTCTGAGTGACCGTATTGTTCGCGGCCTGGCCGTCGTTGACCATGACCGTGATCGTCGCCGTGCCGTTGGCGTTTGCGACTGGTGTGAAGTTCAAGCTGGCCGTGCTGTTCGCGCTGGTGTGGCTCACCGTCGGATTAGGAACTAAACTCGTGTTGGATGACGACGCTGTGACTGTGAGCGTTTGAGATTCATTGACGTTGCCCGTGCTGATCCCAGTCAAACCTACGGTTTGCGCGGTTGCGTCTTCGGCGATTGAGACGTTGCTGATGGCGGCGAGCGTAGGCTGATCATTCACCGGGTTGACCGTGACCGTGAAGGTGCGGGTCAAAGTATTGTTGGCCGCCTGCCCGTCGTTGACCGTGACAGTGATCGTGGCTGAACCGTTCAAGCCGGCAGCGGGTGTGAAACTCAAACTGCCCGTCGCGTTTGGACTGGTGTAGGTCACGGTCGGATTGGGAATCAAACCTGTGTTGGACGAACTCGCTGTAACGGTAAGCGAATCGGATTCATTCGCCGCGCCTGTGGCGATCCCAGCCAAGTTCACGGTCTGAGCAGCGGCATCTTCCGCGATTGAGACGTTGCCAATCGCGGCGAGCGTCGGCGCATCGTTGACGGAGTTGACCGTGACGGTGAACGATTGCGCGATGATGTTGTTGGATGATTGGTTGTCATTCACCGTGACAGTGATCGTGGCGGAACCGCTCGCATTGGCGACGGGTGTGAAATTCAAACTGCCCGTGGTGTTCGGGTTCGTGTAGCTGACGGTGGGGTTGGGAATCAAACCCGCGTTGGACGACGATACGGTGATTGTAATGGTTTGAGTTTCAGACGCCGAGCCGTCTGAGATGCCTGAAAGACTGACACTCTGCGCGCCGGGGTCTTCATTGATGGAGACGTTGCTGATCGCGTTGAGCGTGGGTTGTTGATTGGTTGTTCCGACTGCGGGGACGGAATAAGAGGTTTCGTTGGAGAAATCGCTTTCAAAGCCAGTCGAGTTGTAGGCGACCGCCGCAAAATAGAACGTCGCGCCGTCCGGCATACTGGAGAACGTCGCGTTGGTGACGTTGCCGACAGTGGCGGAGTTCGTGTAGACACCGCTCGCCCCGCCATAATAGACACGGTAACCCGTGGCGGTCACATCGGGGCTGGCGTCCCATGCGAGCGTGACACTGCCAGCAGCGAATACTGTGGCTTGAAAACAAATGGTGAAGGGAACAACGTACAAAGCCAATCGGGCCTTGAAACCCACCATACTTAAAACTCCTTTACGACACATCAGGCACGGCTGCCGCAGAATCGTTGCCAACCTTGGATTTCATCCGCATTGCGCATGCAACATTTTGCTCCCACGCACAACTAGCCTTTGAAACGGGAGATTACAGGCATTGAACTGCCCGGGTGATTCGTCACGGAAACGGTCATGCGTGAAAAACCTCAAGACAGTTTGTCCTGAAAATCGTCAAGCGCCTAAAGGGAAATCGATGTGCCGCGCGTCGAGAATTCTTAATCTTAATCGTTCTCACAACCGCAATCTCAGCCAGATATCCGGAGATTAAGAGCAAGATCAAGACGCGCACTTGTCCTACGGTTGTTAACGCGGTGTTGAAGTGAATTTTATTGGCCGGCTGCCGGAGGAGTCGTCGTTGCCGAACTTCGCGGGCTGGCACTGAGTTGTCTCATGCCGTTCAGAACATAAAATACTCCTGACACGCCTGTGAGCACCGCTGCCGACACCGTCCAGAGCAGAATCCAATTCTCCCCGAATGCCGCGTCCCACTTTAACAACACCCAGATCACCGAAATCATCTGAAGCACCGTCGCCATCTTGCCGATGCCATGGGGTCGCGAGGTGACTTTTCCGGCGGTCATCTGAATGACCACCATCCCGATCAGGATGACAATGTCCCGTCCAATGATCGTCCCCGCAAACCAGAAGGGGAATTGTCCCAGCAGCGGGCGATGATCAAAACTCAACAACACCACGCCGGAGACGAGCAAGAGCTTGTCTGCAAGCGGATCAAGGATCGTCCCCAGCTCGCTCATTTGATTGTAGTGCCGGGCGATGTAGCCATCCACGCCGTCGAGAATTGCCGCCAGCGCGAACGTCAACAACCCCGCAAAGCGATGAACCTCACTGCCCGTCTTGACGTAGTTGAGAATCTCCACGACGAAGAACGGGATCAGCAATATTCGCGCGATGGTTACTTTGTTCGCAGTAGTCATTTCTCAACCAGAAGCTTTTCGGAAACCCTTGTGATATTGATGGCCTTGCCGCTGGCTTCATCAATCTCAATCACCGCGCCGTGCAGCATCATGCGCTTCGTCGCCACCTCGAAACGTTGCGGCATGTTCGTCACGAAGCGTTTGATCACTGGCTCGATCTCGCGTCCGAGCACGCTCTCCTGCGGGCCGGTAAATCCCGCGTCGCTCAAATACGCCGTGCCGCCGGGGAAGATTTGCTCATCTGCCGTCTGCACATGCGTGTGCGTGCCGACCACCGCGCTGACTTTTCCATCCACCATCCGCGCGAACGCGATTTTCTCCGAGGTCGCCTCGGCATGGAAATCTACAAAGATGATTTTGGTCTGCTGGCGCAAGTGTTCGATCTCCGGCGGCACGACGAGGAAAGGATTTTCAATCGCGGGCATGAAGGTGCGGCCCTGGGCGTTGAGCACCGCGACCTTGATCGGACTTCCGTCTACCGACTTCTGACCCCTGACTTCAAACACGCCGCTGCCTGTCCCCGGCGTTCCTTCAGGATAATTCAGCGGACGCAAGAACCGCTTCTCATTCGCGAGCAGTTCCGTTACTTCCTTCTGGTCCCAGAGATGATCACCGCTGGTGATGACATCAATGCCGAGAGCGAACAACTCCGTCGCAATGCGTGGCGTGATGCCGTTGCCGCCGGCGGAGTTCTCACCGTTGGCGATGACGAAATCCAGCCCGTGCTGCTCGCACAATTGCGGCAGCAACAATTTGACCGCCCTGCGTCCTGGTTCGCCTACTATGTCGCCGATGAAAAGAATCTTCACGCGGACAGGCTAACCACAAACTTCGCCTTGCGGAAAGGCATTTGAGTGGTGCAGCCTGCTTCCGTCAGTCAACTTAATCAACTCGTGGCCTTGAACTCTTCAAAAATAAAACGCTCCAATTGCACGATGTCGCCCGGCGCAAAACTTCGCGCCACGTTGCGCGCCGAGAAGCCGCTCCAGATCGCGGGCGTCATCCATGCTTACGCCGCCATTCTCGCTGAGGGTGCGGGCTTTCGTGCGCTTTACCTTTCCGGTGCTGGCGTCGCTAACGCGAGTTATGGCGTGCCAGACATCGGACTCACCACGCTGGACGATGTGTTGATTGATGTGCGCCGAATCACCAGCGCAACGAAACTTCCGTTGCTTGTGGATGCCGACACCGGTTGGGATAATCCAAAACTTACCGTGCGCGAAATGATTCGCGAGGGCGCGGCGGGAATTCATCTCGAAGATCAGGTCGAAGCCAAACGCTGTGGTCATCTGCCCGGCAAACAACTTGTCTCCGCCAATGAAATGGTCGCGCGTCTCAAGTCCGCCGTCGCGGGCAAGACTGATGCGGCGTTTGTCATCATGGCGCGTACCGACGCAGCGGGTGTTGAGGGATTAGATGCCGCCATCGAACGCGCAAAGCTTTATCATGCTGCCGGCGCGGACATGATTTTCGCCGAAGCACTCACGACGTTGGCGGAGTATCGCAAGTTCACGACTGCGGTGAAAATCCCTGTTTTGGCGAACATCACCGAGTTCGGTAAGACGCCGCTGTTCACCACAAGCGAACTCAAGTCCGCTGGCGTGCGTCTCGTGTTGTATCCGCTCTCCGCCTTCCGCTCGATGAATGCGGCGGCATTGAAAACATTCCAGACAATCCGCAACGACGGCACACAACGCCGCGTCATCAAACAAATGCAGACACGCGCCGAGCTTTACGAATTGCTCGGCTACGATGCGTTTAAGAAAGAAAAAAAGTGAGTGCTGACAAAAAATCTGGCGGACTGGCTGGCATCATCGCTGGTGAGACAGGCATCTCAACCGTAGGCAAGGAAGGCATGGGCCTTACGTATCGCGGTTACTCCATCAGTGATCTCGCGACGCACGCGACGTTCGAGGAAGTTGCGTTCCTGCTGCTCTACGGCTACCTGCCCAAGCATAGCGAACTAGAAAGTTACCAACACAAGCTCGCTTCGTTGCGTGGATTGCCCGCGCCGCTCAAAACGATTTTGGAACAACTCCCCGCCGCGACAGATCCGATGGATGTCTTGCGCACGGGCTGTTCTGCGCTGGGCTGTCTTGAACCTGAGGGTGGTCATCGTGATCTTCACACCGTCGCGAATCGGATGCTCGCGGCGTTCCCATCCATCCTGCTTTACTGGTATCAATTCCATCAAACCGGCAAACGCATTGAGACTCAAGTTGCCGCACCGAACATGGCCGCGCACTTCCTGCATCTGTTGTTGGGCAAACCCGCCGATGAACTTCGCATCCGCTCGCTCGATGCGTCGTTGATCCTCTACGCAGAACATGAATTCAATGCGTCCACCTTTGCCGCTCGCGTCACGACATCCACGCTCGCGGATTATTACTCAGCCATCTGCTCCGGCATCGGCGCACTGCGCGGCGCACTGCACGGCGGCGCAAATGAAGCGGCGATGGAATTGATCGAGAAATTCAAATCGCCCGATGAAGCCGAGGCGGGTTTGCTCGACCTGCTACAACACAAGGCACTCATCATGGGCTTCGGCCATCGCGTCTATAAAACCTGCGATCCACGCTCCGCGCCCATCAAAGACCTCGCGAAGAAACTCGCCACATCCGATGATTACAAGAAACTATTTACCATAGCTGAGCGCATCGAATCCGTGATGATGCGAGAAAAAAAGATGTTCCCGAATCTCGATTTTTACAGCGCGCTCGCCTACCACTTCTGTGGCATCCCGACACCGATGTTCACGCCAATCTTTGTTATTGCGAGAACTTCCGGTTGGTCCGCACACGTTGCCGAACAACGCCAACACAACCGTCTCATCCGTCCCACCGCCGAATACACCGGTCCGCACCCGCGCCCGTTTGTTCCTTTCGCGCAGCGGTAAGTTCAAGCAAACTTCCGTCATGGACGACGAACCCAGCATCGGTAAAGAAAATCTCGGCGCAGTCATCGGCGCGGTGACTGGCGCAATCGGCGGACTCGTCGCCATCGCCATCCCCTACGCTCTGATGACGCGGAACTTTCAATCGCTCTCCGCCGCGCGGAGTTTTGGTTTGATCAGCTTTCTGGTTTGCACGCCCATCGGCTGGTTCGCTGGCGGCTACCTCACACATTATCTCGAACGCTTCATGCGTCCAAAAACCGCTAGCATCGTCGGCGGCGGCATCGGTGGATTGTTGCCCGTGGCTGGCGTCGCATTGTATGGCTGGCACATGGTCACACGCTGATTAAACCAGGTTCTTTCCATGTCCTCGTACCTCCCCACCACCAATCGTCCGCCGTTCGATCCCTTGCTACAACAGATCGCCGACTATGTTTGCGACTTCACCACGCCGAGCGAAGAAGCTCTGAACACCGCGCGTTATTGCCTGATGGACACGCTCGGCTGCGGATTTCTCGCGCTGAAATATCCCGCCTGCACGAGACTTCTTGGCCCGGTTGTGCCCGGAACAATCGTGCCGAACGGCGCGCGAGTGCCTGGAACTAATTACGTTCTCGATCCCGTCACTGCTGCGTTCAACATCGGCACGCTTGTGCGTTGGCTGGATTTCAACGACACATGGCTCGCGGCAGAGTGGGGTCATCCGTCGGACAACCTCGGCGCGATTCTCGCCGTGACGGATTTTGTTTCTCAATCTGTAGCAGCCGACGTCAGTCGGCTCACTTCAAAGACCGGAAGTGATCAGAGCCGACTCACGTCGGCTGCTACGAAGAAACGTTTCACCGTTCGCGACATTCTCCTCGCGATGATCAAGGCGCACGAAATCCAAGGCATCCTCGCACTGGAAAATAGTTTCAATCGCGTCGGTCTCGACCACGTCTTGCTCGTCCGCATCGCTTCGACGGCCGTTGCCACGCAATTGCTCGGCGGCACACGCGAGCAGATCATAAACGCCGTTTCCAATGCCTGGCTCGATGGCGGCGCGCTCCGCACCTATCGTCACGCGCCCAACACCGGCTCGCGCAAATCTTGGGCGGCAGGCGATTCCACTGCTCGCGCCGTGCAACACGCACTCATGGCCATAAAAGGCGAGATGGGTTATCCGTCCGCACTCTCTGCGTCCAAGTGGGGTTTCAGCGATGTGTTGTTCAAAGGCCAGCCTATCAAACTCGCGCGACCATTCGGCTGCTACGTGATGGAAAATGTGCTGTTCAAGATTTCTTTCCCCGCTGAGTTCCACGCGCAAACCGCCGTCGAAGCCGCAGTCACGCTGCATCAAAAGTATTTCGCTGAAGGTAGGGCGCGTCACTCCGTGCGCGCCGGGGATTCTTCGGAGGAGGATCGGCGCGCACGGAGTGACGCGCCCTACCCAAAGAACCTCGACCAAATCGAGCGCATCGAGATTCACACGCATGAATCTGCCATTCGCATTATTGAGAAGACCGGCCCGTTGAACAACCCCGCCGACCGCGATCATTGCCTGCAATACATGACCGCCATCGGCCTCATCTTCGGCGCGCTCACCGCCGATCATTACGAGGACGCGACCGCCGCCGACCCGCGCATTGATGCCCTGCGAGCGAAGATGGTTGTGAAAGAAGACCCGCGTTACACCCGCGAATATCTCGAAGC
>CAMCWI010000022.1 GCA_945882065.1 Akkermansia muciniphila
GGAGTGCCTGGACTCCAGACCTTGAAGCTCTTGCCAATCGTGTAGCCTGAATCTCGCAGCAAGAGCGGGAACGTCGGGATGGATTCGTCCCACACCGCGCCGCTGAGAATGGCGCCGCGATTACAGTTAAAAAAATAACGACCCGACAGCAATGAACTGCGGCAAGGCGTACAACTGGGCGCGTTGACGAATGCGTTTTTGAAAAGCACACCCTCGCGAGCGACACGATCCACGTTGGGCGTCTTGACGACATCGTTCAACGTCGGTCTGCCGTCGATTCCCTTGTAGCAACTTGCATAGCGTCCCCAGTCATCGGCAAAGACGAATAGAATATTCCAGCGCGGCGCTGCATCTGCGTTAGAGGCAGTATTAGATGGCTTTGATTCGACCGCCCATGCTGATGTTACCAAAGCACAGGCCATGGCGACGACGAATCGCACTGACGTAGATGAGATCATAGGTAGGATTCTGAATGGTTAATCGGCGGCTTTCAACGTTATTGGCAGCGAACTGTGCCAAACCATCACTCGACTTGCCAGCCGCCGTGCGACGTCTGGTTTTTGTAAAAAAAGATTCTTGGTTTCGTTGGGGTCACTGGCGAGATCGTAAAGTTCTTCGCCGTCCGCTTTCGAGTTGAGAAGTAATTTCCAATTGCCATCGAGAATTGCGAGATTAGGGCTACGATCGTGTTTGAAGTTTGGGTAGGCGAATGCGTTTGTGTTACGGCCGTATTCCCAAAGCAAAGGTTTTTTCCGCAGCGATTCCTTTCCGAATAAAACTTCGCTTCGATTCTCTCCGTCACTCTTATAGTCGTCAGGAAGTTTTGCCCCAGCGATTTCACAAAGCGTAGGAAAAATGTCCACGGCGGAGACGACGCTCGAATCATCTACACGATCCGTTGGCACTTTTCCCGGCCATCGAGCGATGAACGGCAGTCGGATGCCGCCTTCGTAAAGGCTCAGCTTGCTTCCGCGCAAGCCAAGCGTGCGTTCTCCCTTGAACGTGGGCCATGCGCCGTTGTCGCTCGCAAATATCAGCAGCGTGTTTGGTGGCAACTTATCCATGAGACGGCCGATCTGTCGGTCGTTTTCCTCCAAGACGGCTTTAAGGTTTTCGCGGGTGTCGCCTTTGTCTGAAGACTCGCCGCTCACCCACGGCGTGTGAGGGTCATCGAGCCAGAGATTTACGAAGCAAGACTTGTCTTTGTGTCGCGAAATAAAATCCAAAGTCTTGTCCACGAAAAATGCTGTTCGATTCCAACGCTTCACCTTGTCGTCCGGCCGCCAGACCCAGTCGCCGCTCGTGATGTCGGGATGCGGTTCGGGACTTTCCCAGGTGCTCACATTTTCATCGTAGCCGTAAATGGAAAACTTCGGCGCGTTCGTGACATCGCGTCCTCCGCCGAGATGCCATTTGCCGATGTGCGCAGTCGCGTAGCCGGATGCTTTGAGCGTGCGGGGCAACGACGGCGCTTTGGGGTCGAGGAAGTCCGCTTGTTCGCATGCGCGATTTCCTTTGCGCGTCTGAAGATAACTTGTGATCTGCCAGCGAGCAGGAAATTGTCCCGTAATCAACCCACATCGGGATGGCGAGCAGATCGGCGCAGCACTGTAGTAGCGGTTGAAACGCGTCCCCTCTTTTGCCATCCGATCTATGTGCGGCGTTGCTGCGATCTTGCCGCCGTAACAACCGAGGTCTCCAGATCCCATGTCATCAGCCAAAACAAACACAATGTTCGGTTTTCCTTCATCTGCGAAAAGTGGAAAGAACGTCGCAACCAGCAAAAACAGGAAGGTTGTTGCTTTGATTTTCAACCTTCAGTGTTTGTTTGAAGCCGCATTGTATCCGGCACGGCTGTGACCTTGCTCGCGAATTTGCTGAAGACGTGAGGCCAGGGCTTTCACCCGGGCCGATTGTTGGGAGGCCAGATTGGTCGTTTCTGCGATGTCGGTCGAAAGGTTATAGAGTTCAAAATCGTTGATGAGGTAGGGTGGCTTATCGTCGCGGCGCGAGGCGGTGTCTTTTTTGATGAGCATCCAATCACCTTGGCGAAACCCCAGTGGGCCAGGGCCGTGCCCCAAAACCAGGTGTTCGCGCGACGGTTTGGAAGTTTTCTCCCCAAGCCATGCGGGCAGAACGTTGAAGCTATCCGGCGCGGCGTCAGCAGGAATTTTTGCGCCAGTGAGCGCAGCGAAAGTTGCAAGCGAGTCCACATGGCCGATGAGTTCGCCTGAAGTCTGACCCGCAGGGATTTTGCCAGGCCAACAGGCAATAAAGGGCACGCGATGGCCACCCTCGTATATCGAGGCTTTGTTCCCCCGCAACACACCGTTCGGCTTTTGCCGTGCGTGCAGCGGATTCGTGCCGTCATCGTAGGTGTTCTTGATCGCGCCGCCGTTATCGCTGGTAAAAATGACCAGCGTGTTACTGGTGAGCTTCAGTTTGTCGAGCGTGGCGAGGACTTCACCGACCGTCCAATCGAGTTGATGAATGACATCGCCGCGCCAACCGCAGTTACTCGTTCCACGAAAGCGCGGATGTGGCACCATCGGTTCATGGATGTCGTGCGTGGCAAGGTAAAGAAAGAACGGTTTGTTCTCGTTCGCTTCGATAAACTTCACCGCTTTGGTCGTGATCGTGTCGGCAATGTCTTCGTCCACCCAAAGCGCTGCCGTGCCTCCCGTCATAAAGCCGATCCGGGAAATGCCATTGATGATGGAATCTTTGTGACCCGGACCACCCTTGATCTTGAGTTTGGCTTTCGGATCGTTGCCAAAGGGGCCGTCGCCAATCTTCTTTCTGTAGCTCACCTGGATCGGATCTGCGGGATCGTAGCCCACCACCCGGTGATTCTCCAAGAAGACGCATGGCACGCGGTCACCCGTGGCGGGGATGATGAAGGCATAATCGAAACCAAGTTCCAGCGGGCCGGGTTTGATGTCACCATTGAAATCGGTTTTGGTCGTGCCCAATCCAAGATGCCATTTACCGACGACACCCGTAGCGTAGCCTGCGTCTTTAAGCAACGACGCGACGGTGACCGTGCCCGGTTGGATGAGTGAAGGCGAATCGCCCGGCGCAATGCCTGTCCCTGGTTGTCGCCAGGCGTAACGGCCCGTCATGAACGCAAACCGCGTCGGCGTGCAGACCGACGCGGTGGCGTGAGAGTCTGTGAATCTAAGTCCTTCCTTCGCGAGCCGATCAATGTTTGGTGTCTTAACGTGAGTGGCGCCGTAACAGCCGACGTCTCCATAACCGACATCATCGCTGAGGATGTAGATGATGTTCGGTTTGGATTCCACTGCGTGGATTCCGAGAACCGGCGCAAGCAATAAGGAAAATAAAAATGTGAGTTTGGTTCTCACTGGCTTGAGGATCGAGTGCTGCCTTTAACCTCAGCCGCTTTCAATGCTTCGCGAGCCGACCATGCGGCGGGTTTTGGATTCTCGACCGTGAGCGCTGTGGTATCGCCGAACTCCTTTTGCTTTCGTGCGAGCATCGCCATCAGCTCCGCAACTTTCGCTGCGTGCTTCGGTTCTTCCGCGAGATTGGTGATTTCGAACGGATCGGATTCGAGATCGAACAACTGGGTTTTGTTGACGACCGGATACCGGATGAGCTTCCAGCGTTCATCGCGCACGGCTCGTTGAACGTGGCGGTAGGCGAACATCATCTCCTTACGTGCAGGTTTTGCAGGGTCGCGGAGCGTTGCTGCGAACTCGACACCTTCGCTCGTCTTGGGTGCAGCGACCTGGCAAATCTTTCCGAGCGTTGGTAAAACATCGAAGAGATAACACATCGCATCAGTTCGTTGACTGGCGGGAATGCCCGGCCCGCTGACAATGAGAGGAACACGAATGGAATCGAGTTCGTAGAGGTTTTGCTTTCCGATCAAGCCGTGACTTCCGCGTGCAACGCCGGAGTCCGCACTGAAGACGATAATCGTATTCGTCGCATGAGGTGAGACTGCAAGAGCATCCAATATGCGACCGATCTGCGCATCGAGATAGGAGATGTAGCGATAGTATTCGGCGTTAAAGGCGCGAACGTTCTCCGGCGTGCGCGGCCATGGGAGGAGTTGCTCGTCGCGGATGATCATCTCCCCGTTATTCCATGGATGCTGCGGCAGAAAATTTGGCGGCAGCGGCAGCTTGGCTGGGTCATAGTGGATCGGAAAATCATCCGGCACGATGTGAGGATCATGTGGCGCATCGAAAGGAACGTAACAAAAGAATGGTGCGCCAGTTTGTTCGTTGATGAATCGGATCGCTTCGTCGGCGAAACTCGCGCATGCGTGTCTCGGGAGATTTTGGGGATTGGCAGTTTTATTTTCAGAGAGGTTGCTGAGTTTCATTTTCATGGGGTTGCCCATGCCACCAGCAAAAATGCCGCGAGCGATCTGGAAACTCTTAGGCAGTGAAGCCGTGCCGTTGTGCCACTTGCCGCTGATGAATGTCGTGTAACCGGAATGACCGAAAGCCGCCGGCCACGTCTCATCGCGCAGCAATTTCTCATCAACACGGAAAAGACTTTTTCCCGAGAGCAGCATCGCTCGTGACGGCACACACGTCGCCCCGCCAAGGCCGCCCTGCATGTAAGCTCGATTGAATGCCAGCCCCGAGCGCACGAGACGGTCGAGGTTGGGAGTCTGAATGTTTGGATTGCCCAGCGCGGCGATGGTGTCGGCGCGCATGTCGTCGGCGAAGATGAAGAGGACGTTCGGCCGTGCAGTGGCGGCAATACTTGTTACCGCAGTGAGCAGCAGTGCAATTGAGAGTGATTGTATTTTCAAGGTGTTTGATTCGCTCCGCTGGATGAATGCGGTCGCGACAAGAACCATTCTACAAGCCACGGCAAGCCACGCCATACCCCGAACGAGTTACGCGCAGATGCCGTCGATGATTCGCCCATGTACATCCGTGAGCCGGAAGTCCCGGCCCTGATAACGGACGGTGAGCCGTTTGTGATCAATGCCGCAGAGCTTCAACATCGTAGCGTGCAGGTCGTGAACGTCCATGTTTTGTCCGTCTTCGATGTAGCTGTAGCCGAGTTCATCGGTGTTGCCCCAGGTGAGACCGGGTTTCGTTCCGCCGCCTGCCATCCAGATGCTGAACGCTTTGATGTGATGGTCACGCCCGCTGCCCTGGCCCATTGGGGTACGTCCAAATTCGCCGCCCCAGATCACAAGTGTGTCATCGAGCATTCCACGTTGTTTCAGGTCTTGAATGAGGGCTGCGCTGGCCTGGTCCACTTCTCTGGCGGCGATGGGCATGGCGGTCTCGATGTTTCCATGATGATCCCAGGCGCGATGATAAAGCTGGATGAAACGGACGCCGCGTTCGGCGAGACGGCGAGCCATGAGGCAATTCGCCGCGAACGTGCCTTCACCTGCATGTTTGATGCCGTAGAGATCGAGCATGCTTTGCGGTTCATTCGCAAAATCCGTCAGCTCAGGCACGGAGGTCTGCATCCGGAACGCCATCTCGTATTGGGCGATTCGGGTTTGGATTTCGGGATCAAGTTTTTCTTCTGCGAGCAATCCGTTCAGTCGATTCACTTCTTCGATCACCTGGCGCTGCGTGCTCTGGCAAACGCCTTCGGGATTTCCGACATAATGAACGGCATCACCCTTGGACTGAAATTGAATTCCCTGAAAACGGCTCGGCAAATAGCCCGCGGACCATTGCCTTGAAGAAACAGGCTGTTGACCGGTGCCCTTTCCAGCCGTGGTAAAAACGACAAAGCCCGGAAGATTCTCCGTTTCTGCGCCGAGCCCGTATAGCAGCCAAGAACCCATGCTCGGTCGGCCCTTGATGATCGAGCCGCTATTCATGAACGCGTGCGCCGGATCGTGATTGATCTGTTCCGTATGCATAGAGCGCACGATGCAGATGTCGTCGGCAATACCTGCGATGTGCGGGAACAAACTGGAAATCTCCTGGCCAGATTTACCGTGCTTTGCGAATTCGACGAACGGCCCACGCGCTTTCAACGGAGTGTTCTGTAACTGCGCGAGCTGCTGGCCTTTGGTCAGCGATTCTGGAAATTCCTTGCCGTCGAGTTCCTTGAGTTTTGGCTTCCAGTCGAACGATTCGAGGTGCGACGGTCCGCCAGCCATGCAGAGATGGATGACGCGTTTTGCACGTGGCGGAAAATGCAGCGGTTGGATCACGCCAGGGATTCCGCGTCTGGCGGGGTTTTCTCCGGCGAGCAGTCTCGGATCAAACAGGGTTGCTAGCGCGAGTCCGCCCAAGCCATAAGCTGAACGCGTGAGGAAGCTGCGACGGTTTATGCTTTGCTGGAACGAGTGCTGGTCGAAGGAGGGATTCATTTTTCGTTCAGTAGCGCGTGATGGTTTCGTTCAGGTTCAATAGGACGCGAGCGAGGCTTGTCCACGCTGCGTGTTCGGAGGAACTGAACTTGGCCGTTGAGCGGTGCTGGCCAACGTTCAAAAGTTTGTCTGCGTCGCCTGGATTTGCTGAATAGTAACTCCGTTGCTCTGCGAGGAATTTGAGCAAAGAATCCTGCTCCGTTGGTTTGGCCGGTCGAAGCACTGCAGTTTCGATGGCGAGGTTCACCCGTTCGGCATCAGTGGTCAGCATGGGTTCAGACAACAGTTTTTCCGCAAACACCCGCGCCGCCTCGACGAACGATGGATCGTTGAGCAGCGTGAGGGCCTGCTGTGGCGTGCTTGAGACCGGGCGATCCACCGCGCACTCCTCACGCGCAGGCGCATCGAAGTTTGCCAGCATCGGATGTAGGAATGTCCGCTGCCAGTGAGAATACAAGCCCCGGCGGTATTGGCGCTCGTCGGTGTTTGCCTTGTAATTCCGATCCGGGAATTGGATGTTCTCGTAGTAGTCCGCAGGCTGATATGGAAACACACTCGGTCCACCGATGTCTGTGTTGAGCAGGCCGGCGATGAACAGCGCATTATCCCGGATAAATTCCGCCTCCAGCCGTCGCGGATTCTGCCGCGCGAGCAAGCGGTTGTTTGGATCAACGTCGCGCAATTCCGAGCGAAACTTCGTGTCCTGCTGGTAACTCGACGACAACACCATCAGCCTCACGATGTGTTTCACGTCCCAACCGCTTTCGCGAAATTCCACGGCGAGCCAGTCCAGAAGTTCCGGATGCGTGGGTGACTCCCCCTGCGCTCCAAGTTCCTCCGGTTGATTTGAAATGCCGTTTCCAAAGAATTGTTTCCAAAGTCGGTTCACAAACGCTCGCGCCGTTAGCGGATTGTCGGACGAGACCAACCAGCGGGCGAGATCGAGTCGCGAGAGTTGATTCGTGCCGTTGTGATTCGGCTGCGGCAGAAACTGTGGCACTGCTGGATCAACCACCGCACCCGATTCATCCTGCCAGTTGCCACGTGGCAGTACGCGCGAGACGAGCCGGTTCGTGGTCGCTTCAGTCACGAGTGTTGGGAAAACACCGCTGCGACATTCGATGATGTCACGATTCAATTTGATCAGGTTTGCAAGAGCCTCCGGATTGTTTGTCGTGCCATGCAACCAGGCCGAGGCCACAAGCTGTTTCTGTTTTGAAGTGCGCAGCACCGGGGCACGGTTCAACGCATGTGTAAACTCGCTTGTTGCCCCAGAATTCAAGGCGTCCGGATTCGCCAGCGGCGATGTTGCGATCCGGAAGCATCCGATATCGCCCGACTCCAATGTAACCACTAATGAATCGCCGGCCTTCACGACGCGTGGCGGGTTGATCAGATAGACTGCGAACTGGCGATTCGTGGCTGATGCTGCGGGTAACCTCCATGCCGGAGCAATGTCGGGCAACTCGTAGCCGTTCTGGTAATGCGGGAGTTTGACCGTTGCAATGGAGCGGTGGAATGTGAGCTTTTCCGAATCGGCGCTCGCGTGTTTGATGTCAGCGCGCAGTTTGATTTCCGCCATGCCATTCGTGAGCCGCAGCGATGAATTATTGTGGCCTGCATGAGGCAGAAGTTCTAGGCGTATGGCTGATAGCCAGCCTGTGTTCAACTCAATCCGAACCTCTGTCTTCTCTGTCTTGGGTGATTTGCCGTCGCAATAAATTCTTCCATCCGCCTCAATTATGAGAGTGGCTTTGGACTTGTTCGAGTTGGAAAGCGACGCTTCCGGTTGCGGATCCACGAGCCAGCCATCCGGTGCAGACTTCAGCGTCCTACGGATATCATTTTGCCAATGTTGAAAAGCTTCTCGACCTAGATGCGTGGCGAGGTTTGCATCAAATTCTGTCTTCACGAGCTGGTCTCTGCTCGTTCGCAGCGTTGCCTCGCGCTTCAGGAGGTATTGATTCGTCACCATCAATTCAGGGGGAAAGGGATGCTCATTGCTCCAGCCGGCCAGATCCGGATTGGGCGTGTAACCGTAGGTGGCGTAAACACCCCATTGCTTCACATCGCCGAAAAATGCTGCAAGCGAATAGAAGTCCTTCGTCGTGAATGGATCATATTTATGGTCATGACACTCACAGCAGGCCATCGTCGAGCCGAGCCACGCGGTTGAGACAGTTCGCACGCGGTCGGCTTGATATTTGGCGAGATACTCTTTCGGCTGCGCACCGCCCTCGCGTGTCATCATGTTGAGGCGTTTGAAACCCGTGGCGATTTTTTGTTCCGGCGTTGCGTTCGGCAGCAGGTCACCAGCAATCTGTTCAATGGTGAATTGATCAAAGGGCTTGTTACGGTTGAAGGAATCAATGACGTAGTCGCGATACGGAAAAACATTCTGGTTCTGGTCGCCGTGATACCCGACCGTATCGGCATACCGCACCGCATCCAGCCACGGCACTGCCATCCGTTCTCCGTAGTGTGGCGATGCGAGCAGCCGCTCCACTTGTTTCTCGTAAGCTTTGCTTGAACGATCGGCCACAAATTTTTCTACATCGTCAGTAGTCGGTGGCAACCCCGTCAAATCCAGTGAAAGCCGGCGCAATAACGTCCGTCGATTAGCCGCAAGCGAGGGTGTGATTTTTTGTTCCTCCAAACGCGCGAGGACAAAACTGTCCACCGGCGTTCGTGTCCATTTGGAATGAGTGATCAAGGGCAGGGCAGGGCGCTTGAGTGGTGCGTAAGACCAGTGTGGCTCGTAGTTCGCGCCTTCAATGATCCACTTCTTCAACGTCGCCAGTTGCGAAGGCGTGACGCTCTTATGTGTATCTGGCGGGGGCATGTGATCGTCGTCGACATCCGTTTCGATGCGCCGGATCATCTCGCTGTCGTTGGGCTTGCCGGGGATGAAAGCTTCCATCCTGATGGCTGCATCGCGATCATCAAGACGCAGCTTGGCTTTGCGGCTCTTGGGATCCGGGCCGTGACAAATGAAGCAGTTGTCGGAAAGAATTGGGCGGACATCGCGGTTGAAACGGATTTCAGTCTTCGGCGGTGTGGCGTCAATCGCCGGTGACTGTTGCGACGACGACAGGACAACGGTCAGAAATAAGATCAATGGGACTGGTCGTTTCAATTTTTCGATGAATTTCATTTGGCGGTCAGATAAAGACTACACCAATGACGTGAGGGTTTGCCAGTCGCATGCAAAAAAACCGGGTCAATCAGCCAGGGGGTGGCCGAGAGACCCGGGGAATTTCGATTGGTTCAATAGTAGGATTCTGTAGTTTCCCAGAGCTGATCTGAACCAGTGATTCAGCGCCGAAATCGTAAATTCTTCAAAGAACTTTCCGGTCTAAACCGGTGGAGCGGATTCTGTCTGACTCACCGCTCATGCACATACAGACTCACACTCTGGAAATTTGTTCAAAAAATATTTCATAGCGGTGAAAGATCTGCGAAGGCGAATATTTACAGCCGTTTCACCCAGATATTACGGTATTGAACAGGGTTGTTGTGATCTT
Organism: Akkermansia muciniphila; assembly: GCA_945882065.1. GTDB lineage: Bacteria > Verrucomicrobiota > Verrucomicrobiia > Limisphaerales > JADLHS01 > JADLHS01. The sequence continues at coordinate 9,856 of CAMCWI010000022.1, forward strand.
GAAGCAACAGGCCAGCAGGAACGCCCTCTTTGGTGTTCATGCCGCCGGGGGTCACGTGCGGCAACTCAAAGTTATCATGAATCTTCACGCTGTTATGGATGACTGTGACGCGCGCATTAGCGGTTTTCTTTCCATCTGCCCCAAGTTTGGCCTGGTGGAACGTGATGTCGTAACTCTGCCATTGCAGCGGTGGCGCGCACATGTTCACGGAAGGGCGACAGATCTGATAGAAACCGCCACATTCGTTATCCATTCCTTCCAAGCCGTAGCTATCCAGTATTTGCGTCTCGTAACGGGTTTGAAGATAGACGCCGCTGTTGGCTCGGCCTTGGCCGGACTCGCGGGGCATGTAGGGCAGGCGAAATTCAAGGTGGAGTTGGAAATCACCAAACTTTTCCTTGCTCACGACGTCGCCGCCTTTGACTTCCATGACGCCGTTCGTGAGCAGTTTCCAGCCGGCGGGTTTGCCGTCGCGGGTCTGCCATTGATCCAGATTTTTTCCGTCGAAGAGGACGATAGCATTCTCCGGAGGAAGTTTGCCAAGTTCAGGCGAAATGCGTTGTGTCTTGTGCAAGTCAAAGCGGCCTTTCTGAACTCCCGTAATCGCCCCCTGAACGGAATCACCACTGAGTTTTCCTGACCAGAGCGAAGCGATGAACAGAACACCTTTGTCCGTTGTCTCGGCGATATGGGCGGCATCCAGAGCAATGTCATCCATAAAGCGGAGCTGACCGTCGCGAATCTCGCCGCGTAAGCGATGCAGATACGGCCCGCGCTGACTGAAGTCCGCCACGAACCGCGCTTCGTAACGTCCCTTGTCCAGCGGGATCATGTAAACCGCCACGGTTTTCTTCTCAGCTCCGATTGTGACGCTGCCCTGCCAATCACCCATGAATGGATCCGAAACTTTTTCAACAGCGCCAACACGAATGGAGATAGCGGCGACAGCGGCCGCCAGAAGGAAGTGCTTCAACTTTGAGATTTTCATGTGCAGAATATTATTCCGAGGAAGGCAAGCATGTCACGCTTCAGAAAGTAAAAGGATATTCGGGGTTTGCGTGTCATCCGTTTCTGTAGTGCTCAATTTGCGCGGAGGTCAAACTATAACCGGACGGTTCGCTGAGAGCGCGGCAACGGGTGGTCAAGCCTAAGCTTGCTGCTGACAGCTGGTCCTTGCTAAAATCAGTAACTGAAAGTGAAAACGGACGTCAACTTTTCCCTGATTCATTGCATCATTGATCATGGCTGACCAACTTAAAATCCAAGTAAAAAACAGCTTTGCTGAAATCCCCGCAGCCAATGAGGCTGCGTCGCGCTGGTTGGCTGAGAAGCAATCGTCTCCCACCATTGATTACTTGGCCAATCTCGCCATCGAGGAACTGGTCACCAATTGCATCAAATACGGCTATGATGATGCGGGTGAACACACCATCACGATTGAATTGGAGCTGGTGGAAAATGAATTAAAACTGACGGTGATCGACGACGGACATCTTTTTAATCCGCTTGAGCTGACCCCGCCGGACATCAACCTGCCAGTGGAGGCCCGTCCCATAGGCGGATTGGGAATACACCTTTTGCGAAAAATGTCCGATCGGATGGAATATGTCCGGGTTGAAGCTAAAAACCACCTGACGCTGTGGAAACGCGGAAGTGTTTAATTTATTTATTATTACCAAATATCAATGAGCACAAAACTTGAAGTAAGCGATTTGCAAGGTGGTGTCCGCATTTTAAAACTAACGGGCCAGCTGGATATTGCAGGCCTGGCGGCAGTTGAGACCAAATTTTACGCCCATTGTGGCGGAGATAAAATGAAAGTGCAGGTGGATCTGGCTGCGGTGACCTTTCTCTCTTCACTCGGCATCCGAATGCTGTTGCAGGCCTTAAAAGCCGTTAAAGCTCGCGGGGGACAGTTGCAATTCCAGAATCCACAGCCAGCTGTGACTTCGACATTGGAGATTTCCGGCCTGGGCCAGTTAATCGTCCGCAGCGACGACGACATTGTCGCGGGGAAGCTTACCCGGGAGTAATATCTTCGCTAGCAGATTTGCTGATCTGAATTTGACCATCTGAAATGAAGAGCTTAAAGGAGCTGTTAGGAAATTTTGGCCTTGCGCGAGCGGTTATCGGGGTAACCATGAATCAATTTCAGGGTGATTATGTGATGGCTTGATGAGCTCGCTTCTTTTACACTACGTTTAGATACTGAAAAATTCAGTCCCCGAAACAAGAGTGATTATAATTTAGGGATTTCCGGACTTTATAAAAAATATGAGCACTCTTAATATTAGCTTATCGGAGTCAACCGACGCCGGTGGCCAGAAGGAAGTGACACTGGGCTTGGTCGGCCACCTGGACAACTCCACGGTTGCAAGTTTGCAAATGCAGCTGTCCACTGCGCTGAGTGCCAAGCCGTCGCATGTGATCTTTGATCTGGCCAATCTCCGATACGTGACCAGCTCCGGCATCCGTCTGTTTTTTGCATCGGCAAAACAGCAGCAGCGGCATGGTGGTCGGCTGTCCTTCGTCAACTTGCAGCCGCAGATTCAGGAAGTCTTCGACATCATGGGCAAATTACCGGAAATGCGGGTTTTCAAGAGCCAAGCTGAACTCGACGCCTACCGGCTGCTGGGGGAGGATGACGGTGCGCCTTTCTCCTTCAACAATGACGCGGAACTGGATGTTTACCTGCGCGCCCGGCAATCCAGCCATTCGTCAACATCTCCTCGCGAGACGAACCAGTGACAAATCACAATTTTGGAGAGAGCCTTATATTTAACCAAATTGTAGTTGCAACACTCCAAGGCAGCATAGTCTTCCAACTTCACATCAATCAAATGTTCTCACTTGCAAGACCATGAGCGCAATCAACATTGAAGTCCTTCGGAAGACAAACGCCATGGGCCACTTGGAAATCACGCTTGGGCTCGAGGGCAATCTCGATAATTCTACGGTCACAAATTTGCAAGCGGAGCTGACTGCCGCGCTCGCCGCCAAGCCGGCCCAATTAATCTTTGACCTGGCCAAACTCAACTACGTCACCAGCTCTGGAATCCGGCTTTTCCTCTGGGCACAGAAGCAGCAGAAGCAGCATCAGGGGGAATACCGGTTCGACCACCTCCAGCCGGCCGTACGGGAGGCGTTTGTCATGTGCATCCTGCCACTTTCCTAGAACCGTTACAGCCAAATGCCCCCATCGAACAAGCAATCAAATATGAGCACCTTAAACATCAAACTTAGCCAGAAAGCCAACACTGTCGGCACAAACGAGACCACTTTGGCGCTCGACGGCAACCTCGACAACTCCACCGTAGCAACTTTGCAAGTGCAACTGACGACCGCGCTCGCCGCCAAGCCAGCGCAGTTAATCTTTGACCTGGCCAATCTGAAATACGTCACCAGCTCCGGCATTCGGCTTTTCTTTACCGCTGCCAAACAGCAGAAGCTGCATGCTGGTCGGGTGTCCTTCGTCAACCTGCAGCCACAGATCAAAGAAGTTTTTGACATCATGGGTAGCTTGCCAGACATGAGCATCTTCCGCGACCAAGCCGAACTGGATGCCTATCTGCTGGCGCGGCAGAAAACTTATGAGTCCTAAACTCGCTCACCACTGCAGCAATTCAAACTGATGTTCGACACCTTAAAGCGGCTACTCCTTGGCGTTGGATTGATCACCCTAGCGGCTGGGGTGTTGCTTTATACCGACCGCGGTTCGCGCCATTACTCTAGGGCACAGCCAGCGGCGGGCAAAGCGGCCGATAAGGTCATCAAAGTAGCACTCGTTCAACATGCTTCAATTCCGCCTTTGGATGACGGGGTGGTCGGCATTCTCGCAGCACTCGCCGAACGCGGCTACAAGGAGGGTGGCCGCCTTCAAATTAAGCGTTACAATGCGGAGGCAGATATTGGCACGGCCAATGCCATCGCCAAAGAGGTCACCAGCGGCGGATACGATTTGATCCTCAGCGCCAGCACGGTCTCGCTCCAGACCATCGCCAACGCCAACAAGTTCGGCCGCCACACGCCACACGTCTTCGGCCTCGTGAGCGATCCCTACAGTGCGGGCGTTGGCATCGACCCCACGAATCATGCGATTCACCCCCCGTATCTGACCGGCTACGGATCGATGCAGCCGGTGGCCAAAATTTTCGCCACTGCGCGGGAGATGTGCCCCGGACTCAAGACCGTGGGGCTGGCGTGGAATCCCGCCGAGGCCAATTCACTGGCGCAGACAAAGATTGCCCGAAAGGTGTGCGCGGACCTCGGCATCACCCTAGTCGAGGCAAACGCGGAGAACAGCACCGCCGCTCTCGAAGCGGTGAACTCCCTGATTTCCCGTGGCGTTGAGGCGGTCTGGATCAGTGGTGACATCACCATCTCCATTGCCTCGGACATGATCATTGCGGCTTGCCGGCGCGCCCGGATCCCGGTTTTCACCGCGCTGCCACCCAACGTCAAGCAAGGCGCGATTTTCGACCTGGGCGCCAATTACGAGGAAATTGGCCGGGCAGTTGGCCAGCTCGCCGCCGATGTTCTCGACGGCAAGAACCCAGCCGAAGTGCCGGTTGAAAATCTCGTTCCGGAGCAATTGCTGCTCAATGAAACGGTGCCGGCGTCGCTGAAAGGCACATGGACAATCTCCCCGGCGCTGCGCCAGCGTGCGACTGGGTGGATTAGCACTACAGAGACGAATCTGCCGACCACGCGCCGACCTGCCCCGCAGGCAAGCCAACCGCAGCCCGGCCGCATTTACAAGATCGGCCTCGCCTACTTCGCTCCTGAGGCCGGGGCTGAGGCCTGCATCCGCGGCATCTTCGACGGCCTGCGCGACCAGGGCTTTGTGGAAGGCAAAAATCTCGAGGTGCGCAGGACCCACGCCCAGGGCGAGATTATCAATATCCCGGCGATGCTTCAAAATTTTGACAGCTCCGATTTGGATGTGATTTTGCCCATGAGCACGCCGGTCATCAGTACCGCCTGTGGTTTTGTCAAACATAAGCCGGTCGTGTTCACCTATTGCTCCGACCCCGTAGCCGCCGGCGCGGGTAAATCGTTTACAAACCATCTGGCAAACGTCACCGGCATCGGATCCTTCCCGCCCGTACAAGACATGGTGGATCTCATTCGTCAAACGCTGCCCTCTGCCAAAACCATCGGCACGATCTACAATGCCTCCGAGGCGAATAGCGTAAAGGTGATCGAAGTGGCGCGCGGGCTTTTTTCTGCGGCGGGCCTTAAGCTGGACGAAGTCACCGTGGCATCCTCCGCTGAGGTGTTGCAGGCGGCTCAGGCGCTTGCCAGCCGTCATGTGGACGCTTTTTACATACAGGGCGACAACACGGTCATCCAGGGCTTTGATGCCGTGGTCAAGGCCGTCCGGGATGCAAAACTTCCGCTATTTGTGGATGATCCCGATGCCGCCAAGCGCGGGGCTGTGGCCTGCGTTGGCCTCGGTTATTACCGGCCCGGCTACGCGGCCGCCAAACCCTTGGCACGCGTTTTACTGGGCCAAAGCCCAGCGGGCATACCGATGGAAAACGTCTCGGAAAAAGCCGTCTGGCTCGATCTGCCACTGGCCGAAAAACTCGGGCTGAAATTCCCCGCAGCCATCCTTGCCGAAGCCGCTAGCGCGATGGCAACCAACACGGCGCAAGGGCCGCCGCCCGCCCACCCACCGCTGCCGCGCAAGGTCAAAATTGATCTCATTGAGAATATGGAAACGCCCAACGTGGAAATCAATCGCGAAGGCATCCTTGCAGGGTTCGAGCAGGCCGGATTGAAGCGCGGGCGCGACTTCGAACTTCGCATCCGCAATGCGCAGGGTGACATGGCGACGCTGAGCACAATGATGGACGCCGCCGTCAGTGACCGGGTGGATCTCATTATGACCGCCACCACGCCGGCATTGCAGGCCGCGCTACGTCGCATCCAAGGGTGTCCGGTGGTGTTTTCTTTGGTGGCTAATCCATTCATTGCAGGCGCTGGAATCAACAACACCAATCATCTTCCTTTGGTCACCGGTGCCTATGTGGTTGCGCCGCACGAACTGGGCTTGGCCGCTTTGCAGCGCTGCCTGCCGAAAGTAAAACGCATAGGAACACTCTATGTGCCGGCTGAGGTGAATTCCGTTTATTACAAGGACGAACTGGTGAAAGCCGCCACCCGCCTAGGCATCGAGGTGGAAATGGTCGGGGTTAATACCAGTTCCGATGTGCCCGACGCTGCGTTGGCTTTGTGCGCCATGCATGTCGATGCCATCTGCCAGATTTCCGATAATCTTACGGGATCCAGTTTCGCCAGCATCGCTCAGGCCGCAAAACGCGCCCGCCTTCCACTCATGGGTTTTGCCTCGGGTCAGGCCCAGTCCGGCGCCTTCCTCACCGTCTCGCGCGATTTTTTTGACGGCGGCGTTGAGTCGGCCAGCATGGCGGCGCGTATTCTGCGGGGCGACTCGCCGGCAACCATCCCCTTCCAAATCGTTGAAAAAATAAAATATACTTTCAACCCCGCCGCTGCGGCCGTTCAAGGCATTGTCATCCCGCCGGAACTGCTGAGGCTCGGTGAGGTCATAAAATAGAACGCCATGGAAATCACCCCACAGCCCCGCGAAGACCGCCACGAGTTGCAACTCAAGGGGCGACTGGATGCCAACTGGGCAGAATACGTCGGCAACGCCATCGAGTCCGCCATACGCGCCGGACAGCATCACCTTGATCTCGAATTCTCCCAGGTGGATTACATCAGTTCGGCGGGCATCCGAGTCCTGTTGAAATACTACAAACAGCTGAAAGCAGTGCGTGGAAAGATGCGAGTAGTCCAGCCGACCGAGAGCGTCTTGGCGGTGCTGCATCTCTCCGGCATTGCCGGCATGCTGGTGGCCGCCGCGGAGCCACCGCCGCCGCCGGTGAAGCCGCCCTCCGAAACTCGGCGTTGGGAACGGAACGGCATCACCTTTGAAGCCCACGAACTGAATACCGGAGCCATTCTGGAGGCTCGCTTGCTTGGGCATCCGGAAAAATTTGCGACCGGCCAGTTGTCCGCGGCAGATAGTCAACGCCTGCGTTTTGATGCCGGGAGCTTCGGCCTCGGCTTGGGAGCGTTTGGCGATGAGCTGGCCGACAGCAATGAACGCTTCGGCGAATTTCTTGCCGCAGGCGGCGCGGCGGTCGCCCAGCCTACCGACGGCAGCAGCGTGCCGGATTTTCAGTTGACCGAAGGACAGCTGATGCCGGAGGTCAACGTGCTCTACGGTCTGACCGCCCGCGGCGATTTTGCCCGACTGCTGCGCTTCGAAGCCGCCGCCGGGGAACGCGGCGTGATTGCACTGGCTGAACTCGTCGAGACGGCTCTGCAGGACATGGATTCTGCGGCCGCAGGTTTCGTCATCGTGGCTGAGAGCGCCAGCCTTGTCGGCGCGACCCTCCGCCAGTCGCCCGCGCGCGCGAATGGTCATTCGCCGTGGAGTTTTCCCGGAGTACGCGATTGGCTTTCCTTCACGACGGAACGCACCGATGAGCGCAATGTAGCCCTCATCGTGGGCTTTGCGGAAAAGCAGCCATCCTCCGGCCCTACCGAATTCTTCCGTCCGATCGGCCCAGGTACGCAGGCTCAGGGGCATTTTCACGCGGCGGCGTTCCCTTATCGCCCGCTGCCGAAGGGCAACCTCAAACTGCAAGAAACCATCGCCAGCCTGCTTGGCACCGAATCCGCCCGGACCGTCCTGCACCTGCTCGCCGATGAACGCCAGTTCGAGGGTGTAGGCCAGACCGATCTGATGCGCGGCGCTTGCTGGGTCGGGCCGCTGCGGATTTTAGACCGTGCACCTTTACCTCTGACAACGTTATGACTCTGCTAATCGGCGCCACCACCATCGGATTGATTCTCGCGCTTTTGGCGATGGGAGTTTATCTGAGCTTCCGCATTTTCAATTTTCCCGACATCACGGCGGATGGCTCCATCACTCTCGGAGCCGCGGTCACCGCCATATTAATCTCGAATCATGTCGATCCCGGTTTAGCCACGCTGGCCGGCTTCGCGGGGGGCGTGCTGGCGGGCATGACCACCGGCCTACTGCACACCAAGTTCAAGATCAACGGACTCCTCAGCGGCATTCTCGTGATGACCGCGCTTTACTCGGTGAACCTCCATGTCATGGGCAAGAGCAACGTGCCATTGCTGAATGAAACCACCCTGGCAACCCAGGCCGAAAACCTCGGCATGAAATGGCTTCACGTCGCGGCGGATTCGGACCTCAATGTCTTCGGCTGGACCGTTGGCCTGCGCGATGCCGCCACGTTGGTGGCGATGCTGCTGCTGGTCGGCTTCCTCGGCATGCTGCTTTACCTCTTTTTCCGGACGAACCTTGGTACCGCCATGCGCGCCACCGGCGACAACCCCCAGATGATCCGCGCCCTTGGCGTGAGTGTGGACTTCATCATTATCCTCGGCCTCGCCCTCTCCAACGGCCTGATCGCGCTGTCCGGCTCGCTCCTTGCCCAGTACCAGGGCTTCGCCGACGTGCAAATGGGAATCGGCATGGTGGTCTGGGGACTTGCCAGCGTCATCATCGGCGAGGCGCTCGTCGGCAGTTCGCGCATCGGTTTACTCATCACGGGGGCCGTCATCGGATCGGTGCTGTTCCGCCTGCTCGTCGCCATCGCGCTGCGATGGGGTTTGAACCCCAATGACCTAAAGCTCATCACCGCAGGATTCGTCTTTGTCGCCCTGGTCGCGCCAGCCTTTTTGCGCAAACTCAAACCGGCGGCTACAGCCAAACCTTCCGAGGCCTGAGATGCTTACCATCGCCAATATTACCAAGACTTTTAACCCCGGAACGCCCAATGAGGTGCGTGCCCTGCGCGACGTCTCGCTGCGACTGGAAGCCGGCTCATTCCTCCTGATCATCGGCACGAACGGCTCAGGTAAATCGACCTTGCTCAACGCCGTAGCCGGGACTTTTCTGCCAGACTTAGGCACCCTCACCCTTGCAGGCCAGAATATCACCCGCTGGGCCGAGCATCGCCGAGCCAAACTGATCGGCCGGGTTTTTCAAAATCCTTTCAGTGGCACCGCGCCCAACATGAGCATCGCGGAAAACCTCGCAATGGCCGCCCGCCGCGGTCAGCCCCGCGGCTTGGGCTGGGCGTTGAACCACAAGCTCAAGGCCGAATTGCGCGACCGCATCCGCTCCTTGAACATGGGGCTGGAGAACCGGATTGACAACGCCATCGGGAGTTTATCCGGCGGACAGCGACAGGCTTTGACCTTACTCATGGCTTCGTGGTTGAAACCGGAGTTGCTCCTGCTCGACGAGCACACCGCCGCGCTCGACCCCAAGAGCGCCGACCAGGTAATCCGCCTCACGCACGACATTATTCAGCGCGACAAGCTGACCACCCTTATGGTCACACACTCCATGCAGCAGGCGGTTCATCTGGGTGATCGCATAGTAATGATGCACCGCGGTCAGGTGCTGCACGACCTGCAGGGGGCCGAGCGGGCACGCGTCCGACCTGAGGATCTTCTCAAGCGTTTCGACGATGTTCGCCGTCGTGAACAGCTAGATTCGACCGTGGCTGAAATGTTACAGCGGAATTATGTTTGAGGAAACTAGCTCTACAGTCATCCCGTAGAGCTGCCGCAAGCTGGATGACTCCGACTGTTTGCTAGCAAATGCTGGGCTTCTTTTCAAAACGAGTTTAAAGATTTTCAGATCATAGTGTTGAGGATTTGGGCTTGGTGCGCGGCCGCTATCCCGCAGCGACAGCACCAAATCCCGGCCCTCGGCTTGGCCAAGCAATCGGAAATCCACTCCGACTGTCCCGTCGCTTTTGAGCCGCGCGACTCAAACCACCTACCTTAGGGAAACGCTGATTTTATTTTAGGTTTTTATTTTTCGACGAGCCGTTGTTGTGGTTGGTTTTGTAAAATTGGAGGGATGACCCACCAGACGAGTTTTTCTCAAGCTGAGTTTGCCGATAAGAACATTGTAGTCCTGCATGAGTGGTTAAAGTTTGGCGTAGAGGGAGCGTAGCTGGAGCAGGGCTTGGTGGAGCGGGGTTGGGCGATGCCAATGGACGCGCAGTGAGGATCCGGTAGGAGAAGAAGCGGGATTCTTGGTTGCGGTTCGGGCCGGACTGGCCGATTGCGCAGGGGACAAAGTGGCGCGCCAACAAATGGACCCCAAGCAGAGTTGGCGATGAAAGGTCGCCGCGCCGGACAACGGAGCGGGGTGCGGCGGCAGATTCAGCGGGCGGGTGGCGTGAACTGCTGCTTAGAGGGGGTAACGAATTTTCCGGACAATATCCGGCTGTGATTCAAGCGAACCACCAACACGACGACGGCGGTCATCAGAAGTAACCCGCAAACCACGGCGACCAATTTTATCCGCGTTCGCAGTCTTCGTTCGCTATGAAGCAGGGTGGGAAAAAACAGCCGGCCAAATATGTAGATCATAATGTTTCCTCAGTGAGAACCACGGAACCAAATGCGCGCGTTATTTTTGGGCTTCGACGTTGTAAATTCGCTGGACTTGTGGAGAACAATGGCAATCAGGTCCGCAACATTTTCCGCGATGAGCCGGAAATGCTCCTCGCTCTTGCGCAATTGCTCGTGGATGGCCCGATTGTCATCAATCACCAGAATCCGCAGCGGGATGGGGGGCGGCATTGAATTCATAATCTGACCCGGGGTGCGGACGGTAACCCGGCGACTTCCAGGGCGCCGGGCGGTGTCCCCCCCCGGAAGTAATCCCGGGTCGTGGCGTTTCTTTGGTGAAGCCGCCACCGTGGAGGGAGGCGCATTCTCCACGGCAGCGGTCGAATTATTGGTGGGCAGTTCAGCAGTTTTATACGGTTGCGTCTCCGAAGTATATTCGGGAATGGGAGTTGGCGTGTATTCCATCCCGGCCTGCTTGTGAATGACGCCAAGCAGATCATCGACGATGATTAATGAATATTTCATCCCAGTTCACTCCAACGCGGTCGCTTCCCGCTGGGTTTCATCCAGGCAGTGCCGCACGGTTTCGAGCAAGGCGCGGGTGGCAAAGGGCTTTTGTAAAAAGTAACGCGGGCAAAGCGGGGCGGAAGCCAGATTCTTGCCGGCGACGTCCGCGCTGTAACCGCTGACATATAGCACCCGGAGTGAGCGCTTCTGGACCTGCAATAGTTCGGCCAGATCGTAGCCGGTCACCCCGTCGGGCATGACCACATCGGTCAGGAGCAGATCAACCTCATGGGCAATTTGCGTCCAGGCCTCCAACGCTTCCCGCGCGCAGGCGGCTTCGACGACGCGGTAACCGGAGTTTTCCAAAACCCGCCGCACGGGCAGGCGCACGGCGGCTTCATCTTCCACCAGTAAAATCATTTCCGTGCCCCCGCGGGGGAGCGCGTCCGGGCGGATGGTGCGGCTGACCGCGACCGGAGGCGGGATGGCGGGCAGATAGATGCTGAATGTCGTCCCGGCCGCGGGACGGGCGGACACCTCGATCCAGCCCTGATGCTGTTTCACGATGCCGTAAACGGTGGCCAGTCCCAACCCGGTGCCTTTGCCCACTGCCTTGGTGGTGTAAAACGGTTCGAAGATATGCGGCAAATGTTCTGGAGCGATGCCCGTGCCGGTGTCGGTCACGCTCAGGATGATGAATTCCCCCTCGCGGGCTTCGGGGCGGGCCAGGACGCGGCTGGCGTCCAAGGTGGTAGTCGCCGTGGTGACGCCCAGGGTCCCGCCGCGGGGCATGGCATCACGGGCGTTGACCACGAGATTGAGCAACACCTGTTCGATCATGCCTACATCGGCATTCACAAAAGGCGGAGTCGAGCAGTAATGACATTCCAGATGGAGGTCTTCTCCGATAATCCGGTCCAGCATCTTGGTCAAATTGACCACGGCCTCGTTGAGGTTCAGGGGATGGGCCTGCATGATTTGTTTGTGCCCAAACGCGAGCAATTGCCGGGTCAGATTCGCGGCGCGCTCCGACGCCGCAATGATCCGGAAGACGTTGTCCCGCGGGCGTTCGCCAAGTTGGGGCGCATCCAGCAACACCAGTTCGGCATTGCCCCGGATGATGGTGAGCAGGTTGTTGAAGTCATGCGCCACGCCCGCGGCGAGCTGGCCAATAACTTCCATTTTCTGGGACTGGCGTAAATGGGCTTCGAGTTGCTTCCGCTCCGTCAAATTCTTCCGGTGATTTTGCGCCACCCATAACTCCCGCTCCACGGCGGGACCGAGGCGGGCAAGATTGCTTTTCATGACGTAGTCCTGCGCCCCGGCCCGCATCGCCGCGACCGCCGCTTCTTCCCCGATGGTGCCCGAGACGAAAATGAAGGGCAGCTCCAGCCCGCTGGCCTTGACGATTTCGAGCGCCGCCTCCCCGCTACAGTCCGGCAGGGAGTAATCACAGAACACGATGTCCCACGGCGGCCCCGCCAAGGCGGCCTGCAGGGCGGCGGCGGTCTCAACGCGCTCGGCGGTGACCGTGTAGTTGCCGCGCTCCAGCTCTCTCAACAGTAACGCGGCGTCCGCAGGGGAGTCTTCAATCAACAAGGCGCGCAACGGTGTTTTCATAAATTAATCCCTCAAGCGATCTTCGACGCCAGCATCCCAGTGGATTCGATCCAAACATTTCGGACACAGGCTGTGGTCAAACCGCGCCACGGAATTTTTCTGGAGATAGTGTTCGACCTCTTGCCAGACGCCGTGATCGTCCCGAATGCTTTTGCATTCCGAGCAGATGGGCAGGACTCCGCCCAGCCGCCGCACCTCGGCGACGGTGGCCTTCAATTGCGCCAGCAATTGCACCCGTTCCGCCTCGGCGCGTTCGTGGTAGCGGCGCTGCATCGCCTCGCGAATCTCGCGCACCACCGCGGGCACCAGCCGGGCGAGATTGTTTTTCATCACGTAATCGTGCGCTCCGGCCTTGACCGCTTCCATGGCGACATCTTCACCGATGGTGCCGGAGACATAGATGAAGGGCAGATTACGGTCGGTTTCCTGAACTATCTGCAAGGCGGCCTTGCCACTGAAGCGGGGCATCGTGAAATCGCAAAACACCACATCCCACGTCTGCTGGGTCAGCGCCCGGTGCAGTTCTTCCGCCGTCTCGACCCGTTCCGCCGTCACCTGGTATTTCCCGCGCGTCAACTCCCGCGCCAACAAGAGGGCATCCGACTCGGAATCTTCCACCATCAGGATATGTAGGGGATTGCTCATGGTCTGGCTGGGGTATCGTAATTCGCAAACTCGGGATACAAACGGGTCACGCACTCCGGACAGAGTCCGTGGCTGAAGATCGCTTCGGAATGTTCTGTAATATAGGCTTCGATGACCTGCCACGAGCCATCCGGATTCCGAATCCGTTTGCAGCCAGCGCACAGGCTCAACAGGCCGCTCAGGCGTTTGACTTCGGACAGCGCGACCTGCAATTCCTCGACGAGTTGCTGGCGGTCCGCTTCGAGCGATCGATTCTGGCGGCGCACTTTTGCCTCACGCAACTCCCGCTCGATTGCCGGGGCGAGGCGTTTCAGGTTGGTTTTCATGACATAGTCGTGCGCGCCGGCCGTCATGGCCTCGACCGCCACTTCCTCCCCGAGGGTGCCGGACACGTAGATGAACGGCAGATCGAGCGCGCTGTCCTTGACGATCCGCAACGCCTCCGGTCCACTGAAATACGGCAGCGTAAAATCGCACAGCACGACTTGCTGATTCCGATCCGTAAGGGCGTGCCGGAGTTCGGCGGCCGTGTCCACTCGCGTGTAATTTACGGCATAACCCGCCCGGCTGAGTTCTAGGACCAACAGGCGCGCATCGGCTTCTGAATCTTCCACCATGCTCACTTTAAGTTCTTTTTTCATCGCAGGTCTCCGGATATTTCCGCCGCTGTCACCACTGGGTTCAACCGGACGGGTTTTGCAGCCAGTTGGCGCGGGGCGAGGTTTAAGTTTGGGTTCGTCATCACATATTGGATGCGGGGGACGGACTGCTGCGGAGTTGCGCTTCCGCTTTCAACCAGTGGGTCTGCGCCTGGCCCTCGGGGCGGCCAGCCTGCTCCCAGAGGTGGTGGGCCCGTTCGGCAACTTGCCCGCAGGTCGTTCCCCGGACGGGTGATTGCGGGGACGGGAGGGATTGGGACTCGGGTTTATTTTTGGTTTTCATGTTTGTTTTGTTTGGTTTTTGTTTGGGGCTCTGCAGCTACTGCCGGAACCGGCAGGGTAAAATAGAAAGTCGCGCCCTGCCTGCCCGACCTGCCGCTGGTGCTGGTGCTGGTGCATTTCCACTTCGCGCAACTCGTGTTCGATGGCGGGCACGAGCCGCTGCAGATTTCCTTTCAACGCATAGTCGTGCGCGCCGGCTTTCATGGCCGCCACGGCCGTGTCCTCCCCCATGGTGCCGGACACGATGATGAATGGCACGTCCTGCCCGGTGGCCCGCACCAGGGCCAACGCGGCAAGGCCACTGAATTCCGCCAGCCCGTGGTCGCACAAAATGACATCCCAATCGGCCCGTTTCAGAGCGGCCTGCAACCCCGGCGCATCATCGGTCCGCTCCCAGCGCACCGCATAGCCGGCGCTCTCGATGTTCCGGGCGATCAATTGGGCGTCGCTGGCGGAATCTTCCACGATCCGGAGATGCGATGTGTTTCGCATAAGCCTATTCTAAGTGAGGGGGCACTTCGTTAAGAGCCAGCCAATATACGCCCAGTTGCGCGACGGCGGCGGAGAACTCGATGAAGCTCACTGGCTTGCGGATGTAACTGTTCGCGCCGAGGCTGTAACTCCCGATCATGTCCTGGTCCTCCTTGGAGGTGGTTAGGACGACGACGGGCAACAGTCGGGTCCGGGCGTTCGCCCGGATCTGGCGCAACACAACCAGCCCACTGACGCGCGGCAGGTTCAAATCCAGCAGCACCACCGCTGGCAATTTCCAGGTCGGATTCCCGAACAAATAATCCAGCGCCGCCTGCCCGTCCTCGGCCACGATGAGGGCATTGGCGATCTTGCTCTTCGCAAACGCCCGCTGGGTGAGTTGGATGTCGCTGCGGTTGTCTTCCACCAGTAGGATGGGCCGTTCAGTCATAATTTGTTTCTTTGGTTGGCAGGGTGAAATAGAAGGTGGCGCCGGCATCGCGCACCGCCTCGGCCCACACCTGACCGCTGTGGCGGTGAATGATCCGTTGCACCGTGGCCAGCCCGATGCCCGACCCGGGAAATTCGCTGGGGCGGTGCAATCGCTGGAACGGCGCGAACAGTTTCTTGGCGTAGGCCATGTCGAACCCCGCGCCGTTGTCGCGGATGAAAAAAGTGGGTGACGGGTGACAGGTGACAGGAGATGTGACTTCCGGCTCGTCACCTGTCCCGCGCCACACGGCGCTGGTGGTGACTCCAAATTCAATCCGCGCCGCGGGCGTTTTGCTCGTGAATTTCCAGGCGTTACCGAACAGGTTTTCGAGAACTTGCCGCAACAGCCGCACGTCCCCCGTGGCGCTGAGGTCTGGCGCGATGACAATTTCAATTGCCCGCTGTGGCTCATACCCGCGCAGCTTGGCGATGACCTCCCGAGCCAGCGCGCTCAAGTCCAACGGTTCGCGCCGCATCTCGGAGCGGGTTGCGCGAGATAATTCCAGCAGGTCGTCAATCAATTGCCCCATCCGCTGCGCTTCGCTGATCACCCGGGTCAGATATTCCTGGCCGGTCGCATCCAGCTTGGCGCTGTAGTCCTCCACGAGCACATTCGTCCAGCCGTCAATGCCGCGCAACGGCGCGCGCAAGTCGTGGCTGACCGAGTAGGCAAAACTCTCCAGCTCTCGGTTGACGGATTCGAGGTCGGCGGTGCGTTCGCGGACGCGCTGCTCCAGTTCGGTGTTGAGTTTTTGGACTTCCGCTTCCGCCTGCTTGCGCTCGGTGATGTCGCGGATGCTGCACTGGATATATTTCCGGCCGTTGCCCTGATAGACGGTGCTGATGAATTCCACTTCAATCCGCCGCCCGGTGCTGGTTTCCAGTGCCAGGTCCTCGTAGCGGATATATTCCTTCTGCTTCAACTCCGCGAAGTTCTCCTGGTTGGCGACGATGTCCTTGAAAA
>CAMCWI010000023.1 GCA_945882065.1 Akkermansia muciniphila
CAGCAGCGCATCAATGAATTGCAGGCGCAGAAGTCGGACAAAAACCAGCGCTTCATCATCTCGCCCGAACAGCAGGCGGAGATCGCCAAGCTGGAAAAGGAAAGCGTGGAGACGGACAAGAAACTTCGCGCGGTAAAAAAAGATTTGGCGCGCGAGGTGGATTCGCTCAAGACGCGACTGACATGGTGGAACATCTTCGCGATGCCCGGTGTGGTGACGGCAGCCGGACTTTTCCTGGCGGTGTATAAACGCAAACTGACAGCGGCAAAATGAACAGAAAACAATTCATTATTCTGGTGGTGTTGGTGGTCGTCCTTGGCTTGTGGGGCATGAGCCGCTGGCGCGGGCAGACTTCCTCCTACAGCGGTGGCGGCAGTGCGGTCGGCCAGAAGCTGCTCGGCGAATTCGATGTCAACGCCGTGGTGCAACTCGCCATCAAGCAGGGCACGAACGAATTGTTGCTCGCCAAGAAGGACGACGCGTGGCGCGTGGCGCAGCGCGACAATTATCCCGCGAACTTTTCCGAGATCAGCTCGCTGCTGGTGAAGCTCAAAAATCTGAAGGTCGTGCAGACGGAGCAGGTGGGCGCGTCGCAATTACCGCGACTCGAACTCGCGTCCGGCGGTAAAGCGGAGCCGACGTCGGTGGAGTTTCGCGATGCGGGCGGCAAGGCGATCAAGACTCTCACGCTCGGCAAAAAACACATGCAAGGCGGCGGACAGGATTCCGCGATGGATGAAATGGGCGGCGGCGGTTACCCGGACGGACGTTACGTGATGGTCAGCGGCGCGGCCAATTCCGTGGCGTTGATTTCTGATCCGCTTGCGGATTTGGAGACGGGTGCGGGCCGGTGGTTGAGCAAAGATTTCTTCAAGATCGAGAAACCCAAAAGCATCAGCGTCACTTTCGCCGAAGCCACAAATTCATGGACGCTCACGCGCGAAACCGAAGGAGGCGAATGGAATCTGGTTGACGCAAAGGCCGAGGAAAAACTGGACGTAGGCAAATCTGCGGGCGTCACGACGCCGTTCAATTCGCCAACGCTCAATGATGTCGCGATCGGTTTGACTTCTGAGCAATCCGGTTTGGACAAGCCGACGATCATCAAGGTGACGACGTTTGACGGCTTTGAATACACCGTGAACATCGGCGCGAAGAAGGACGAGAACTACCTGCTCGCGGTGGTCGTCGCAGGCAACTTCCCGAAAGAACGCACCGCCGTGGCCGACGAAAAACCAGAGGACAAGGCAAAGACTGACAAGGAATTTACGGACAACCTCAAGCGGCTCGAAGAAAAACTCACGACCGAATCTGCTTTCGGCAAATGGACGTATCAGGTCGCGGCATGGACGGTGGATCCCTTGCTCAAGAAGCGGAGCGAATTGCTGGAGGAAAAGAAACCGGCAGAACCAAACGCCGCCGCATCGGCGGACGGGGAGACGTCAGCGACTGCGCCGCCGGGCTTGTGATTTGCGCGTGCAACGGCGGTTGTGGTTGCATAGTTTTACGCGCGAAGCCAATCACTCATGCGCGTCAAAACATCCCTCTCCAATCTCATTCCGTCGGCCTTCGTCGCCGTGTGGCTTGCCGTGCTGCTTTTCGGCGGATTCCACTTACCCGCACAGCAGCCCAAGTTCGCCGGTCTCTCTCCCGAAGACGCCGCGCGCGAGATGATTCTCCCACCCGGCTTCAAGGCCACACTGTTCGCGGGTGAGCCGGACGTGAAACAACCTATTGCCTTCGCCATTGATGATCGCGGGAGACTTTGGGTGGCGGAATCCTATACCTATCCCAATCGCGTGGGAAAGCCGCCCGAGCAACCCAGCCCTACCACCGCCAATCCTTCGCCAGATCAACTCAAAGACATCTTCGGCGGCAAAGATCGCATCCTCGTGTTGGAGGACACGGACGGCGACAGCAAATTCAATCGGCGCACGGTGTTCATGGAGAACTTGAATTTTGTCAGCGGCATCGAAGTCGGCTTCGGCGGCGTGTGGGTCGGTGTCGCGCCGTATCTGATGTTCATTCCGATTGCGGATGGCGATGAACCAAAACCCGCCGGTGAACCGCAAATCCTGCTTGATGGCTGGGGCTGGCAGGACACGCACGAGACGTTGAACACTTTCAAGTGGGGGCCGGACGGCTGGCTCTACGGTGGCCACGGCGTGTTCACTCATTCCAACGTGGGCAAACCCGGCGCACCCGACAGCGAACGCACTCGCATCAACGCCGGTATCTGGCGATATCATCCGACGAAACACCTCTTCGAGGTGTTCGCCGAAGGCACGAGCAATCCGTGGGGCTTTGACTTCGATGAACACGGACAACTCATCTCCGAGGCGTGCGTGATTCCGCATCTGTTCCACATGATCCAGGGCGGGCGTTATCAACGGCAGGCTGGGGCGCATTTCAATCCGCACACCTACGCCGACATCAAAACCATCGCCGACCATCTACACTGGGCGGGCAATCAATGGAATCAAGCGGATCGCGAAGGCAGCGCTCAACTCGGCGGCGGGCACGCACACGCAGGTTTGATGATTTATCAGGGCGACAACTGGCCACCCGAATATCGCGGCAAGGTTTTCATGAACAACATCCACGGCGCGTGCCTGAACATGGACGTGCTGGAGCGACGCGGCTCGGGCTTTGTGGGTCGCCACACGCCAAATCCCATCAACTTCAATGATCGCTGGTCGCAGATCGTGAACTTGCAGGAAGGCCCGGACGGCGCGGTGTATTTAATTGATTGGTACGACAAGAACCAATGCCACTCCAACGATGCCAATCAGCACGACCGGAGCAATGGGAGGATTTTCAAGATCAGTTATGGGCCCTTAAATAGCACCATGACTCTACCTAAAGATTTGTCACAGGTGGACGATGACCAACTTATGAATTTTCAATTTGGGGGTTATTGGGAATTTGCTGATCCAGCCAAGAACCAATCCTCACGTAACACCAGCTTCCATTGGTACACCCAACACGCCCGACGAATTTTGCAGGAGCGAGCCTCATCTGGGACGTTGAAAATTAACATTCTTAAAACACTCGAAGCCATTCACCAAGCAATGCCCCACACCGAGAAACAAGAGCTTCGCTTTCTTAGGGCGAATCATATTGCGGGAGGACTTTCCGAGACGAATGCATTGCGGAGACTCAAGTGGAATTATGAGTTTGTCCGCGCCTGGACCATCCAACTCCTCTGCGAAGACAAGAATGTTTCTCCAGAAGTGTTGGCAGAATTCAACCGACTCGCTCGCGAAGACGAATCTCCCGTCGTCCGGCTTTATCTCGCTTCGGCGATGCAACGCCTGCCGATTGAAGATCGTTGGCTCGTTCTCGAAGCATTATCGCAATGCGCCGAGGACGCCAACGACCACAACCTCCCGCTCATGGTCTGGTATGCTGCCGAGCCGTTGCCGACCAAGGATGTCGAACGCGCACTCAAACTTGCCGAGGCTGCCAAGCTCCCAAACATCTTGAACTTCATGACCCGTCGCACGGCGGCGTTGAATACGCCCGAGGCTTTTGCCGCCATCACGAAGTCGTTGTTGCGGGTTACCGATGACAAACGGCGGTTGGATATTTTGAATGGCCTGAGTGCCGCGTTGAAAGGTCAACGCCGCGCTACGATGCCAGGCAACTGGGCCGCTGTTGAAACTGCATTCGCCGCCAGCGCCAATCCGGAAATCCGCGCGCTGGTGCAATCGTTGTCCCTCACCTTCGGCAGTGCCACCGCGCTGACTGCGACACGAAAGACGCTACTGGACAAATCCGCCGATGGCGCCGCACGCAAGCTGGCGTTCGATTCGTTGATGGCCATCAAAGATGCCGACCTGCCGCCGTTGCTTCGCCAACTTCTGAGCGATCCCGATTTGCGCGGCTCGGCGCTGCGGGGTCTCGGCGATTTTGACGACGCCCAAACACCCGACGCCATTCTGCCGATCTACGCCACGTTGTCCGAAGCGAACAAGCGCGACGCACGAAATGCTTTGGCCTCACGTCCCGCTTTCGCCCAACGCTTGCTCGCGGCGGTGGAAGCAAAACAGATTCCCAAAGCAGACCTGACCGCCGATCTCATCCAGCAACTTCGCAACCTCAAGAATCCCGAAGTGGACGCGTTGCTGCAAACAGTCTGGGGCGTGGCGCGTGCCACCAGTTCGGACAAGCGCGCCGAGATCAATCGCATCAGGGCGATGTTCCAATCGAGCGGCGCATTCCCCGGTGACGCTTCACGTGGGCGGGCGTTGTTCGCTAAGAACTGTCAGCAATGTCACACGTTGTTCGGCAATGGCGGACGAGTCGGACCTGATCTCACCGGCTCGAATCGTGGCGATCTGGATTACATCTTGGAAAACATTGTGGATCCCAACGCCGTCATCCCGAACGATTATCTCGGCTGGAACATTGAAACAAAAGATGACCGTTCCATCACCGGCGTCTTGAAGGAACAAACCGAGCACGCCGTCACCTTGATGACCGCCAACGAAACGCTGACGATTCCGCGCAATGAAATCGCGACGATGCGCCAAAGCAAACTTTCCATGATGCCCGAAGGTTTGCTCACGTCGCTGGGTGAGCAGGAGGTGCGCGACCTGATTGTTTATCTCCGGCAACCAACTCAAGTCCCGATGATCGCCACACCGGAAACGGTGGCGTTGTTCTTTAACGGAAAAGATTTGGCGAACTGGAATGGCAACCTAGATGTCTGGCGCGTGGAGAACGGCGAGATCGTCGGCCAATCCAAAACCGGCCTCAAGCACAACGAGTTTCTCAAAAGCGAATTCGTCCTCGAAGATTTCCGGCTCGTCTTTCAGATGAAACTTACGCCCAACAACGCCAACAGCGGCGTGCAGTTCCGCAGCGAACCGTTTGAGGCTTATGAGATGAAGGGTTGTCAGGCAGACGCCGGTGCGGGTTGGTGGGGCAAGCTCTACGAGGAGAACGGTCGCGCGCTGCTCTCCGACAAACCTTGCGACGCATTCGTGAAGACGAATGATTGGAACACATACGAAATCCTCGCCGTTGGCGGCAAGATTCGCACAGCCATCAACGGACAACTCTGCACCGACCTTGACGACCCCAAAGTGGCGCAGCGCGGCATCACCGGTCTACAAGTTCATTCCGGCGGCCCCACCGAAGTTCGGTTTAAGAATTTTCAGTTGGAATTGAATCCCAAGTTTGAATTGAAGACGGTGAAATGACTGTGGGTAATCCAGCATGGTTTGTGCATGCCCTTTTTTTTCAAAACCGGGTGCTTGCCAAAGAACTTCGCGGTTGGCATCCTCAATGTCTGTTATGAAAAATCTGATTGGAGTCATCATTCTGGCCGCTGTCTGCATCGGCCTCGGCGTCGTTTTGTTCACCAGCAAAAAGCAGGCAGAAGACGAAAAACGCAGCGCAACCAACACCATTCTCACCCTGTCCAATGACGTTGTTAAGACAAGTGCCGACCTCACCGAACAGGTGCAGGTCAACACCATGCTTTCCAACGACCTCACCAAAGCGCGTTCTGAGTTTGGCACTTTGACCAATACCTTCACACAGGTCGCGGGCAATTTGAAGAAGACTGAGGTGTCGTTGAAGGCCACCCAGACCGCGCTCGCCGAGCGCGATCAAAAGATCGCCTCGCTCGAAACACAGAATCGCGAATTGGATGAGAAGGCGATTGATCTCAGTGCCGCCCTCACCAACCTCACCGTTCAGATCAGCGACACACAGCGCAAGCTCGACGCCTCCGAAGGCGACAAGGCGTTCCTCGAAGGCGAACTCAAACGTCTTATGGTCGAGAAGGCCGAACTTGAAAGACAGTTCAACGATCTGGATACACTTCGCCGTCAGGTCGCCCAGTTGAAGGCGGACCTCTCCATCGCCCGTCGTCTGGATTGGATTCGCAAGGGCATCGGTTTCTCCGATGAACAAAAGGGCGCGACCAAGCTGATGAATGTCAAACCGCAGATTGACAACACCAACGCCTACGACCTCAACGTGGAAGTCAACGCTGATGGCTCGGTTAAGGTCATCCCCGGTCTCACCAACGCCCCGGCTGGCGTGAAATAAATGTCGCCTGCTGGCTCGCTCGTTGATTCGCATGGCCGCACGCTGCGCGACCTGCGGGTGAGCCTTACAGACCGCTGTAATTTTCGCTGTCTCTATTGCCTCCCGGAAACCGAGGCCGCGCAAAATTTCTATCGTGGTCGCTGGTCGCAGATGCCCGACTCTACGCCCATCGTCCAGCAATGGGTTCCTAAAGCCCACCTGCTGTCTTTCGAGGAGATTGAACGCGTCATCCGGCTCGCCGTCAGCCTCGGCATCACCAAGATTCGGCTCACAGGTGGTGAGCCGATGCTTCGTCAGGAACTTGAAAAACTCGTCGCACGCATCGCCGCGATTCCCGGCATCGAAGACCTCGCGATGACGACGAACGGATTTCTATTCGCGGAAAAAGCCCGCGCCCTCCGCGATGCTGGCTTGCGACGAGTGAGCTTCAGCATGGATTCGCTCGATCGCGACAACTTTAAGAAGGTGACCGGACGCGACGGGCTCGAAGCCGTTCTCAAAAGCATCCGGCTCGCAAAGGAACTCGGCTTCGCGCCGGTGAAGGTCAACGCCGTCGTCATTCGCGAGATCAACGATCACGAGATCGAATCGCTCGTTGAGTTTGCGCGTGACGCGGACGTGAGCTTGCGCTTCATCGAGTTTATGCCGCTGGATTCCGCCCGCGCTTGGTTACGCGAAATGGTTGTGCCCGGCGCAGAAATTCTTCGCCGCCTGCAAGCCCGCTTCGATCTACGCCTCGTCGCGAACGACAATCCATCTTCCACCGCCAAACGCTGGGCGCACGCGGACGGACGCGGCGAAATCGGGATCATCGCTCCGGTGAGTGAACCCTTCTGCGGCCATTGCAATCGCATCCGCCTCACCGCCGACGGGAAAATCCGCACCTGCCTGTTCAGTGTGACTGAACATGACCTGCGCTCACTGCTCCTCAATGGAGCAAGTGATGAAGAATTGGATCGCTGGCTGCGCGGGGTCGTCTGGCAAAAGGAGGATCGGCATCACATCGGCGAACCGGATTTCGTTCCTGCGTCCCGCTCGATGAGTTGCATCGGTGGGTAATGCAGTCCAAAAAACCACTTGTCTCCGGCCTTGCTTCGTGTTCTCTAGCGCAGATGAAGATTCTCTTCTCAATGATGCTCCTGCTGTCGTTCACGCTCACCAGTTTTGGGGGCGAACACTTCGTCTATTTCGGCACCTACACGGGCGCAAAAAGCAAAGGCATCTACGTTTCACGTTTTAATTCCGCTACCGGAAAGCTTTCCGACCCGGAACTCGCCGTCGAAACCAAAAGCCCCAATTTCCTCGCCGTCCATCCGAACGGGAAGTTCCTGTATGCGGTCGGTGAAATGAACACCACTTCAGGCAAACGCGGCAGCTCGGTGGATGCTTTCGCCATTAATGGCAAGACCGGCAAGCTCACGTTATTGAACCAGCAAAGCTCCAAAGGCGGCGGCCCGTGTCACGTCTCAGTGGACGCCACGGGCAAATGTGTCATGGTCGCCAACTATGGCTCAGGCAGCATCGCTTCTCTGCCTGTTCGCGCCGACGGCAGCCTCGGCGAAGCCGCGACCACCATTCAGCACAGTGGCTCAAGTGTGAATCCTGGACGTCAGTCTGGGCCGCGCGCGCACGTCATCTGCCCCTCTCCGGACAACCGCTTCGCGCTCACCTGCGATCTCGGCCTCGACAAAGTTTTGGTCTATCAACTTGATGCTGCTGCCGCAAAACTCATCCCGAACAATCCGCCGTTCGCCTCAGTCGCGCCCGGCGCAGGTCCGCGCCATCTGGCGTTTTCGCCGGATGGCAAATTTGTTTACGTCATCAACGAGATGAAGCTCACGATCACTGCGTTTGCCTACGAAGCTGCCAATGCCACCATGACCGAGGTGCAAATGCTTTCCACGCTCCCTGCGAATTACACCGCCACCGAAAAAGATTCCACCGCTGAGATCTCTGTTCATCCAAGCGGCAAGTTTGTATATGGCTCGAATCGCGGACACGACAGCATCGCCGTCTTCGCTGCGGATGCGAAGACCGGCAAGCTAACGCTGTTGCAGAATGAATCCACTCAGGGTAAAACACCGCGCCACTTCGCGATTGATCCGACGGGTCACTGGCTGCTGGCAGAGAATCAGAACTCAGATTCCGTGGTCGTGTTCGGCATTGATACCGCTACTGGAAAACTGAAACCCACCGGTCAGACGATCATCGTGGGTTCACCCGTCTGCGCCGTCTTTGTGCCAGCAGAATGAATTTCTATTACGACAACCCTCGCGACTAAACTTGCGCCATGAAAAGTGTTCGCATCGGCATCATCGGCATGGGCAATATCGGCAAGCATCACGCCGGGTATTTGCTTGAAGGCAAAGTTGCGCGCTGCCAGCTCACGGCGGTTTGCAGCACATCGCCGGACAAGCTCGCGGACTACGCGGCTAAAGGCGTGAAAATTTTCGGCGACGCGATGGAACTAATCCGATCGAAGGCGGTGGATGCGGTCATCATCGCCACGCCGCATTACCAACACACAACGCTCGGCATCGCGGCGTTCGAGGTTGGCTTGCATTTGATGGTGGAGAAACCCATCTCCGCGCACAAAGCCGACGCGGAAAAACTCATCGCCGCTCATCGCTTGAATCCAAAGCTCGCATTCGGTGGTATGTTTCAACTACGGGTTGAGCCGCGATACGAAAAGATTCGCGCGCTGATTCGCGGCGGCGACCTCGGTGAGATCGTGCGCGTGAATTGGGTCAACACAGATTGGTTTCGTGGCGAGGCTTACTACGCAAGCAGTGCGTGGCGCGCGACCTGGAAAGGCGAGGGCGGCGGCGTGTTGCTCAACCAATGCCTGCACAATCTTGATGTCTTGCAATGGCTGCTCGGTATGCCAGCGCGCACACGAGGCTTTTGCCAGCTTGGACGGTTTCACCAGATCGAAGTGGAGGACAACGTCACGGCGTATCTCGAATGGGCGAACGGAGCGACAGGTGTGTTCGTGAGTTCAACGGGAGAAGCACCGGGCGCGAACCGTTTCGAGATCGTCGGCACGCGTGGCACTTTGGTTTTGGAGAATGGCAAGCTGATGTTCACTCGGAACGCGGCAGACATGATCGAGTTCAGTCGCACGGCGAAGACTGGCTTCTCGAAGCCGGATGCGACGACAGGGGAAGTTCCCTTCACCAACGCTACCGTGCCTCACGCAACGTTGATGCAAAACTTTGTGAACGCGATTCTCGATGGCGAAAAACTCATCGCGCCTGGCGTAGATGGGATTCACTCGGTCGAGTTGGCGAATGCGATGGTGTTTTCATCACTTACGAAAGAGACTGTCGAGTTGCCGATGAGCAGCGCAGCGTGGGAGGCAAAGTTGAACCAGTTGATTGCGGAATCGAAATTGGAAAAGAAGGTGATGCAAGTCCAAGCAAGCGACTTTGCAAGTTCGTTTCGGAAATAGAATAGCGTGTCAAACGGGCTGAAATGCCGTCGCGTGGAAGCGTCTCAGCGCTTCGTTTAACGCTGCAGCACTTCAAAAATCAGACACGCTTGCGGAACAACTCACTCGGGTCGGCCATGTTCATGACCGAAAGGTCCAGTCCGGATTCAGGATCGCGCTGGTGTGCGATTTCAAGTTGTTTTGCGATCTTGGTGCGTGCTTCCGTGGCGTGATATTTCACGACGCCGACGCCGGTCTTGCAGGGGAACACGACCATCAGGAGACAGTTTTCATCAATGTTCGTGACGAACATGCTGTTCTTCTCGCCCTGCTGATAAACGCTGTCAAAGCTCTCCTCATGAATCAGGTTGGCAATAGTTTGATTGGCCATGTAAGCACCGGAAGCGAGTGCGGCGATGGTGGTGAGATCCAAGCGGCGTGCGTCGCCGCGATGCGAGATGAGGAAGCCGCCTTTGTCTATGACCATCGCGATGGTTGCGTCACTCTTGTCCAGATAGTCGTTCAGAACATCGTCCAGAGTCTGAATATCTTCCTCGAGCAATTGGGGTAAAGTTGCCATGTCATGCGTGTTGAGGTTGACCCTGGTTCACGTATTTGTGCAGCAACATGCGGGTGATCATGTTGAGCGTTTCAAAGACCCCTTCACACTTGTGAGCAGCGGCACTGAACGAAGGCACTTGTACCTCGCGGTTGTTCAGGATGAAATCCAGATACTCTATGGGAGCGACGTTGGGGAGGTCGCGCTTGTTATATTGTAACACATGGGGGATTTCGTTCAGATTCAACTTCAGACTCTTCAAGTTGTCTTGAAGATTTTGAAAGCTTTCCAAATTCTCCTGCATCTTCTCATATTGCGAGTCCGCGCAAAAGACGATGCCATCTACGCCGCGCAAGACGAGCTGGCGCGTGGTGTTGTAAATCACCTGACCGGGCACGGTGTAGAGTTGGAACTTCGTCTTGAAGCCTTTGATGGACATCGCCTCAATGGGCAGGAAGTCGAAAAATAAAGTGCGATCCGAACTCGTTGCCAACGAGACGAGCTTGCCTTTGTTGCCCGCTTGTGTTTGGACGTGATCGTGGACCTGGACGAGATTCGTCGTCTTGCCGCACATGGCCGGACCATAATACACGATCTTGACCTGCAGCTCCTTGGTAGCCTGATTGATGATTGCCATAGTGTTACTTACTTGTTCTTGCGGTCGAGTTCACCGGCGAGAGCCGCCAATTGAACCGTCGGCATGGGTTTACCGGCGATGCCGAATGCTGCGAAGAAAATTGCGTTCACGCGGAAAATTTTCCACGGCGTGTTACCCACTGTGAAGCTGACGTTGTTCAGATCACCCATGCGGAGTTCCTTGGTGCAGGAGCTGACCTTGGTGAAAATCTGCGGGAGGAATGCAGCGAGCGTGTCGCCGTTCAAATCAGGCGTGAGTCGGCTCTCCACCATCAATCCATCTGGCAACGCGATGATGACGCCTGCGACGCCTTCCATGGATGCAGCCCGGGCGACTATCTCATTGGGAGACGAATAGCGCTTCATGAACTCTGTGCTGCTAGCGCCCTTCTGCTTCAATGATTCGACATGAAGCAACTGCGTGTCTGAAGCTTGATCCCAGAGGTAATAATTTGTGTCAGCGATCTTGTTGGCTGCGGCATTGACCGTGGCTGCTGCTGCGGCGGCTGAGATTGCGGCAGCGGCGACTGCACTGGATGCGGCGGCCAAAGCGGCCGTCGGTGCAGGTGCAGAGGGCGCGAGGCCAAATTGAATTGGAGCAACAGGTGCTGCTGGAGATTGATGGATCAATGTCGGCTGCGGGGCGGCAGGTACAGGTACAGGCGTGGCTTCGGGTTGCGGGAATCCGAAGAAGATGTTCGGGATCGCTTCATCC
Organism: Akkermansia muciniphila; assembly: GCA_945882065.1. Lineage (GTDB taxonomy): Bacteria > Verrucomicrobiota > Verrucomicrobiia > Limisphaerales > JADLHS01 > JADLHS01. The sequence continues at coordinate 11,404 of CAMCWI010000023.1, forward strand.
ACCCATGCCTTGCTCGTGGAGACGGAGTTGGATTGTTTGCGGGCGAGGAAAAGCGGCGCGATTACTTTAAGCGGCAATTCCAATTCGGCGGCATCATGCGCGGAAACCATTCCCGGCGTGGCCGGACGAATCCACGAGCGGAGCATTTTCCAGGTGAATGCCACGCGACCGCGTTTCAAGGCGGTTTCGATGGCGTCCACCGGCAATCCCACTTGAGATTGGGCTAAGTTGGTCTGAACGATTTCCTGACGGACAACCTGCGGCCAAGCTTCTGAAAGTGTGCTCAACGGAATCGTAATCGCGGGAGCAGCGGCGACGGGTTTCGGTGCAGCAACAGGTTGAGGCTGCGGTTGCGGATTGAATTGGATGGCTGGCGCAGGTTGCAACGCGGGCTTGGGAACAAACGCGGGTTGCGTCGCACGTTGTGCCGGAGCGGGCGCAGTTTTGTCGCGAGCGAAAAACTGGTCTGGCACATCAGTGTTCGTTGGCACTTGCGCTTGGCTTTGTTGCTTTAGCGGTGCAAACGAAACGGGCGACGGAGCACTGGCAGCTTGAGTAGCAGGCTGCGTGGGAATGTATCCGCGTCCATTCACCACAGGTGCCGGCGCGGCTTTTCTCGGAGCAGCGGGCTGTTCCGGTTTCGCGTTCCCCATCGAAAGTGAAAGCCCTTCGCCACGGCCTGAGAACGGGCTGGCAATATCTTCCGGGACTTCCACCACGCGGCTGGCTGGACGGCGGACGAGCAAGGCGGGATTGATTCGTGAAAGAACTTCATTCAGAGGAATGGACACCGAGATGCGGTCGAAATCCGTCTCTGGTGTGAAAACGTGCGGCACGCTTTTGCGAATATCGCCGAAGGGAACGCGCACCTGACCCAGGGCGAGCTGCGAAAGAATTTTGTCAAACGGGATATTAACCGTCATGTCACCGACGTTTTTAACACGGACACGGTTGCGAAGTTCGTTGTTAAGCCCGTCGAGGATTGGTTGAAGGGGAACCTCCACGCTGGGAGCAACGCCTGCGTCACGCGAATCAAGATTGTCATTCTGGCTTAGAAAGGCGGCGGGCGTGACCGCAATCGGCGCGGACGCTGCATATGCAACCTCGACCGGTGGCGGTGCGAGTGGAAGCGTTGCGACTTCCGTGGTGTCGGTGCCGTAGTCCACAGTGGCGACGGCAACGTCGTCCTTGCGGAATAATCCCTTGATATAACCGAAGAATCCGTTCTTCACGCCATTAGATGATGCGCTCATAATTTTTCCAACCGTTAGGTCTATGCTTCCTTCCTTGACTGATTTGAAATGCCTCGGAACTTTGGCGGACTGTGAATTCTTCCACCTTCAAGTTTTCTGCGAGGTGACTCACTACAACATGACGTCTTGTTACGACTTGAAAGCCGTCTTTGCAGGAGCCGTGCCACAGGGGCAAATACCAATGACGAATCATGCGTCTGACGAATTTCTGTGGGGATACCGGCATTTCCGTTGTTGATTGTTTCCGAGCGGGAGAAGCCGTGTTTGTCCAAACGATGGACTCGTTGTCCCGCAACGTGCCTTGTAATTCTGATGGGGATGTGCGTGTGTCCAGCTTGACAGGCATGGCTTAAATGCGATTTCGAACCAAATAGATCAGCCCATCACGCGACGAACAAATTTTGTCATGGAGCGGAACACCAATTGCTTTTAGTGCGGACGACCCGGTCGTATTTGGGTTTGAAAAGTTTGCAATCAGGTTGGTTGAATCGCCGAATGTAACAATGGAAACACACTATAAAATCCTATTGGTGGATGATGATCCGGATTTACTGGAGGTATTTCGCGATACGCTCGCGATGTTGCCCAGTAAGCCGGAAGTCCACACAGCACCTTCGGGCGCCCGCGCAATGGCGATGTTGGAAGCCGATTCGTATCGGCTGCTGATCTCGGATCTCAAGATGCCGAAGATGGACGGGCTGCAATTACTTTCCGTAGTGCGCCGCAAGTTTCCTGAGCTTCGCACCGTGGCGCTCACCGCTCTGGCTGACGAACATTTCCGTTCCCGCGTTTATTCGCTCGGGGTGGATCTCTACTGGCACAAGCCCGGCAGTGAACAGGAGATGACGCAGTTTCTTGAATGCATGGAATCCCTGCTGGGCCGGGAATATGATGAGAGCGGTTTCCGTGGCGTGCAAAGCAAGAGCCTCATGGATCTGGTTCAGCTTGAATGTATTTCCCAAAGCTCCACCGTCCTACGCATCACCAATGGCCCGTTCGTCGGGCGCATCTGGGTCAATCAGGGTGAAGTGGTGGACTCGGAGACTGAAGAATTGCGCGGCGAAGATGCCTTCATGAAAATTCTGCGGTGGAAAGCGGGCAACTTTGAGTTTCTTCCAGACGAACCGCACCGTCCGCGCACCATTTTCAAATCCTACAACGCCCTGTTGCTCGAAAGCGCTCAGGCATCGGACGAACGCAGTAATGCAGACACATCCCATAATCGCGTGGCCAATGCGCCCGCTCAAAATGGCGTGCCGCGTTCCAGCGGATTGACCGAGATTGTGAATACGGATTGTGTGGAGTTCGCGATGAAGACTGTTGCGGAAACGATGGTGGATTCACGCGGTCTCGAAAACCCCGAATATATCGCGGGCTGGATGCGCCAGAGCCTCGAACGATTCCACGCTCTTGGGGAAACATTGCAAGCAGGCGGACTCCAGCAAATCACCGGCATCGGACCGCAACGAAACGTGGCTGTCGCCCAAAAAGGCGGCGCGAATCTTTGCGTCGGCTGGAAAAACACACTGGACGCTACGGAAGTGCGCGACCGCATGAAAAAACTTTTGACGTTATGGGCTTCCTGACCAGCTTTTTCAAACGAGCCAAGCCGTTGCTGCAACTGCATTCCGGCAGCTTCAGCATGGATCGTGGCGGTTGCATCCTTGCCACGACATTGCCAACGAGTTTTCCGCAGAGCCTGGTGCTTGAGATCGGGCGTTGCGTGATGGAGACATTCCGCGCTGGCCAGACGGCGCAGCTCCCGCTTAACGAACTCGTCATCCATTATCCCGGCCTTAAAATTACCGCCCGCGAAATGCGCGGCGGTGCCATCGTCTTTCTTTCCGCACCGAATCTTTCCACGCCAACTCAACAAACAAGCCAAGTCCTATGAGCAATACAAAAGTACATCCGCTGATCCAACAGACCGAGAACTACCTCGAATGCTGGAAACAGTTCAATCACTTCATCAACATGGCCCGCTCGAAGAAATTCAGCGTGGACGACGAAACGCACTTCTTGGAAATCAAGAGCGTGCTCGTTCAAGAGCTGGAATTGATTCTCGCCGGCATGGATGTCAGCTCGCCGACGAAGGAGGAAATTCACGGACTGATCGGCAATTCGCCGTCGCTCCGCTATCTCAGCGAGATGAGCGAGGGCGCGCTGCGCAGCCTCGAAAACCAGTGGCACAAAATTTACATCGGCTGGCACGCCATTCTCGGCCAGCTCAAGGTCCAGCAGAACACCACCGTGTCGAAATCTCCCTTCGCAGGGATGTTTGAACGATTCGCCAAAGCCTGATCGGAGGCGGAGGCAAGAGTTGGAAACGAACGCGCCCCTCGTATTGAGGGGCGCGTTTTGTATTGATGGATCGAGCCCTCGCGTCAGCTTGCTTGCGGAGGTGTTTCTTCGGGGACAACCGGAGCTTCCGCAGGGGAAACTTCCGGCGCAGGCGGGGCAACTTCATTTACGACTGCTTCAACGGGCGACTCAGTCTCGGCAACAATTGGAGCAACAGCCGCAGATTTCGTTTCCGGCTTCGGCGGTCTCGGCGCGGGCTTCTTCGCCGTGTCGAGCAACCCGTTGGCAAACTCCATTACATGCCCCTGATGCACGAGCCAGTGCAAGTCCGAGATCAGTGCGGTTTGCTCTGCCGTGGGTTCAGGAGCAGTAGGCGTGATTGCAGGAGCGGCTTCCGCGCCTTCGGCAGGAGCAGCAATCACTGGCGCAGTCGGCGCAGGTGACGGCGCGAGCGCGTCAATGAGCTTCCGGCGATTGCACTTGGGATTCGCATTGATGAAATCAACGATGCGCTTTACTCCGGTGGAAACTGGCGTGGTTTCAATATCAAGGAAGTGCGGACGCGCCACGGCCACGTGCGTGACCGTCTTGTTGACCTTGAAGAACTGCAAGCCGTGGTGCGCAAAGGACTGGCTCAACGACGTCGCGATCTGCATCGGGAAACGGCGCTGCTCGGTGAGGAGGTTTTGCACCACGCGACCCATCCCGCCGCGCAACGAACGCGCCGCCATGCCGCTGACAACGTGCGATTCCACCTGTTTGATGATTGTGTCCTTGTGTGTGACGCGGAAATGTTTCTCCACCTCCTCGCGGTTCGGCAGTTTTGCTGCTTCCGGCACGTTCAAGCAGGCGAACTCGGTCTTCACACTTTGTTCTTCGACCCATTGCTTCACCACGGCTTCGTCGCGCACGATCTTCACGCGCGACTTATAGACATCAAACGGCATCCGCGCAAAGCGTTCCGCGTGGAGTTTGGCCAGCTTGTTTTGGTAATCGTGATAATTGGGCGGGCCGAGAATGACACCGCTCAGGCCGCATTGACCGACGAACGTATAAACGCCCTTGGGTGCGTCCGTCGCGATTTTTTCAGCTTGATAGAATGTGCCGAAATGTTTCTGCAACACATGCTCCACGGCTTCGTCCTCGCTCAACCAGATGGTTTCATCCAGCGCACAATGAAAGATCGGTTGCGCCAACTGTCCTTGCTGATTCTTCTTCGTCGCGAATCGGATCGAGTAACGTTCCGGCTTTTGGATGACGAGGAATGCGATGTCGAACAACGGAAACGAACGGCCCGTCATTTTCACCTGACGCGCCAAGGACTCCACGCCTTTTTCATCAGGAATGATCGCGGCGTTAACTTCCGGCAAAGGATTCGGGGCTTCACGGCGTTCAGGCAATGGGCGGCGTTCATCGCGCCCAAATCCTCCTCCACGCTGTCCGGAGCTGCTCTGTCCCGGACCATCACGACGCGGCCCGCCCTGCCCATCGGGCCGACGCCCACCCTGTCCTGGCCCACCAGGGCGACGATCTCCGCCACCACCACCATCGCGTCGGGGTGGACGCGCCCCACGGCTATCGCCGCGATCACGATCACCCCTGCGCTCTCCCTCATTGCCAGTAAATTTGGCGTAGCGGTTGGTATTGTTGGCTGATTCCTGCGCCCACGAGGGGAGGAACAGTTTCTCCAGGTCAAGGTCCGTTTCCGGATTGATGTTCATATAAAAAACGTCAGCCCCACAATGGGACTCGATAAAAAGTTACGATGTCAGGATGGGACGCCGTGCGACGAATTGCAATGAAAGAAAACCTCGGAAGCACCTAGTTTAGGTGGTTTCAACATTGGCCATCTTGCCAAAGCGAAATTTTGTCCTATAATGTCCTCCGCCAGTTCAATTGCAGCAATCCCACAATAGTTTTTCCGGGATCCGGTGTTTGAGAGACATCCATTGCAATCGAGACATTTCTGAATTGGTGCTCCCAGATCAACAAACCTTAGAGAGACATATCAAATGAAAAACAAAACCATGACGTTCGTCGCCACCATCGCGTTGGTTGTCGCAACAATGTCTTCTTCCCCCATATCACTGAACGCGCAACCAACTCCACAGACTGAATGGAACGACCAGTATCGTTCTGAGTTTGAAGTGCCCGTCGGCACGGTTTATTCGGGGCGCTCACCTTACATGGGACGCATGGTCAGGAGTTCGGCTGCCCCTGCTGCTGCCCTACCTACAACGAAACCCGCCACCGCATCCGCAGCCAAACCCGCCGCTGCGCCTGTCTCTTCTCCCGCGCCGAAAGCGGTGTCAAAACCTGCGGCAACGCCCGCGTCTTTTGCGAGTTTTTCTATTTCCACTCCCAAGCTCGCTTGTTCCGAGGGTACTAGTGGATTGATTCGTCTGGCCAAGAGCATGCCCGCTGAAACGATCCTAGGCAGTGAGTTTGAATCCGATCTCTCAATCACCGCTCAAGGCTGCGCCGCCAATGTCATCGTACGCGACACCATTCCTGCCGGAGCGTCCTACGTCCGCAGCGAACCCGCCGCGACCGTCGAAGGCAACCAACTTGTCTGGAATATCGGTAACATGGACGCGGGCCAGATCATCAAAGGTAAAGTCGTGTTGAAAGCCGACAAGGAAGGCACGCTCATCAACTGCGCCACTGTTTCCGCTGATGCGCGCGTCTGCGCTTCCACGATTGTTGGTAAGCCCGTCATCACGATTGACAAGACCGGACCTGAAACCGCCCTCCTTGGTCAGGATGTGACCTACAACATCGTTGTGAAAAACACCGGCTCCGCCACCGCCAAAGGCATCGTTGTCACTGATCCAGTTCCCGCAGGCATGAGCCACGCGAGCGGCAAGGGCCAACTCAGTTTCGACGTGGGCGATCTCGCGCCCGGCCAGAGCAAGCCGCTGGCAGTCACATTCAAAGCCGGCCAACGCGGCAAAGTTTGCAACGTCGCCACGGCCAAGAGCAGCAATGCGGGCAAAGTCAGCGACGACGCCTGCACCACGGTGCTCGTGCCCGGTTTGAAAGTGGAGAAGTCCGGCACTAAGGAACAGATTCTCGGACGCAACGCGGATTATGAAATCACCGTCTCGAACACCGGCGACACGACATTGAACAGTGTGACCGTGACCGATCTGGCACCGGCGGAGACATCCATCGTTACCGCTCCCGGCGCGACGCTGGCTGGCAACAGGGCCACCTGGACGATTGCCAGCATTGCGCCTGGAGCTAAAGCGACGCAGAGCGTGAAGCTCACGTCGAAGACGGCGGGCACTCATTGCAACACAGTGACCGCGAGCAGCGGCGCGCTGTCTGACTCTGCCAAAGCCTGCACGCTCTGGAAGGGCATCGCGGCAGTGTTGCTCGAAGTCGTTGATGATCCTGACCCGATCCAAGTCGGCGAGAACACCACCTACACGATCCGCGTGTTCAACCAAGGCACGGGTGACATCCACAACCTGAAAGTCACCGCCACATTTGGCGAACAGATCATGCCCGTCAGTACGCCTCAAGGCAGCGTGAGCGGCAAAGTCGCGAACTTCCCGCCGATCAACAAGCTCGCTCCCAAACAAGCCGTGACCTATACCGTGACCGTCAAGGGCGCGAGCGTGGGCGACAGCCGTAACAAAATCAGCCTTACCGCTGACGAACTCCGTGCCCCGGTGGACGAAGAAGAATCCACCACGGTTTATTGACCAACTCAATCCCGGCTGGCCGGTCACACAGACCGGCCAGCCATTTTCAACAAACTACAAGCAATAGAAAAACATGAAGTCCAATAAAGTTATCCTCTCCATCACCGCACTCGCACTCACAGTCTTGGTCGCTGGTTGCAAACAGGAATCCAAGCCCGTCGAAAAAACCGAAGCCGGAACAACGACAGAAGCGTCCAAAGGCGTGACTGAAAAAGCGACCGACGCCGTCAAGAACGCCACTGCCGCAGTCAAGGAAACCGGGGCGAAAGTCATCGAAGACGTCAAGACTGCGGGCACGACTGCCGTTGCCGCTGTCACGGACAAGGCCAAGGAAATGGTTGCCCCTGCGAGCGCCAAAGCTCAGGAGTTGATTGATTCCGCGAAGTCGCTCATCAGCGAAGGCAAGTTCACCGACGCACTTGCGAAGCTCAACGCCACCAGCGGTGAACCCATGTCCACCAATCAAGTCTCCATGGTGGATGGCCTCAAGGCGCAGATCACCAAGGCGACCGAAGCCACATCCAAAGCCGTGGCCAACGCCACCGCCACCGGCACCACTGCCGTGAGCAACGTCACCAAGTCCGCGACGGATGCCGTGAATAAATTCTTGAAGCCGTAATCTTCGTTCCATTCACAAGGCGCGATGGTCAACCCATCGCGCCTTTTGCTTTTTCACGGACGATTCTCATTCGCAACAGAAGCCGCAGGACCGAGGATTTTATTATCCGCCAGCCAATCCGCCATGCGCTGCGGCCAGCCTTTAATTGAACTGAGTTTGGAGCGGGTGCCCATGTTGAAGCCGTGTCCACCGCGCGCGTAGAGATGGACTTCCACCGGGCGTTTCGCTTTCCGATATTTTTCCAACTGCGCGATCACCGGGCCGACGTGGCTGTGGTCATCGTTCGCGACAAGGAAAAACGCGGGTGGTGCATCGGTGGGAATATCTCCGGCAGGAACACCGAGCGGGCCGGGATAGATTGAAATCTGAAAATCCACGCGGCAGTTCATCCGCTCAATCACATCCACCGAGTTCGTATCGCCCGCCGTCGGACTATAAACAAGAAGCGCAGCCACTTCGCCCCCGGCGGAGAAGCCACACACACCGATGCGATTCGTATCCACGTTCCACTCGGCGGCATGACTGCGGATAGTCCGCATCGCGCGCTGCGCGTCCTGGCGCGGATGGATTTGCAGCGAGTAAGGAGAATTGGTTTCGCGTGGGAGACGATGTTTCAGCACGAAGCAAGTCACGCCGAGATCGTTGAAAAACTTTGCGGGTTCAACGCCTTCAGGGATGAAGCCCAATTCACGATGGCCGCCACCAGGTGCGATCAGTATCGCCGCGCCGTTGGCTTTCTCCTTCGGCGCGGGAAAGACGGTGATGGATGGATTGTGGATGTTGCGCACCCAATAATCCTTGGCCAACTCCGGCTCATCGCGACGATCCTCAAATCCCGGCGCGCCTTTCTCCCAGAGATGGATCACCTGAGGTTCAGCGATGGCGAGCGATGTCAGCGCGCAAAACAAAAGCGCAACGGTGGAGCGTGTGAACATGTTCATGGTTTTAAGCTAATAATTGAAACTAGACGGGAGAAACGCGGAGTGGAACGGGTTGCGGACAACACACCATCTAGTGATCAACTCACGTTGAGGAATTCCCTGCGTCCCTCGTTCGGCTCCATCGTTCCGTCTTGAATCAAATCCTCGCCAGCCGCCCGGTTGAATCTCCGAAACGGTCGAGGCTTTTCACCCCCATGCGATCCGCCATGCTGAGGAAGAGATTGCTCGTGGGTGTCTGGCCGTGCTTGACGAAGCGACCCGGCGTCAACGTCCCGCCGCCCCCGCCCGCCAGAAGGATGGGCAGATTTGCATGGGTATGACGGTTCGCGTCCGCGTTGCCGCTGCCATAAACAATCATTGAGTTGTGCAACAGTGAATTGCCGTCCACATCCTTCGTGTCGCGCATCCGCTCGATGAAGCGCGCGAGCTGCTTCACATACCAGACATCAATGTCGGAAATCTTCTGAATCTTTTCCTCGTCGTTGGCGTGATGTGAGAGATCGTGATGTCCTTCGGGAATACCGATCTCGGCGAACGAACGATTGCTGCCGTCATGCGCCAGCAACATTGTTGCGACACGCGTCGAGTCGGTCTGAAACGCCAGCACCAAGGTGTCGAACATGATCTGGACGTGTTCGGCGTAAGTCGGCGGAATACCTAGTGGCGTTGATTGTGATGGGTCTTTCGGATCACCAAACTTTTCCGCGCATTGAATCCGCGATTCCAATTCGCGCACGCCTGTGAGGTATTGATCCAGCTTGGCCTTGTCGTGCGGGTTGAGCTGACGCTGCATGTCTCGTGCGTCTTCCACCACGAAATCCAGGATCGAACGCTGCTCCGCGCGACGACGCTTCAATTCCTCCGCGCGCTCACCCACAGCACCGGCGCCGAACAATCGCTCGAACACCTGACGCGGATTCGCCTCCGGCGTCATCGGCGTGGTGGGCGAACTCCAGGAAACATTGTATTGGTAAGCGCAGGAATAGCCGGAGTCGCACGCGCCGGTGTTGCGTCCCGCATCGCAGGTCAACTCCAGCGACGGCAACCGCGTGAGATGCCCGACCTCGCGTGCGATGACTTGATCAATGGAAATTCCAGCGCGCACGTCCGTCGCACTTTTCTTCATGCGCACGCCGGTGAGGAACGTGCCGTTCGCGCGTGCGTGATCGCCGCCGCCATCGTTGCCAGCGGTGGCGTTCAGATGTTCGAGGCCGCCAAATACCTGAAAGTGTTCGCGAACCGCCGCGAGTGGTTGCAGCGTGCGGCTCAGTTCAAAGTTCGCGCCATCTCCCTTTGGCCACCACGTTGATTGGATCGCGCCATTCGGAAAATACAGAAAGGCCGAGCGCAATGGCGCCCCGGTAGCAGTCGTGGCAGGATTGGCGGCGGATGAAGCCGCAAGCAACTTCCCCGGCGCGAACGATTCGAAGGCAGGCAGCGCGATGCACGCGCCGAGGCCGCGCAGAAAATGTCGGCGTGAGAATCCAGCGTGACGTTGTGCCATGCGTTCTGTTGGGTTGAAAGTTTGTTTGTTCATGGCTTTGCTTTCACATCGGCCCGTTGCTGTGCTGGCTTGGTTGTTTTCTTTGGGTCGCTCTGTTCTGCCAACCGCGTTTTTTGGAACGGCGCAGATTCCACCACGCCGGCGATCAATGCCGAGAGCCGCCCACCTGAAGCCTCTATCCGCGCCACGATTTGATCGCAGGTTTCCACATCGTAGTAGTCCAGACCGCGCCCCAGAGCATAGATTAGCAGCTTTTCGGTAACGGTGTGGTAAAAATCCCTGTAATGATTTTTGACGAGGACGCGTTTTAGTTCGCGGATGTCGTTGAAGCTTTCACCCGTGATCAACTTGCCTGTGGGATCAACCGGCTCGGCGAATTCCTGATCACGCCACATGCCCATGGCGTTGAAGTTTTCCAGCGCAAGACCGAGCGGGTCCATCCGGTTGTGGCAAGAGCTGCATAAGGCATTCTCACGATGCGCCGCCAGTGTTTCCCGCAAGGACGGCGCGCGACCCGTCACACTCTTGGTCGCGTCCTCCAGTGGCGGAATGTCCGGTGGCGGCGGCGGCGGCGGAGTTCCAAGAATGTTGTCGAGGATGTACACACCACGTTTCACGGGCGAGGTGCGAGTGGGATTCGAGGTGACGCCGAGCATCGTGCCTTGCGTGAGGATGCCACCACGCGGGCTGTCGGCGGGCAGCTTCACCAAACGCATCTCGTCGCCGAAGACGTTGGTGACGCCGTAGTGTTTCGCCAGCCGCTCGTTGAGAAACGCGTAATCGCAATCCAGCAGCTCAAGCAGGCTGCGATCTTCGCGCAGCAGGTAGTCGAACGCCTTTTCCGTTTCCAGCCGCATGGCGCGGCGCAGATCGCCAGTCATGTCTGCGCGTAGCGGTTGCCGGTCTGATCGTCGGAAGGACGAGAGGATTTTCCTGTACTCTTCACGCTCTTCGGGCGTGAGTTGTTCGTCGGTCTTGTCCTTGAGTTCATTGAACCGTTTCCGATTCTGGGATCTTTCTTGGTCAAACTTCTCCTCGCGAGCCAGGACAAACCGCGCTTCGATGGGGACAGTCTCAATGTCCCTTGCCCGCAACCATTGACCGACAAAGTTTTTCACGAACGCCTGCGACCGTTCGTCCTTCAACATCCGCTCCACCTGCGCGGTGAGATTTTTCCGAAGCCCGCCCGTTTCAGCGAGGCGCAACAACTCTTCATCCGGCATGGACGACCACAGAAAATACGAGAGGCGCGACGCGATGGAAAATTCATCCACGAAGGGATAAACTTTTCCACCCGGTGATTTCTCCGCGCGTTCTTCACGGAAGAGAAACCTCGGTGACGCCAACACGGCCACCATCGCCTGCGATACACCTGCCTCGAAGGTTTTCCCCCGCTGGCTATAAACGCTCTCCGCCAGGCTCACGAGCCGATCCAGCACTTTGGCATCCGCTGGCCTGCGATAAGCGCGGCGGGCGAATCCTCCAAGCAACTCACGCGCATACGCACGGCGACTGACCGCATCATCGGGAGTTTTCTTCGGAAATAATTTCTCGTGATCCTTCGGCTGCACCCAATGTTCCTGCGCCATCGGCCCGCGCACTTTCACGGCGGTGATCTGCATGGACAGCGTGCGGGTTTGTTTCTCGTCAGGCGTGAGCGGCTGCAACTCGAACGACATCTCGTGTTCGCCCGCCGTCCAGTCCACCTCGTAGTTGTAGTGATACGGCTTGCCGCCTTCCCAACTGTATTCGTCGCGCAACAACTCCTTGCCATCCACGCGGAAAATCAGGCGGCACTTGTTGTAATCAAAAACATTATCCACGAATCGTTCGTTGATCATGAGGGACACGGCGAGTTGATACTTGCCCGCGATGTCCGCCTTGAACTTGTTTGAAACCGCAGCGGGCGAGTAGTAAGACATCTGCAATCCATCCCGCCGTCGCCCGCCCTGATCTTCTGGTGGCTCTTTGCTGCTGCGAAATTCCATTCCGGCAACATATCTCTCGCGCACTATTCTGGAAACGCTCGGCACGGCTTCACTCACGATCTGGTTCGCCGCTGTGAAGTATTTCTCCAACAACATCGGCGGCAACGTGAGCACATCTCCGATGTTATCAAACCCGTGTCCCGTGTCGTCCGGAGGGAAATTCGAATCTGCATCGAAGTCCACGCCGATCAGATCACGGATTGAGTTGCGATACTCCACGCGATTCAGCCGCCGGATCGTGACACGACCCGGATCAGGATTTAGCGGATCGGCGACAAAGACGGAATCCTTGATCCATCGCTCAATCTTCGCTTTTTCCTCAGTGGTCGGCTGGGATTTTTTCTGCGGCGGCATCAATCCAGCGCGAAGATTCTTGAGCACATGCAGCCAAAGTTCCCGATCCTCAAGAGCGGCTTGATCATTCTTGAACCCATCAAACACCACGTTCCCTTTGCTCTCGCCATCCGCATGGCAATCGAAACAATAATTTTCGAGCAACGGCTTGATGGTCTTCTGAAACTCCTCCGTGCCGGACGAGTCGGCGGCGTTTGTAACAAAACCAACCAGCACAAGACTGGCAACACTCAGGGCGGAAAATGTTCGGGGACAACTCATCAGCTTCTTTTCAATCGCGGCTGGGCAGACGAGGTCGCGGCACATCAGTGACCTGTCTCAAGCGAAACCTTTTTTAACCCACATGCGTGATCAATTCCAGACTTAAACCTCTCCTGGGTTATTCATCTGAGTCGTCAATTCGCACGACGCGACCAAGCTGATCGGCGGCAGGCGCGCCCGATGAAGAGGAAAGAGATTGCCGTGAGGTCGAAAGATGGAGAGCTTGGAGCGTGAAAACAATTGAGGCCAATGCCACATCAGCCGATGCGCCGACCGGAACAATGAGCGGAAGCGCTTGGAAATTTGTAAGCGCATTCCTGCGGGAGCCGCTCAAAGTTGGCGCGATCTGGCCCAGCTCCGAAACACTTTCGCGCGCGGTGGCGGACGCGTGCAGTTTTGCGCCGCACGATACCGTCGTGGAACTAGGGCCAGGCACGGGAAACTTCACGCAACTCTTGGCAGAGCGTCTGGATAAGAGCGGACGCCTAGTCGCGCTGGAACTCAGCGCCACGAACGTGGAGGTGTTGCGCCGCCGCTTTCCCAAAGGCGAAATCCACTTCGACTCCGCAGAGCATCTCGCGAAACACGTCCAGCCGCAGACTGCGCGCTGCGTCGTGAGCGGGCTGGCGTGGGGCAACATGCTGCCCGCGATGCAGGATCGCATCATGAGCGCGATCACAAGTTCGCTCGCGCCCGGCGGACAATTCGTGGGGTTCGCCTACAGTCACGCGCGCTACTATCCCACCACGCTTCGCTTTCGGAAGTTGATGTTCCGCGAATTTGCCCGCGTTGAGTTCACGCCGACCATCTGGCGCAATCTTCCCCCGGCGTACGTGTATCGCTGCTGGCGGGATTGATTCTTCGTAGCAGCCAACGGCGAAACCAGTGTGGCTGTTTTCTGTCTGCCATTGCGCCGCGCCGGAGTGCGCCCGTCCCCGGGCGCAGCAACGTGGTTGTGCGAGAGGCTTCCGAAAATTGTGAGCGTGCGTTTGTTGAATGTTGCTGTGCCCGAGGACGGGCACACTCCGAGGCTTAGTAATCGCTGTTTCATCCGTGCTCATCCGTGGTTAAACTTTCCCTGTGCCGGTCACAGATCACATCCGCAAAAAACTCAGCAGCGTGCCTCACAAGCCGGGCGTGTATCTGCATAAGGATCGGTTTGGCACGGTCATCTACGTCGGCAAGGCGCGCGATCTTCGCAAACGCGTGAG
>CAMCWI010000024.1 GCA_945882065.1 Akkermansia muciniphila
TCGTGCTGCCCGGCGTGGGCGCGTTCGACGATTGCATCCACTCGCTCCGCAAACAGGACCTGCTCGAAGCCTCGCGCGATTTCATCAAGACCGGCAAACCGTTCCTCGGCATCTGCGTGGGCTATCAGGCGTTGTTTGAGAAGAGCGAAGAGTTCAACAGTTGCGCGGCAGGCCTCGGCGTGTTTGGCGGTAAAGTCGTCCGCTTCACCGAGCAGCCCGGCCTCAAGATTCCCCAGATCGCGTGGAATCAGATCGAGATCACGCGACCTGATTGCCCGCTCTATCGCGGCGTGGAGAGCGGCAGCTACGTGTATTTCGTCCACAGCTTTTATCCTCAACCGACGGACGCGAGCATCGTCGCCACGCGCACGGATTACGGCGGGAACTTTGCATCCTCCGTCTGGAAGGACAACGTGTATGCCACGCAGTTTCACCCCGAGAAAAGCCAGAAGGTGGGATTGCAGTTGCTGAAAAACTTCGTCGAGCTGGCGAAATGATTTTCAACGCTTGGCGAACCGTTCCGCTCTTGCTAGGCTCAACTCAGTTGACTGAACCATTAAACAAGAAAACAATTATGCCCCACGAACTCCCGAATCTTCCCTACGACAAAGCCGCGCTCGAACCGCACATTGACGCCCTCACCATGGAAATCCACCACGGCCGCCATCACAAGGCCTACGTGGACAACCTGAACAAGGCCATCACGGGCAATGCCGCGCTCGAAGCCAAGTCGCTTGAGCAGATCATCACCGATCTTGCCTCCGTGCCTGACGCGATTCGCGGCCCGGTCCGCAACAACGGCGGCGGTCATTGGAATCACTCGTTCTTCTGGAAGCTCATGGCACCGAACGCGGGCGGCGCTCCCACCGGCAAACTCGCGGATGACATCAAGGCCGCGTTCGGCAGCTTCGATGATTTCAAAGCGAAGTTTGAAGCTGCGGGCATTGGTCGCTTCGGCAGCGGCTGGGCGTGGCTGGTTTCCAACGGCGGCAAACTCGAAATCGTTTCCACCGCAAACCAAGACAATCCGCTCATGGGCAAAGCTGTCGCCGGTTGCGAAGGCAAGGCATTGCTCGGCGTGGACGTGTGGGAACATGCTTACTATCTGAATTACCAGAACAAGCGCGCGGATTATCTCAAAGCGTTCTGGAACGTGGTGAACTGGGCCGAAGTCGCGCGGAACTACTGAGCGACATCTGACAGAATTGTTTGGATTGTTTTAATCAAACGCGCTGGTGAAATCACCAGCGCGTTTTTGTTTTTACTGGAATGGTAGGGCGCGGCACTCCATGCGCGCCGGGCTAGGCAGACCGACGGCGCGCACGGAGTGCCGCGCCCTACCCACTGAATTTCCCCTTTCGTGTGGTTCGCGGTTCAACTTCTTGTTTCCTCCCCATTCGTGGTTTCGTAATCTGACTGCGTCATGACCCTCAAAGACAACGAAGTCGTCGAACTCCAAACAGCCACCGGCCCGATGCGGGTTCACGTCGTTCGCCCGCAAGCCGCAGGCCGCTATCCCGGCATCCTGCTTTACTCGGAAATTTTTCAGGTCACCGCGCCCATCCGCCGCACGGCTGCGTTGCTGGCGGGACATGGCTACGTCGTGGCTGTACCGGAAATCTTCCACGAGTTTGAACCCGCCGGTTGCGTGTTGTCCTACGATCAAGCGGGCGCGGATCGCGGCAACGCGCTCAAGCTGGAGAAAGAATTGCGCGGTCTCGACGGCGACGCTCGCGCAGTGTTGGATTTTCTGAAATCCCATCCCGCTTGCACTGGCAAACTCGGCACGCTCGGTATTTGCATCGGTGGCCATCTTAGCTTTCGCGCTGCCGCGAAAAACTCCGACGTGTTGGCCGCCGTTTGTTTCTACGCCACCGACATCCACAAAGGTTCACTCAGTAAAACAGGCGACGACACGCTCGCTTGCGCCAAGGACATCAAAGGCGAACTGCTCCTGTTCTGGGGAAAACAAGACCCGCACGTCCCGCTGGAAGGCCGGAAGAAAATCTACAACGCGCTCTGCGAACTCAACGTGAACTTCACCTGGCACGAGTTCAACGGCCAGCACGCCTTCCTCCGCGATGAGGGTCATCGCTACGATCCCGCGCTCGCGCTGCAATGCTACCAGATGGCGCTGGAATTATTTCATCGGCGATTGGGCGAAGGGGATTTGCCCGTCGCGCCAAGCGGTCCGGCGGAATCGAAGCATTGATGGCTCAGGGATTTGTCCAACCTGTGGAGCGTGACCGTCCTCAGCCACAGCAACGTTCGGCGGAGAGGAGGTTGTTCGTGGTTTCCCGCCAACTCTGTTAGCGGAAGTCGCTGCCCCGAAAGGTTTCGGAGCACTCCGAACACGACTCACGCCATCACATTCAGGCTCGCCACCAGCTTGCTGCGGATGAGATGCGCCATGGCTTTCACGGCGAGTTCGATGGGGAAGATTGGTTTCGCAATCAGATCGTTCGCGCCGACGAGAATGCTTTTGGCACGGCTTTCAAAATCGCCGTGCGACGTGACATAGATCACCGGCGTGGTTTCGTAGCCGGGAAGCTGGCGCAGATTCCGGCAGACCTCGAAGCCGCTCATGTGCGGCATCTCCACGTCAAGCAGCACGAGATCGAACTGTTGTTTGGCGAGCAATTCCAGAGCGGCGACCGGATTCTCCGTGGATCGGGCGTTCAACCTTGCGCGACTCAGTGCAGCGAGCGCAATACGATTAGAGAGTGGGTCGTCGTCCACCACCAGCACTTCGGCTGTGAGTGATTCCATGCGGCGACCATTGCGTGCGTTGTCCACCAACATGCCGAGGAAGTCCACAGAAGATGAAACGGTGCGGGACGTGGAGGGATTGATGAATTGCGGTTTTTCTACCAACTCAAACAACAACGCCTCCAGTGCGCCGCTCATCAACGCGACATGATGGCAACGCGCCGATGCCGCCGCGCCCGCCATGTGGTGAACATGACGGCAAAGCTCAGTGAGATTTCCAGTGCGTCCCGCAGCATCGGGGTCTTGTGCAAATTCAGCGGACATCGTGCGCAAGTCGGTGAACTCCATCGCCACGTTCTTGAGAAATGATTCGCGTGCCTCGTCCGTTGCGAGCGACGTATCGGTCGGCATCGCCGGAACAGGGGTGTTGCCACCGAGGATTTGATTCGCGATCTCCAGCATCTTCGCCGGAGTACAATCCCCTTTCACGATGGCGCGGCTGACTTCGAGGGTGTTGACTGTGCGCGCCTGATCGCTCATGAATGAATTTGTGAGCACGACCACAGGCACCTTGGCGAGCATGGGTTTTTCACGCATGAACTTGATCACATCCACGCCAGAAAGTTTCGGCATCATCAAATCCAACACAGCCAAGTCTGGCGCGTAGCTGCCGAGCAGTTTGACGGCGTCCAATCCATCAATCGCCGTGCGCACCTCAAATCCGCCCGCAGCGAGTTTCTTGCGATAGAGTTCCAACACCAGCGCGTCATCGTCCACCAACAGGATTTTTTTCATGGGAGTTCCTATGTCGTGATCGGTGCGCCGGGGAGATAGACCGAGAATGCTGTCCCCTCTCCGGGCGCGGTTTTGACGTGCAGTGCGCCGCCACTTTCTTTGACGAGCCGTTGCACGATGTTTAATCCCAGTCCCGTTCCCATCCTCACGTCTTTGGTGGTGAAGTAGGCCTGGAAAATCTTGGGTAACACTTCGGGCGGAATCCCCGGCCCGTTGTCGCTCACCGTCAACCGCACGAGCGGCGCGGTGTTCTGAAAGTTTTCCACGTTCAACAATCTCTCGCCCGGCGCGTCTTTGAACACAGACAGATCAAGCGGTGCGGACAAGGATTCACCGCTGACTTGAACGCGATGCGGATGCGGTGAGGCTTGAAACGCGTTGACCGCGAGATTGAGCAACATCTGGATTACGTCCGTGCCATTGAGTTTCACGGCGATGTCCTGCGCGAGCGGCTGAACGTCGAACTCGTTGTTCTGCTGGCTTGGATGCACACGCATAAGGTGTTCGAGGTCGGTGAGCATTTGATTCACGCCCACGCTGGCGTACTCGCCCGGCTGTTTGCGGAGGAAGCTGAGGTAGCGGCGCGAAATCTCGATGCAGTTCGTAACCTGCCGAGTCATCGTGCGCAACCGATCCTTCGTGAACGCCAGTCCTTCCGCATCGAGCGTTTCCGCCGGACCGATGCGGTGATTGATCAACTGGAGAAAACCAGAGATGACCGTGAGCGGGCCGTTGATGTCGTGAATGATGCTGGCGTAAATATCTCCGCGTGCCTGCGCCATCTGGCCTTCCACTTTTTCATTCTGCAACTCGGTGAAGAGCTGCTGCAACTTCTCGTTGTTGTTAAGAATCTCGGTATCAAGCGTGCGCCGCTGCATCGCGCTGGAAACAGCGGAGCGCATCGCACTGATCTCCCATGGCTTGTTGAGATAATCACACGCTCGCAGCTTGAGTGATTGCCGGATGGTGTCCGTCGTCTCAAACGCCGTGACCATCACCGCCTCGATGGTCGGGTCGAGAAACTTGATCCGCTCCAACACATCCACACCGGACATGCCCGGCATCCGGATGTCCAGCACCGCCACGTCAATTTTGTGCTTCTGCACGATCTCGATGGCTGCCGGTCCGTCCGCCGCCATATGGATGTCGTAATTATCCTTCAACGCCATCTTCACTGACAAGCGCGGCCCGTCCTCGTCGTCCACGACAAGGATTACTCCCCGTTTTTTGGGTGTAGAACTTTCGGATGTTTCGTCAATGGTCATTTGCGATGTGAATAGTCTCTGAATACGAAACCGCATCTACTTTTAATCTGCGGGTCTTGCCGAATCCTATCGGACAACACCAAGCGAACAAGCGAAAATCTGGCGTGAATCCCATCGGAGTGCCCCGAACGCTTTCGGGGCAGCGATGTCCACCAACCAAGCGCATGCCATTTTTCGGCAGCGTCGCGCACTGCCACGCCTCTGCGCCCGGGGACGGGCGCGCTCCCTCACTCAAATCGCACCCAACTTGTCTCCGTTCTGTATCTCCGTCCGAGCGCGTCTTGAACCATCGCGTAAAACGGATGCCGCCCCGCTCCCATCGCCGCGCCCGACACGGCGAACGTCCCGCTCGATTGATTGCTCACCACGGCCATCGCTCCGCCCGTGCTGTAAAGCGTGATGCTCGAAATGGTGTTCGTGTTCGCAACGACTGAAATCTGGTAGCTGCCGGAAACAGGATTCGTCGCCGCCAAGTTCACCAACGTCAGGCTCGCGGACAGCAGAGTATTTTGAACACGCACAGGAATAGTCACGCGCGTCTGTGTGCGAACACTGCTTCCTTCGTAAGCCACCGCAGTGAGTTCGTGGAAACCATCCGCGAGCAATGTGGTGTTCAACAAAACCCCGCTGCCAAGCATTGCTGCACCCGTAGTGAGATACAGGTGATTGCGTGGTTGAAGATCGGAGAGATTGTCAGCGAGCGTCACCGAGGTCGCAGGCAGTGTGCCCAGAGTGCTGCTCGTGAGAACCGCCCTGACTCCTGCGGCGGCGAGTCCCGGACTGCGCGCGAGCAGGTTGGCCGAAGGATTTCCGAAGCTCGGTATGTTGAAATCTTCCGCCACCACGCCATCAGGGCCAGCGAGGGTTGGTTCTGCGTTAATGAGATTCACCAGATTGGAAAGAACTGTTCCCGGTGTCGGGCCAGCGGTTGGGTTCGTATAGGTGACGACCACGACCGCGCCGTTTGTTTTCGTAACCGTCAACCTCAACCATGTTCCCGCTTGAACTGATCCGCCCACGGCCAATGCTTTGATGCCGCGTGCCGGCGAATCGAGAAACGTCCGGTGTGCCGCAAGAAATGTTGTCCGCGCGGAGGCCGTGCCGATGGCTGTCGTGAACGCAGGGTTGTCCATCACAATTGAGTTGAGTGCTGTGGTTGAGGCAACGTGAAGATTCGGCGGCGGCAACGGGCGGTTTCCGCCGGTGAAACGCAATTCCACGCGATCTCCAAACGCCTGCGCCGCCGTGCGCGTCACATTGCTGTTCACGGTGGAATTCATCGCGGCTGCAAGCGAGGTCGCGAGCGACGTGAGCGTGGCGTTGGCCGGAACTGTTTGCGCGATGGTTTGAGTGCCGATCCGGACGCTGATTTGATTTCCGGCAGCGGGAGTCACGTTGGTCAGCGTCTGGAAAAACTTTCCGTCCACGAACAGATCAATCCGAGCCAGAGGTCGCGTCGCGTCGGCAGCGGTGAATTGCACTGAGAACGATCTCGTGCCGACGAGCATCTCTTCTGGTGCGACGCCTGACCAACTTCCCGCCGCCGTCACCGCGAACGGCGCAGCGAGCGGTTCGCCCACGATCAATCCCTGATACGGAATGTCCAGGCTCTGGTAATAACATTCAGCGAGACTGAACCCGCGCGATTGAAAGAAATAATTTTGCGGGCTCGGAAACTTCGCTGCATTCGCCGTGGGCTCCGTCACCGTGCCATAAGAACCCGCCGCGCCGCCGTGAATGAACGCGAGCAACGAGGTCTGGTCGTTGGGACCGAAGATAACACCGCCGTAGGACGTGAGACTGTCCGCCATCGCTCCCGGCACAAAGACATTTGGCGGCACTGTCAACGTCATCAACCCAGTTTGATAGCCGAGCAGATTGGTTTCGCCCCACATCGAGTTCGCGTTCTTGCGGATCACGGAATAATCCCCGCGCAGCCGTGTGTTGAACATGGCGTTGTCGAACGCCGTGTAACGGATGCGGCGGAGCGCGTCGGAAGTTTTCGCCAGCACGACCGGCGCGGTGGGAAATGTGGAGTCGCTGTTCACGCCTTGATCCACGAGCGACTTCGCTTGAGCGAGTGAACCCGCAGTGAGCATCGTGGCGAGAAAAGAGTAGCCTTCTGCCGCCGCTGGCTTCGCTGCGGAGAACGCGGCTTCGCTGTCCGCGTAACTGTTCGTCAGCATGTAGGCGTTCAATCCACCGCCCGTCTTCAATCCATAAAAAAGTCCTGACGTCGTTCCGTTGTAGATGTTGCTCTGACTCGTGGCGTAGGGGATGTCCATCGAGAGCACGACGTAATGGATTTGATTGCTCAACCCGCGTGAGGCGATGTCGTTCAACAACGGCTGGAGAAGGTTCGTCTGAAATTGGGTGCCGTCCCATACAATGTTTCCGCCGGACCACGAGATGCGAAGAATATTTTCCGGCGGCACTTGCCGACGTTCAGCGTAGTAATTTCCGAGCGCGATGGAGTTGGAACTGTTCTGATTGATGACAACGAGCGTGTTGAGTCCGCTGCCGCCAGCGCGGGCAGAACCGGCGAACCAGTTCAAACCCAACAGCATTGCGACAACGCACAGACTCCACATTCCAGACACACGCATAGACCGGAGTACCTTTAGCAGTTGGGATGCCCCTGCTGTCACCGGGTGACTACCCGGATGTCGGAAAGGCGTCATTCGCGCGGTTTGAACGAAGACGACTTCGCCAGTTTCTCCCACAACTCCCGCTCGGCGTCCGTCACCTGTGACGGCACTTCCACGCGAGTCACCACGATCAAATCTCCTCTTCCGCCTTCGCGCTCTGGCAGTCCGCGCCCGCGCACCCGCAACTTCTGTCCCGCCTGCGTGCCCGCCGGAATCTTGATGTTGACCCGCGTTTCAATCGTCGGCACGGAGATGTTTGCGCCCAACACCGCTTCCCACGGCGCGATGGCCGCTTCGTAAATCAAGTTGTGTTCCTCCACATCGAAGTCGGGATGCTTCGCCAATCGCACGCGCAAAAATAAATCACCCGTCGCTCCGCCGCGCGATCCCGCCTCGCCGCGACCCGCCAATCGCAGCCGTTGTCCTGCCGCGACTCCGGGCGGAACTTTTACCTGATATGTCTCGGACTTGCTCACTCGCCCTTCCCCGGCACAAGCAACGCAGACACGTTGCCCGCGTCGCCCCGAGCCGCCGCAAACATCACACTTCACCGCATGGCTTACGTTCACCGAACGCAACGACCCACGCATGGCTTCCTCCAACGTCACCATCATGTCGCCCTCGATGTCCGCGCCACGTTCCGCTGCGTTGTCTACGTCAAAACCGCGATTACGTCCATTACCACCGGCGCGGCGACCGCCAAAAACCTGCTCGAAGAAATCACTGAAGCCCGTGCCATCAAATTCATAATCCGCCGTGCCAGTACCGCTGCGAGCACCACCAGCATTCCCCCAACCAGGCTGCCCATTGGAATTCGCGCCTGACTTCCAGTTCGCGCCGAGTTCGTCATAACGCTTGCGCTTGGTGGAATCGCCCAGTACCTCGTAGGCTTCATTGGCGGCCTTGAATTTTTCCTCAGAACGTTTTTTGTCTTTGGCCACGTCCGGATGAAACTCGCGCGCCTGTTTGCGGAACGCCTTCTTGATCTCGGCTTCGCTCGCGGAACGAGGGACACCGAGCGTCGAATAATAATCTTTGTATTGAGCAGACATCTTGATGGACAGCCACGCCAGCGCGACTTCTGAAAAATCATGCCTGCCGCGCGGCGTTTGTCAAAGCTGGTTAAAGAATGATTGAACGTGGCAGCCGACGTGAGGAGTCTCTGACCGCTTCGTTACGTCAGATTGAAACGGGGATGTTTGAGCCTCCTGACGTCGTCTGCTACGAGCGTTAAAAAAGGGAAATCCGGTCGAGCCTTTGGTTCTTCGACCGGATTTGTAAGGAACTACTATTGCAGATTATTTCTTCCTGGTTTCAACCGAGAGATAACGAGTGCTACCGCTGCCTCTTGCTGGCCGGTAGATTTGTAACAAGACGCTTTCGTCTTTGGACGCGCCCACAAGTTCAGTGGCTTCATCCACGGTTCGCACCGGATGACGATCAATCTCCACGATCACATCGCCCTCGTGCAACTCCGCCTCGGCCGCCTTCGAGTCCGCGTCCACCTTGGTCACCAGCACGCCACGCAACTCCGCCGGAAATCCAAATTGCCGACGTGCCCCGCGCCCCAGATTCATAATCTCCACACCGTCGAGAAAATCACCGGCCTTTTCAGCCGGTTGCAACACGGGTTCTTCGGTCGCGCCCACCAGCATCTCCTGCGGCTGTGCGCCAACCATCACGTTCAGAGTCTTTTCCTTCCTGTCCCGGATGACCTTCATCGTCGCCTTCGTTTCCGGGGCAATCTGAGAGACGATCAATCGCAGGTGACGAGGGTCTGACACTTTCTTCCCGTTGAACTCCACGATCACGTCCTCGAGTTCCACACCCGCGCGGGCCGCAGGCGAATTCGTCATCACTAAGGTAACCAATACACCGCCCGTGTCTGGCAATCCAAACGCCTTCGCCAATCCCGGCGTGATCTCCTCCTGCATCCCCACGCCCAGGAATCCGCGCGCCATCTTTCCGTTCGCGCTCAACCCTTCCACGACCGACCTCGCCAGATTCACAGGAATCGCAAACCCGACTCCCGCGCTGCCTCCGCTGCGACTCACGATGGATTGGTTGATGCCGATGAGCCGTCCTTCCGTGTCCACCAATGCCCCGCCGGAATTGCCCTGATTGATCGCCGCGTCGGTTTGGATGAAATCTTCATACTCGGCCATGTTGCCAAACGGCATTCCGCCACGACCCATCGCACTCACGATGCCCATTGAAACACTTTGCCCAACGCCAAATGGATTCCCGATGGCGAACACCACGTCGCCGACCTCGATCTTGTCGCTGTCGGCCAGCGTGATCGCGGTCAGCTTCGCACTGTCAACTTTCAACACGGCCAGATCGGTGCCCGGGTCTTTGCCGATGACTCGCGCGTCCAACTTTGTTTTGCCATCCGCCAACGCGATCTTGATGCCGTCCGCATCTGCGCCGTCCACGACGTGATTGTTCGTCAGGATGTAACCGTCCTCCGACACGATAACGCCAGAGCCAAGGCTTTGCTCGATGCGCTTGCGAGAACGTGGACTCGATTCACCTTCCTCACCAAAAAACTGGCGGAACATCGGGTCGTCCATGAACGGATGCCACCGCTGCATCTGCTGCGTGCGCGTCGTGCGCGTCGAATAAATTGTCACCACGCTGGGCTGCACGCGTTTAATGACCGCCGAGTAACTCGCCCCACGCGCCGAGCGATCCACCGGACGATCTGAGACGGACAACTTGGGCGCATCCTTGGCACACAGGGTCAACGCGGCGAGCCAGGACAAACCCACCCCAATCAACAAACCTGCCCGCCGCGCGACCCAAATTGATGAGAGAAATTTCACGTTCATACACAAGACCACTTTGCGACCCGCACTATTCAACACCTTGTTTAACTTTCGGTTTCGAGCCGCTTACCTGAATTGACAAGGACACACGGAAAATGTTCAAGAACTCAGAGACACGGATTTCACGAATTAGCACGGATTCCCAAAGCCGGCTTCCAATTCATGTTAATTCGTGAAATTCGTCTCTCTTCTGTTTTATCCCGTCGCCTCTTTCCGTCTGCGCCCACGGAAAAAGATTGCCCGCACCACACGGCAAAGTCAGACTACGCCCGCTTGGTGGAGAGATGGCTGAGTGGTTTAAGGCACACGCCTGGAAAGCGTGCGTAGGTAACACTACCGTGAGTTCAAATCTCACTCTCTCCGCCACTTTCTTTTTATGGCTTTGCCCAACGACACACTCGCCAGCCTCCGGAAAATTGTCGGCGCTTCCAATGTCCTCACTTCCAAGGAAGATCTCATCGCTTACTCCTTCGACGGCACAGCGGCGATGCAAGCCATGCCCGGCTGTGTCGTCTTCGCGCTGACCACAGATCACATCGCGCAAATCCTCAAACTCGCGAACGCCAACAAGACACCCATCGTCACACGCGGTTCGGGAACGGGCTTGAGCGGCGGTAGTCTCCCCTGCCCTGATTGCGTCGTGCTTTGCACCGTGAAGATGAATCGCATCCTCGAGCTGGATCGCGCCAATCTCACCCTGCTCACCGAACCCGGTGCGACGACGTTGCAGATCGCGGACGCCGCGAGTGCAGCGGGTTTGTTTTATCCGCCCGATCCCGGCTCGATGAAGATTTCCACCATCGGCGGCAACGTGGCGGAAAACTCCGGCGGCTTGCGCGGCTTGAAATACGGCATCACGCGCAATTACGTCATGGGTCTCGAAGTCGTGTTGCCTGACGGCGAAATTCTTTGGACGGGCAACAAGTGCGTGAAGGATGTGGCAGGGTATTCGTTACGCGATCTGTTCGTCGGCTCGGAAGGAACGCTCGGCGTCGTCACGAAAGTTTTGCTGCGCCTCATCCCCAAACCCGCCGCGAAGATGACGATGGTCGCCACGTTCGCTCAGATGGATGCCGCCGCGCAAACCGTCTCCGACATCATCGCCGCGCAAATCATTCCCTGCACGTTGGAGTTTCTGGACCGCACGACGATTCATTGCGTTGAAGATTTTGCGAAGGTCGGCCTGCCGCTGGATTGCGAAGCACTGTTGCTGATGGAAACCGACGGACATCCCGCTGCCGTGGCCGAGGAAGCCGCAAAGATGGAAGAACTCGCCCGTAAGAACGGCGCGATGTCCGTGCGCGTGGCAAAGGACGACGACGAAGCCAACAAGCTCGCCACCGCGCGCCGCAGTGCCTTCTCCGCGCTCGCCCGCCTCGCGCCCACGGTCATTCTCGAAGACGCCACCGTGCCGCGTAGTGAATTGGCGAAGATGATCCGGTTCGTGGAGGAGGTCGCGAAAAAATACAACCTGCGCGTGGGCACATTCGGTCACATGGGCGACGGCAATCTGCATCCCACCTTCCTCACTGACGAACGGAACAAGGAAGAGATGCACCGCGTGGAAGAAGCCTTCAAAGAAATCTTCGACGAAGCCATCCGACTCGGCGGCACCATCACCGGGGAACACGGCATCGGCATGGCGAAGAAAAGTTTTCTGCCCAAGTTCGCTGGAGATGCCCAGATGCGCGTCATGCGTGAACTCCGCCGCGCGCTCGACCCGAACAGGATTCTGAATCCGGGAAAGATGTTTGACTGAAAACAGCCTCCAACCTAGTGTCGCTGCATGAAGACCGCGTTTAACAGAATCACTTGTGACCCGAAGAAGATGAACGGGCAACCCTGCGTTCGCGGGTTACGCATCACCGTACGGCGCGTGCTGGAAGCATTATCGGTCTGCCCGGATCGTCAGGAGTTGCTCAAAGATTATCCTGACCTTGAAGAAGAAGACATCAAACAGGCACTGGCTTACGCCGCCGCCTGTCTGGATGGTGAGTTTCAGGAACTGGCCGCTTGAAACTCCTGCTTGATCAAGGAACACCACTACGCACAGCGGCACGATTGCGCTCTGCCGGATGGGACGTGGTTCACACCCACGAAATCGGCTTGGCTGCTGCCAGTGACAAGGTGATTTTGCTCCGAGCCAAAGCAGAAGACCGAGTAGTGGTGACTTTGGACGCTGACTTTCATCAACTTCTCGCCACCACCAGCGCACAACAACCCTCAGTCGTTCGCATTCGCATCGAAGGATTGAATCACGAAGTGATGACAGCCCTCTTGCAACGCGAGTTAACCATTCGCGAACCCATGCTGAAGGCTGGAGTAAGCCATTTCAATTACGGAACGCGGAGTCCGGCTGCGCAAACTGCCGCTGCCTAAATCAACTGAGCATTGAGGCAAACCCCAGATCCACTTCAAGGCACTTCGCGTAACCGGAAGAATGAACCGGTTTCTACGATGACAAATTCATTCGTGTAGTTCTCGCTGATGGCCGTAAATGCAAGACCCGTTGCAGCCCAATTGACCAAGTTCCTAGAAGATTCGAGAACGACCAGGAGTAAAAAGAGCCGCGTCGTAAAAAATCCCCTGAACCTTGTCTTCGTCAGATCTAATCCCTACTGATAGCGTGAACTCTTGGGAGTCTGGTAGTTGATCTCCAACGTAAATGTGATTTCCCGCACCGTTAAACAAGTAAGCCGAGCTGGCATTGCCAAATCGATCATTACCCGCCTGCGGCCCATTAACAGTGCCGTTGAATCCTGAACCAGCCGCATTATTCGCGTTCCCATTGAAAGGGTAATAAGCCACGAGTCCATTGGTGAGCCAGCTTTGAGCCGAGGCGTTTGCCAGAAGTAGACAAAAGACGGACGTGAGTAGGTTTGTTTTCTTGTTTTTCATAATTGTTCCCGTGGGTTGCTTGCGTGAAACGAATTACGGAAAACAAAAGGGCGCGAACTTGTCGCACCCTTTGTAGAGGCACCGCGAAGCGCCTTTGACGAGAGTAACGCCAAGCCGCGCCGTATGGCGCGCGCTTGGGCTGGTCTCGTCAGTGAAAATTCGCGGTTTTCTACAAAGACCATAGCCGAGCTACGCAATTTCGGCTTTGATCAGAGTTTGGAGGTGTGTTTGAGGAGGCAGGCGAAAGCAGCAGGGCGGTTCAATGGGGAACATAGAAATGAAACAGCCGAAACTCAAAAACTCAGAAAGAGAACAGGGAAAGTGATACTACTCACCCTGATCAGACTTCAACCGAACTCCGAAGTGGGATTCCGCAACGAGCGGAGTGTGGCCGTCCTCGGCCACAGCAACATGGCATGAAAAGCGTTTGAAAATGTCCCGCGACTTGGTTGGAGTAGGATGCTGCGCCCGACGTTTTCAATGCGTATCAGACGGCGCGTTCCATCGTGAGTCTGCGCGGTCGCAAGACGATTGACACGCCGACGCACACGCCTGTGCCGACTCCGGCGTAAAAGAAATTGCGAGAATGGAGTCGGAAGTCAGAGGTCTGCCGCAACGCGCCAGCAGCCACTGAATTCGACACCTCACCCTGCCCTCTCCCCGTTCGAGGCGGAGAGGGTAGCGGTGTTCCGGGCTTCTTAATTCAAGTCCGGGATGCGATGGGTGGTCGCCACAAGGCGGGATTGCTCCGAGGCACGAGATCATGCTCACCGAACTGCGGCACTGGAAATTCGCTCGGTAAATCAGCGTTCAAGTGACGCGGACGGTTCTCCCCAGTCAGTTGCTGATCGGCGATCTTCTGTTGCAACGTCATGAACGCGTGGATCAATGCTTCAGGGCGCGGTGGACATCCGGGGATGTGAACGTCCACGGGAATGAAACGATCAATCCCTTTCAGCACGTTGTAGCCTTGCTTGAATGGCCCGCCGGAAATCGCACACGCGCCCATCGCGATGACGTATTTCGGTTCAGCCATCTGGTTGTAGAGTCGCACGACTTGCGGTGCCATTTTCTTCGTCACGGTTCCGGCCACGATCATCAAGTCCGCTTGACGCGGTGATGGACGGAACACCTCCGCTCCGAAGCGGGCGAGATCGTAACGCGCCATCGTGGTGGCGATCATCTCGATGGCACAGCAGGCGAGGCCAAACTGGAGAGGCCAGATGGAATTCTGGCGTCCCCAGTTGTAGATGCCTTCGAGCGTTGTCGTGAACACGCCCTGCTTCTGTAATTCACTTTTAAGTCCTTCGTCCATGATTTTAATATGAAGCAGCCGAGGTCACGAGCCTCTGACTTTAGCAAACTCGGGACAAGTTTGAACCTCCTTGCGTCGGCTGCTACGAAGTATTACTTCCACGTCAGCACACCCTTCTTCCACGCCCATGCCAGACCTGATACCAGCATGAACAAGAAAACCATCAGCGATACGAACGCGCCTGCGCCCAATCCCGTGAACGCCACGGCGAACGGCAGCAGAAAAATTGTCTCCACGTCGAAGATCAGGAAGATGATCGCGTAGAGATAGTATTCAGACTTGAACTGAATCCACGCATCGCCCTTGGATTCCAAGCCGCACTCATAGGTAGCGTTCTTGTCCTGACCCGGCTTGTTCGGAGAGAAAAACTTTGCCCAGAGTCGGGCCAACACCAGCGGCGTGAGTGCGAACAGCATCGCCGCAAAGCTCAACACCACGATCACATGGTAGGGATTGTATTCTACGGGCATAAGCTTTTCGTCTTCAAAAGACGGGCTGACCGTACCAAGCGAGTTTGTCTGAGTCAAGAAATCGGCCCAGCTCCGGGCGCGACCTGAAGTAGCGTTCACGAATTTGATGGAGAGCGCCTGTGTTATCATTACCCGCTACAGCGCGAGGGAAACGGGTACTCAACGGATGTTCTTCAACTTCTCTCGCTACCAGACTGCTGCGACGGCTCTCCGACACAGCCGCGCCCGCGCCGGCCTCCCATCACTTTATTTCGCGAGCCTCAAGAAAAAGATTGAGACTGATCATCCATCACGTCTCACACGCTGCGGCCTCAGAATTGATCTTCCTTGTCCTTGAACATCACGTTGAACGAGGTCATTGATCCGTAGCAGCGCGTGATATATTGCTGCATCTCTACTTTTTCGGCGTCGCTGAGTTTCTCGTGTCCGTTGATCTTTTGCTCAAGTACGCGGAGTTGGTTTCGCATCATGACGATCTTGTGGAAGAAAACTTCCATTTCGATCTCCTTGGTCTGCAAAGTCGCGTCTGCTGGATGCAAAACCATTTTTCCGCCGTGCCAACGTAGGCCGAGTTTGCTGGCTTGTGATTCGGGCTTTTCCAATCCGAGCTTGCTGATTGCGGCGTGGAGGGTCTGATCGATGAACTGCTGCAATGGCACGCTCAATCCGTTGATGGCAGCGGTGGGTTCGGCAGGTTCAAGTCCCGCTGCTTCCGGCGCGACAGTGCGTCGGCCATCGGCGAACAAAATATCCGCGCTGCTTTCAGAAATGGATTTCACCGCGCCCACGCCGTATTGCGGGTGGCGGACGGTCATGCCGATGTGGAGCGACTGTGATGTCATGCAATGAAGCTACCGGTTGCGGGTTGCGGATGAAATCCAAAAACACAACGGCTGATGAATGAGTGGGCGTTTCAAATCCGCTTGAACAAATTCCTTTGCTAAGTCGGCGGAGTTGCTAGTTTTATTCAGTAATTCATCAATCAATCACCAAGCCATGCCCACTGATTCAAAAAACATTTTAACGACCAGCGAGACACGCCGGTCGTTCATCACAAAAACCGCGAAGATAGCCGTGGCCGTTTCCGCCGCACCTGCACTGTTCAAACACACGGTCTATGGACAAGCCCCGTCGGTCAATGTCGTTGGCGCGAACAACAAGATCATTCTTGGCGTCATCGGCACGGGCAAACAAGGCTCGAGTCACCTGAAAAGCATGCAGCCGAAGTTGGGCGAGTGGAACGTGAAGGTCGGTGCGGTGTGTGACCTTTACCAGAAACATCTCGACAGCGCGCAGAAGTTCGCCGGACTCGAATCCAAGGATGCCTACCGAGATCATCGTCGCCTGTTAGAAAGAAAAGACGTTGATGCCATCCTAGTGACGACAGTGGATAACTGGCATGGACCGTGTACGCTGGATGGATTGGACGCGGGCAAGCATGTCTATTGTGAAAAGCCAATGACGCGCTTTGCCGCCGAAGGATGGGATGTTTTCGACAAGGTCAAGAGCACAAAGAAAGTTTATCAATGCGGTTCGCAGTACACCGCCGACCCGATGTATCACAAAGTCGCCGAATGGGTCAAAGGCGGAAAGCTCGGTCCGCTCGTCTGGGCGCAGGGGTCGTATTGCCGCAACAACAAGAAGAACGACGAATGGGAGTTTCCGGTTGATGCCGATGCGAATCCCTCGAACTTAGACTGGGATCGTTGGCAGGGCGGCGCGAAAAAAGTCCCGTGGAGCGCGAACGCCGCGCATCGCTATTTCTCCTGGCATAAATATTACGACTACAACTCCGGCATCCTCGGAAATCTCCTGAGCCACCGGTTTTATCCACTGATGCTCGCCACCGGCAATCCAGAGTTCCCAAGCCGCGTTGTTTGCACCGGCACCCGGAAAGTTTCAACCAACCGTGAAATTTCTGACACCACACACATCCTCGCGGAATTTCCCAGCGGCCTCACGTTCGTCATCGCCGGGACGACCGTGAACGAAGTCGGCTTGCCCGACATGATTCGCGGTCGCAAAGCCACCGTGTCTCTCTCGGGCAGTGCGAATCAGGCGAAGCTGCAACCGGAACAATTATTCTCCGAAGAAGTGGATGCTGAAGAGTTCAACGACCCTGCGCCTTACGGCAAGATCGAGAACCTGCACACCAACTTCTACAAGTGCATCCGCGAAGGCGGCACGCCCTTCTGCAACGTGGACCTCTCTGTCCGCGCCAGCACCGTGCTCGCGCTCGCCGAAATGTCCGAACGGCTCGGTGTGGTTTGTTTCTTCGATGAAAAGACCCGCACCATCCGCAATGGCGAAGGCAAAGTCATGCCGCCGATGACCTACGACACGCCGGTAAGAATCAATTCGTGAGCAACGTTCTGCACATCCGCTGGCGATCCATCGCGCGCCTCATGCACGCAGTCGTGCTTGGAGGTTGCACGATTTTCTTGGATCGAGCCGGGGCTGACACGCTTCCACTCTTGGCCGCAGGTCAGGAGTGGAAACTCGCGTGGTCTGACGAATTCAACGAGAAGCAACTCGATCCAGCCAAGTGGGAAATCCTCGGCGACTGGAAACGGCGCGATGGTTTCTGGACGCAGAGCGAATCGTATCTCAATGGACGCGGCAGTTTGATTCTTCGCACGCGTCAGGATGGCGACAAGTTTGTCTGCGGTGCTGTGCGGACGAAGAATCGCTTTGAACATCGCTTCGGATATTGGGAGACGCGCTGCAAACTGCCCACGCAACCCGGACACTGGCCCGCGTTCTGGATCATGTCGGATGGCGTTTTTAAGGTTGGGGATGACGGACGCGACGGCACGGAGATTGACGTGGCGGAGTTCCCCAAGCGCGATGGCACTTACGAGATCAATCTGCATTGGGATGGTTACGGTCACGCACACAAAAGCACCGGCAAAAAGATCACCGCGCCAGCGATCACCAACGGCTTCCACACCTTCGCGCTTTTGTGGACGCCGACCAACTACACCTTCTACGTGGACGGGAAAGAAGTCTGGCAAACCACGGCGGGCGGCGTTTCGCAAGCTCCTGAATACATAAAATTCTCGGAAGAGATCGGCGAGTGGGGCGGCAAAATCGACGAGGCGAAGCTGCCGGATTATTTCGAGGTGGATTAAGTGCGGGTGTACGACGCCGTGGCGAAGTGATACGACTACGCCACCGGCTTCTTCCAGATCGGCACGACGCGTTTCATCTCATCAATCAGCCACTGACACGCAGAAAATGCTTCACCGCGATGTGGCGCGACGATTTCTACCCACAGAGATGGCTCATTCACTTTGACCACGCCGATGCGATGGACGAGTCGCACGGATTCAATCGGCCATCGCGTCGCCATCGCGTCGAACAACAGATCGAACTGATGCCGCACCATTTTGTCAAACGCCTCATACTCGATGGCAGAAATGGTTTTGCCTTCCTCACCCCCACGCACGACGCCAAGAAAATCCACCACCGCGCCCATGCCTGCGGACATCTGACGCCGAGAAATCAACGCGGCCTCGTTGATCGGGTCGGTGGTGAGGATAAGTTGGCGTTTCATTCTGAGAACAAATCAGCCTCCCTGCACCGGCGGGAACAACGACACTGCGTCACCGTCCCTCAACACGTAGTCCCGCGACTGATACTCCACACCCACGGCGAGCAGGGTAGATTTCTTCATGGCAACCAACTTGGGAAAGCGCGCCATGAGTTGATCGTGCAATACTCCGAGCGTTGCGCTGTTGGTGAGCGTTTCCTTTGCCTCCGCACAACCCGTAAGTTCTCTAAAGTAGGAATAGAATTGAACGGTGACTTGCATTTGGCTCTCCGAAAGAACTGCGAAATTATCCATGCCCTGTCACGCCGTAGCGAAATCACTCCCGGTACATCTCTGGCTTTAGCACGCCTACGAACGGCAGATTGCGATACTTCTCCGCGAAATCCAGTCCGTAGCCGATGACGAATTTGTCCGGGATGGTGAAGCCGGTGTAATCCGCTTTCACCTTCTCGATGCGACGCGACGGCTTGTCGAGCAACACGCAGATTTTCATGCTGCGCGGTTTGAGCGCGCGAAGTTTTGCCGTCACCCGAGAGAGGGTTCGCCCCGTATCCAGAATGTCATCCACTAGCAAGACATGCCGACCACGCACGTCGAGGCGCAACTCCTTCGTGAAAACCAACTCGCCGGACTCCGTGCCTTTGCCGTAACTCGACACGCCAATGAAATCCAATCGTAACGGATGCGAGAGATGCCGGATGAGATCGCCGATGAACATCACCGTGCCGTTGAGCAGCGACACGACGACCATCTCGCGTCCTGCAAAATCACGCTCGATCTCGCGGCCCAATTCCGCGATGCGCTTGGCGAGCATCTTGTCCGTGATGAGAACGCTCTCGACTTCCTTGCGCCAGCGCGCGGGTACTTTTGCCTTAGTGGCGAGTTTGGTTTGGGATTTTGCCACAGGTCAGATGTGTTTCGAGTCGTGCTCGTCTTTCTGGGTGTAACCGCTCTCCTGACGTTTGAAATTCACCTCGTTCTTCTTGATGTAGGCGTTGAACACATCGTCCGCACTCATGCCGAGCACTTGCGCCATGCTGATTAGGAAATGAAACAAGTCCACGACCTCGACGCGCGCGTTCTGCTCATCAAACTTCTGATACTTGGCCCACCATTTCCACGGCACGCTGTCCACGAGTTCGGCCATCTCCTGCGTCATGGCGCGGGAGTAGTTGAGAATCCACTTGGCCTTGTCTTCGTCGCTCATGCCGTCCATCTGGACGCCGATGCGTTTGTTCAAGGCGTCTTGCATACGCCAGAGTTCGCGGAGTTGATCAGGTTTTTCCATCTGCAGAGGATTCGTGCGAAGCCCCATAGAATCAAGCCGGAAAGCGGGAGCAGGAAAACAGTGAGATTCAACCACGGATGAACACAGATGGACACGAACAAGAAATAAAAAACATAATGCTCCACACTTGGCCTCGCTGAAAACATACCAGCCATCTACTACCCCGCCTGTTCCCGGCCGTGGTTAAAACTTCTTGGTTTCACTTCGGTACGTTTGGGAAACACACATCAGCCGCCATGCCGGCGCGGAGTTGACCGTCGGCGTTGTCCAACTTCACCTTCACGCCGAAGACTTGTTTCACGCGTTCGCCCACGGTCTGCACGTTGCGCGGGGTGAACTCGGCTTCACGCGCGACTTGCTCGACCACGCCCGCGAAATCTTTGCCGGGAAACGCGTCCACGCGCACCTTCACAGTGTCGCCGAGCTGAATGTGGCCGAGCCACGGTTCGGGCACGAACACGCGCACCCAGATGTGATTTGTCAGCAGCAGCGTGGCGATGGATTGATTCGGCGCGAGCACGTCGCCAGCTTTCACGCTCAGGACTTCGATTACGCAATTCGTCGGCGCGGCAATTTTCATCTCGGCCAGATGCGCGTCGAGTTCGGCGAGTTGCGCCCGGATTTGAGCGAGTCGTTCGGGGCGCGTGCCTGCGAGCAGCAGATCGTAACGCGCTTTCGCGGCAGCGACGTTCTGTTGTGCAGCCTGGGCACTGGTGACGGCGCGATCGTGTTCCGTGGCAGAGATGGTTTTCTCGGCGAACAACTCAGCAGCGCGCTGGCGTTCTGAGTTCGCCCAAATCTGTTGCGTGGTCAGCGCTTCCCAATCCGCTTTGGCGGCGGCGATCTCTTCTTTGCGCGGGCCTGCTTCCGCTTCGGCGAGTAGCGCGGCGGTTTGATTACGACGCGGGCGAAGTTCTGCCGCCGAAATCTCCGCGATGATTTGTCCGTTCGTCAAGCCATCGCCTTCCTGTGCGAAGACTTGTTCCACGCGCCCGCCGTAGCGCGAGGCCACGCGCGATTCATCCACTTCAATCGTGCCGG
Source organism: Akkermansia muciniphila (assembly GCA_945882065.1). Lineage (GTDB taxonomy): Bacteria > Verrucomicrobiota > Verrucomicrobiia > Limisphaerales > JADLHS01 > JADLHS01. The sequence continues at coordinate 20,811 of CAMCWI010000024.1, forward strand.
AAACGGAGTTGAGAGGCTGTTTGGAATTACAGCCAGCAACCGCGAGGGTCAGAGCGAGAACGGCTATGGAGGAAAAATTTCTCACAAGGTCAGCTTAACAAGCTCTCCAAACGGGCACAACCCGGCAGGCGAACCTCACGGCAGGAAGATCATGGTCGGCGCATTTCAAATATTCCACGGTCGTATTTGGAATCGTAGGTGGACTGAAAGTTGGTGGCCGTGGCACTGCCGATGTAGCTATAAACCCCGCCTGCGATTGCGCCCAAATCTTCTTCCCCGTGAAAACGCCAGCTGCCATCACGCTGCTCGACTTGCAGGCGCACGATGTAACTGAAGCTGAGTGTTTTCATATAGGTCGCGCGAAACCGGGCGGCGCAGATTCCATTCGTCTCAACTGTGATGATGCAGCGCAACTTCCCATTGTGCGCGTTGACATCGCTCAACCAGCGACCTTCCCAACGTCCGGCGATAGAATCCGGCGGAACGGGTTGTTGTCCGACGCGTCGCCATTCGCGATTGAAACTGGAACAGCCGCTTAACAAGAATGCAAACGCGAGACACAAACAAACGCCAGCCCGGCGGCGACAACGCCACAGGTCGTGTCCGCTCCGCTTTTGCTCTGCAAATTTGACCGATGGTTTTGATTTCATGGTATTCGGTTTCCTGTGGGGTTGGAATTACACCTAACTGCGCTGCTTTTCAACTTTGAACTCCGCACGGCGGACTGTTACGCTGCGTCCATGTCACGGAAAGACGCATCGGAATCACATCACGGTTGGCGGGACTTCATCGGCGTTGCGCTGCTGGCGGCGGCGGTGCTGCTGCTGTTCGCGCAATTGTCCTTTGACTGGCACGATATTTCGGCGTTGTGCAATCCGGCAAACAAACCGCTCCACAACTGGATCGGCTGGCTCGGCGCGCATCTAGCATGGAGCTTCTTTTTTGTATTCGGAGTCACGGCTTACATCATTCCGATTTTGTTCGCGGCATTTGGCGCAGGTTACCTGTTCAACTTTCTGGGTTATCTCCGGGAACATTCGCGCTGGAGCGTGATGTGGGCTGGCATCCTATTGCTTTCGCTGACGGGCTTGTTGCACATCATGTTTGAATCCGGACTTACCGGACGCGTTCATGTGGCACTCGGTGCCCAAAGCGCAGGCGGCGCGCTCGGTTGGGCCACGTTTGAATACATCTTCTGGATGGCGGGCAAGATCGGCGCGGTCATCCTCTACGGCGCGATGGCTTTGATCGGTGTTTTGTTCCTCACCAACTTCAAACTCGGCGAATGGTTGCAGGCGCGGTTCGATGGCGCGGCGTTGCCCGTGGCAAAAGCGGGAGCCACCGCAGCCGAAGCCGCACTTGAACGCAAGGCGCGCGATCTCGAAAAGAAAAAACGCGAGTTGGAAGAAGAGGTTGCCAAATCCACCACTGTCGCTGGCAAAACCATTCCCACCGGCCCTGCCCTGGGCCAGGATTTCAAGTCCGTGCCCGAACCCAACGTGCGCGACTTGAGCGTGCCGCAAGCAAAAGCCCGAACGAAAAAACCCGCCGCGCCAGAACCTGAAAAGGAGATTTTGCCGCCGGATGAAGGCATGGTAATTTCTGCAAGCGAACTCAAAGCTGCTTCCGTGGAGGATGTATTGGGGCGCAAATCTGAAACACCCTCGAAGGTTGAAGATAAAAACTCGGACAATGATGCAGAGAAATCCGAGGACAAATCAGACGAACCCAAGCCTGAGACGGTTATCAACATCACGGGACTCACGCGTCCGAGACCAAAGGTCAAGAAGCCAATCACCGTGGCTTCCACGCCGATGATCGGGAACTATCAGCTACCGTCGTTGGACTTTCTTCAGTTGCCAGACATGACGGTGAAGCCCACGGAATCCAAGGAAGAATTGCTCGCCAACGCGCAACTCATGCGACAAACGCTGGCGCAGTTCGATATTCCCGTCGAGCTCGGAGACATCACCAAAGGCCCGACGATCACGCGTTACGAATTACATCCCGCGCCCGGCGTGAAGCTGGAAAAGATCGCCGCGCTCACCAACAACATCGCCGCCGCGCTCAAGGCCGAACGCATCAACATCCTCGCGCCGGTGCCCGGAAAAAGCTCCGTCGGCGTGGAAGTGCCAAACGCAGTCAAGACCAAGGTCATCATGCGCGACCTGTTCGAGTCTGACGAATGGCGCAACACCAAGGCGCGGATTCCCGTCGCGCTCGGCAAGGACGTTTACGGCCATCCGATCATCGCCGATCTCGCGGAGATGCCGCACTGCCTCATCGCAGGCAGCACGGGTTCGGGCAAATCCGTTTGCATCAACGCCATCATCGCATCGCTACTTTATCGCTTCACGCCGGATCAACTGCGCTTCGTGATGATTGATCCCAAGGTCGTTGAGTTGCAGCAGTACAACGTGCTGCCGCATCTCGTCGTGCCCGTCGTGACCGATCCCAAGAAGGTGATCCTCGCGTTGCGCTGGGTTGTGAACGAGATGGAGAAGCGTTATCAGATTTTTGCGCGTGTTGGTGTTCGTAATGTTGCTTCGTTCAATTCGCGTCCAAAAAACAAGCCGTTGCCACAGCAGGAACTCGAACTGCCGCTCAAGTCGAAGAAGGAAAAAGTCGAGCCGGGCGCGGATGGTTTCGCCGTGGAGGTCGACGAAGAAATCGTCGTCCCGCGGGAGGAAGACATCGTCATTCCTGAAAAACTTTCCTACATCGTCGTCATCATTGATGAGTTGGCGGACTTGATGTTGGTCGCACCGGCGGACGTGGAAATGGCCATCGCACGCATCACCCAGATGGCGCGGGCGGCGGGAATTCATTGCATCGTCGCCACGCAACGTCCGTCTGTGGACGTCATCACCGGTGTCATCAAGGCGAACATCCCGGCACGCATCGCGTTTCAAGTCGCGGCCAAGGTGGACTCGCGCACGATTCTCGATGCGATGGGTGCAGACAAATTGCTCGGCAAAGGTGACATGCTTTATCTGCCACCCGGCTCCGCGAAGTTGATCCGCGTGCAAGGCGCGCTCGTGACCGACCAGGAAATCCAGAGCGTCGTGGACTTCATCGCGAAACAAGCCAAGCCGAGTTACGAGATGGAGATTCACCAGCAACTTTCCAAACCTGCGAACACCTTCGGCAACGAGAGTGGCATTGATGAGGATGAAGAGATCATCCAGCAATGTATCGAAGTCATCCGCAGTGAACAGAAGGCGAGCGTCTCCTTGCTCCAACGCCGCCTCCGTCTCGGCTATGGACGCGCCGCGCGCATCATGGATGAACTGGAGAATCGCGGCCTCGTCGGGCCAAGCAACGGTGCCGAGCCGCGCGAAATCCTGATTGATCTGGATGTGCAGCAACCGGGAGAGCCTGCGCCGCAGTAAATAGCGTCAGGGCAAAACGACTCGGTAAAATCACGAATTCGGCGTGTCCTTCGACCCAGAAGTCCCATTCAGAGCCCAAACATTTAATTCTCAAGACTCCCTTATGAAGCATCTCATTCACATTCTCAGCCTTGGCATGTTGATCGCCCTGGTTTCCACGGCCAGCGCTCAGTCCTGGCTCACCAACGGACTGGTGGCTTACTACCCGTTCAATGGGAATGCGAATGATGAGAGTGGGAATGGGAATGATGGTGTTCCCCAATATTTATCGTATGGAAACAACAGGTTTGGGAAAACAAATGGTGCTGCTCTTTTTGGGTATATACTTCCCAGTCGGGCAAATGAAATTGCGCCCCGCCTTCTTTGAAACTGCGAGCCAGAATTAGACAACGCTGATCCAAGTGAGGTTTAAACTCACGCAATTGTGGAATAGCGATATAAGGCATGATGAGCGGACACAAATTACTGTTCGCTGAAGATTGGTTTTACTCTAAACTTCATTCATGCCCTCTCCTACCCTCAACCAAATCAACCCTACGAAGCTGAAGTTGAGCAAATGGACGGCGGTGAATCCTCAAGACAAGGAGAAGCATTTTCTGGTGACGAAGGTGATTGATCTGGAAAAGCCCAAGCACCTGATCGAGTTTGTCCAGATTGAGGCGGTGTTGACTAAGCGCAGTTTTAGGATGAGGTGGGAGGATTTGACGGATGCGACGAAATGGGTGCAGGGTTGGGTCTAGATGGCGTTTATGATTTGAAATGGCAACGCTCAAGGCGCAGCATTCAGACGATAATTTATGAGCGAATCCACAAAATGCTTCTTCTGTTCCCTGCCTAAAGAACGTGTGTGGATGGAGACAGAACATTCAATAGCTTTCCTCGACGGCTACCCAGTCTCAGAAGGTCATGCGCCCGTCATTCCTAAACGCCACGCTCCGATATTGCATGACCTGCCAGCCAACGAACTCAATGATGTTTGGGCTCTGGTCGCAAAGGTCAGGGGTTTGCTAAAAGAAAAACATAATCCTGATGGTTTTAATATCGGCGTGAATGAAGGTGAGGTGGCTGGGCAAACGATCCTTCATGCTCACGTCCACATCATCCCTGGCAGACTAGGAGACGTGCCCGCCAGCCCGATGTAGAGCGCGAGATGGCCGACCAAGTCCCATTCGCGCCGGTGAAACGGGCGCGCACCACCGTTAGGTGCTAGGG
>CAMCWI010000025.1 GCA_945882065.1 Akkermansia muciniphila
GCGAAACTGCCGGAAGGTCTTCTTGGAAAAGAGAACTCTTACCTGCTTGGCACATTGCTCATTTCCAAGTTCCACCAGACGGCCATGAGCCGACAGGCGCAGCAACTATCAGCACGTCGGGATTTCTGGATTTACGCAGACGAGTTCCACAACTTCATCACGCCGAGCATGGCGGACATCCTGCAAGGCGCGCGGAAGTATCGCATCGGACTCACGCTGGCTCATCACGAGTTGCGGCAGTTGCAACGGGATGCCGAAGTTGCAAGTGCCGTGATGTCGCATCCTTGCACACGGATCGTATTCAGAGTGGGCGATGATGATGCGAAGAAGTTGGGTGAGGGATTCTCATTCTTTGAGGCGCGTGATTTGCAGAAGCTCGGCATCGGCGAAGCTATCGTGCGGATCGAGCGCAGCGATTGTGATTTCAACCTAGCGGTATCACCGCCTGATATTTTGGATGAAGCCGAAGCTGCACAACGACGAAATGAAGTCATCGCGGCATCGAGAACCACATACGGAACTCCCAGGACGCAAGTGGAGGCGATGTTGCGACAGGCATGGGAAAGTGAAGTTACAGATTCAAAACCAGCGAAAAAGGAAACGCCTCCTGAGAAACCGATCATTCCAGAGCCACCATTGGCGACAGCTCCCGCTTCCCCACCAGTTGAAGTCGCAAAACTGATACCCACTGAAGTCCCGAAGGCTACGGGTTCGGAAAAGGATATACCTGCCACAGCTGAACCAAAGCCACAGGTGATTGCAGAAGTTCCGAAACCGAGGGTGAATCGAGAACCGCAAGCACCCCGCGCTCAAGGCAAAGGCGGGGAGCAGCACAAAGCCATTCAGCAACGCATCAAACAAGCGGCGGAAGCGTTGGGTTTCAGAAGCACGATTGAGAAGCAGATTGGCGACACCAAGCAGAATATTGATTTGATATTGGAGCGTAGCGACCAGTCAATCGCGTGTGAGATTTCCATTACCACAACCATTGACCATGAAGTCGGCAATGTCAGGAAATGCCTGGACGCGGGCTTGCCGAAGGTCGCGGTAATTTGTTTGGGGGACAAACGATTGGAGGACATCGCTGCGGCCGTGTCCGGCAGTCTTGGCGCGGAAGCCGCAAAGCGGGTCATCTATCTTCAACCTGATCAGTTCATCGCCGACTTACAGGCAATGCCGAAGCCTTCGCTCGAAGCATCCGAATCCATTGTCGTGTCGCATGGATACAAGGTGAAGCGCACATTGCCCAAGCTCACACATGAAGAGCGACAGCAGAAAGAGGATATCGCCGCGCGCGTGATTGGGGATGCCGTGCGCCCGAAAGCTAAGCCTGCTTCAAAGAAGACTCTATAAATGCTGCAAACTCTTGATTTTTCAGCAGTCTGGTCTTGGCCCAGACCGCTCTCGGGAGCAGGAACGAAAAAAGACACATTCCCACATCACTGGAGGGAAATAGGAGTTCCCAATTCTGAAATTCAGGATTGTCGTTTCAGTCGCTCGCGCTCAGGGCGCGATGTCAGAACCGTTATTCTTATGCAATTATATGGCTAAGATATTTCACGCACAGGGACAATCCGCAATCTCTTTGGAAAAGCGCAGGCTGACCCTGCTGAAAAGTCTGATCCCGCCGCAGGGTGCGATCAGAGCATCCTATGTCCGACAGTTCGTGACCTGCGGAAAGAAGAACTGCCGCTGCCAGCGCGGACACAAGCACGGCCCGTTTCATTATCTCGTTCAGTGTCTGGGAACGGGCAAGGTAAGGAAGTTCCTGCTCAAAACGCCCGAAGCCCGAAAACAGGCGCGTGCCGGCGTGTCTGCCTACACGGAGTATCAGGGGCGGTTGGAGGAACTGTCGCAGATAAACACAGAATTGCTGAGACGAAGCACCCAATCTTCCGCTCCGAAAGCCAAACTCAACGGGTGACGAGCCGTCACTTTAAGCAGTAACCACATTAGCCAACGTTTCAATCGGCTTGTCAATCTAGGCACCGCCAATGGGTACGCTAGACTTGTACAAGTCAGAAAAGTATTGCGTGGTTTCTTATGTCGTGTCGGTCATCTCCGATGACCCGCACGACGGAGGAAATTAAATATCCTCCCGCTGGCAAGTCCAAGCCAGCGGACAGATTATCCATTCGTTAATCACCACGCACATGACAACCACACAACAGGTTTCGTCACGCACTCTTACTCAAAGCGACCTCAAACTGGTCAACGACATCATTTACAAATCTGCCGATGACATCTGCGTCTCCATAGCCCGCAGTTTTGAGCGGATGGAGGAGAGGATTGAGGCAATGGAGTCGCGCCTTTACAGCCGCTTCGCCGACATCGAGGACTTGCTGAAGATCGCCAACAAGCTTGAGCAAGGAAACTAACCAACACCCTCTCCATGAAACTCTCAAAATTTGAAAATTATCCCATCACTGGCATCTGTCCCGCAGACCTAGAACACAGCTTTTTCGACATCAGCGATGTTGATGACACCACAATGAAAGAGATTGCGGAAATGATGGAGCTGCAATACTGCGACCATTTTTTCTGGAATAGTCTGAAAGAAATCGCCGAATCTCTCAACATCAAGAAGTCCACCATCACTTCCCCGAAAGGAAATAGAACGCGCCTTTGACCTTGTAAGGGGAATACTTCTCAATCATCCGCATCCGCAACTTGACCAAGGCTTGCTCAGGCGTTTCTTCGGCGTGGAAGATTGAGGTCTGTGATACTCCCATATCCCGCGCTGCTTGTGCGCGTGTTACTTCCGCCTGCCTGCGAAATCGTTTTGTCAGTGCAACCAGTTCCCTTTCTCGAAATGCTTTCTTCGACATGCAAACAGTTTAGATGATATATGCGGTTTGCCTACATATTTACCTTGCCTTCCACGTCTCGTTTCGGGTATGAAGTAGTGTATGAAGGACAACCCTGCCTTGAACAAGCCCGTCGGCATCTGGATTCGGGTTTCCACCGAAGACCAAGCCAAGGGCGAGAGCCCCGAACACCACGAGGAACGCGCCCGCGCCTACGCCAAGAGCAGAGGCTGGGAGGTCAGGGAATTGTATAACCTCGCGGGGCAGAGCGGCAAAGCCGTCATGCAACACCCCGAAGCCAAGCGCATGATGAAGGACATCGAGCGCGGTCACATTACTGGCTTGGTGTTTTCCAAGCTCGCTCGCCTCTCCCGTAATCGCCGCGAGCTTGAAGACTTCTCCGACTATTTCCGAAAGCACGATGCCGACCTCATTTCTTTGAGTGAAGCCATAGACACCAGCACCGCAGGCGGGCGCATGTTCTTTCATCTGCTTGGCGTGTTCGCCCAGTGGGAACGGGAGGAAATCACCGAGCGCGTCAATGCGTCCGTCCTGACCCGCGCCAAGCTCGGCAAGTCCATCAATGGCAGTGCCCCCTATGGCTATCAATGGAAAGACCGCAAACTGGTCATCCAACCCGAAGAAGCCGCCATTCGCCGCAAAGCCTACGAACTGTTCTTGGAAAACAGACGCAAGGGACAAGTCGCCCGCCTCCTGAACGCCGCTGGGTATCGCTCCCGCAACGGTTCAATCTGGCGGGATACCCAAGTGTTTCGCACCCTTGTCTGTCCCAGTGCCAAGGGCATCTACTATTTTAACCGCGTTCGCCAGACTGGAACATGGAAAACCGAACCTAAGCCCGAAAGTGAATGGGGTTCGGTGGAATGCGAAGCCATCGTTTCGGAAGAACTCTGGAATCAGGCGAACCAAATCATTGAGGAACAGCTAAAATCGTGGAAACGCCCAGGCAAAGCCCCTGTCTATCTGTTCAGCGGTCTGGCGCAGTGCGCCTGCGGTCAAAAGATGTATGTCCGCTCTGACAGTCCAAAGTACTTCTGCCGCAAATGTTGCAACAAGATTCCCATCGTTGACTTGGAAAACATCATTCGGGATGAGTTGAAGGGATTCTTTACCCAGCCAGAGCGTGTCAGCCGCCATTTGGATGAAGCGGACAAGAATCTGACCGAGAAACAGGCGTTGCTCGATGCCCACCAGAAGGAATTGCAGAAGGTCAGGGATGACATGACCCGCACCCATCGGCTGTATATCGAGGAGCAAATCACCGCCCAAGGGTTTGGGCAGTTCTACAAGCCTGCCGAGGCGCGGCTAAACCAGTTGGTGGCTGAACTGCCACAGCTTGAAGCCGAGGTGGACTTCCTCAAAGTGAACAAACTATCCGCCGATGATGTCCTCCACGAAGCAGGCACGCTCTATGACCGCTGGCCCAAACTGCCGTCAGAGGACAAGCGAAAGATCGTCGAATGCCTCGTCGAGAAGATCGTCATCGGCGACGGTGAAATTGACATAACGCTTTCGCACATGCCATCTTCTGAAGAAGCGTGCAAAAACCAACAACACTTAGGGTTAGGGTGAGGGGGAGCGTTGCTCTCGCGTTGTGCTTGCTCGTCACTTGATTGTTCCAACTCTACTCGCCGCCGATCAACCCGGCTCGCGCGCACCGAGGAGCGAAGTGTTGGCGAGCATCCGCACAAACTCGCCATTCGCTCATGCGCCGTTGCAAATCCAACCCGCTGACAGGGCATACGAAACCGTGCCGGCGAACGTCGGGGCAACTTTGCCGCGCGGCGATCCCGTGGACGAACGAATCATCCAGCAAACGCGTGCCGGTAAAATTCCGCCGAGAGAGATCGCGAAAGGTTCACAGGAGAAAGCGAAGTTCTACGGCTACGCCCAAAAATTCACCGATGAACTGGCCGAGCAGGTCAAACAAGGATTCGTCACCGACCCGAGCGAAGTCGGCAGCTGGCCAGATTACAAAGGCGCTTCATACAAAGATTCCGACAACGACGGTCTGCCCGACGACTGGGAAAAGAAACACGGCCTCAATCCCGCCGATGCTACCGACACCATCAGCGATCTCAACGGCGACGGCTACACCAACATCGAAGACTTCATCAACGGCCTCGATCCCAAGGCAAAGAAGATTGATTGGGCTGATCTGAAGAACAACGCGGACGCGCGGAACGACTGATTGGAAGAAAATTGCCCTGCCGGTCACAGCGGGCGACCCGATGATTTGAGACGGGTCAATAACCCCGCTTCATCAGCCAATGCATGGCCGCGATCAGCGCGATGCTGAGGAGCGACATCAGCAACCAACCGCTCACGATGTAAGACACCGCAATCATCACGATGCCGCCGATCAGCGGCATCGTTACGCCCTGCTTTTTACCGTAGATGTAATAGCCGACGCCGATTGATCCCCAGAGCAACGAAGCGAAGAGAAAGCTGGAGTCAAAGTCCATGGTGTCAGAGACCGTTGGCGGTCGGAGAAAATGTTGGCCGATCTGTCATGCAGTGCCATGAGAGCGCGCTCAATGCCACGGGAACACTCCGTGGAAACTTCAACGCTCTCAAATAAAAACCTCCCCCTCCACACTTCGATCCCGGAAAAACTTTAGCTCTCAAAAACTTTTTTACGCGAATTTTCCCTGCAAAACCTGCTGGCATATCACCTGCGATATGCAGGCGAGGACGGAAACAAATGGCTACGAAAATGAAATTGATCAAAATGCTTCAGGAGTTCAAAGGTCTCGCGCAAATCACAAATCGCAGACCGTCACCGCGTCCGCCGTTGCTTTACCTGATGCAATTGCGAACCCAGTCCGCGCACGCCGTCACGCCGCGCAAACGCCTGACTGTTGAGATAGAAGCGGTTCACGCGCCGATGACGATCAAGATCAATCACGTCAAAACGGACCGATCCAACATGCCCGTGGTGATCGCCTGAGGGGTACCACGCCGAAACTGTCTTTCATCGGGCGAACCCTCAGCCGCATTTCTGATGGCTCGCTTCAAGACACTGTCCTGTCCCGCCTGCGTGGGAATTGAACTCCGCACCGCGCCTCAGGGGCTGATAAATTCCACTTCCAGCCCCATCTGCTGAAACAACTTTCCCACCTGCGCCTGCGCGCGCTCGTCCGCATCCTTCAAAATTCCAGCTGCTCGCGCACCGCGCCGCACATCATCCACCGCGATCTTTCGCGCCGTCTGCTCTAGGTCCTTGTCGAACGTGCGGAGTAATCCCGTCGAGCGTTCGATCACCTGCGTCTGTTTGTCGTCGAGATAGCAATCCATGATCTGCGCGGCTGGCAACTTGATCTTCACTTTCTTTTCCAGAACCTCGATGTCTTCGGGTTTCAATCTTTCAAGATCAACACCCGCCTTCACCACGCCATGCGCGATCATCAACACACGATTGTCTCCGCCGGGAAACCATTTCACGTCCTCGTACACCACGACTTTTTCCATGATGTATTTCACGGTGACGAGTTGTGACAGCGTCTGCACCTGACGCAACACGACGGCGGTGTTGTAGGAAGTCGCACCGGAGTTTCCGCCAAAGTTGCGGAGCGCGAAACCAAGCCAGACACCAAGGGCCAGAATGATTGCCAGCGCGAGCGCACCGAGGAGAAATCGGATTTTTAGCATGAGCCAAGTTTAACCGGAGGCTCGCTGAAGCAAAGCCGGAAGAAATGTTTTGAAGAGAGCGGTTCTTTCAAAACTTGTAGGGCACGACGTAAGGAGTGCTGCCCGAAGACAACTCGTTACCTCGTCGCCTACAGTTTTGAAAAAGCCTCAACTGTGTTATCCGCGTCATCTGCGTTTACTGTTCCAGTTTTTGGGTTGAATCTTGTTTTACACGATACTTCTGCGGGCAAGATTCGAGGGCGTGTGTTATCGCGCCGCCTGCCATTTCATACCAATTCGCAAAGAGAAGCGGTTGAATCATCCGAAGCCCCCTCACCTCGTCTCTCTCCACATCCGATGGGAAGAGGGTGGCCGCAGGCCGGGTGAGGGGTTCGTCGGCCTATCCACCGGTTGTCTTTAGTAATGGTATCACTTCCCCGCTTTCACGTCGTAGCACCAGAGCGATTGCTTGTCGCGGATGTAGAGTTTGCCGTTCGCAATGACCGGATACGTCCAAGCTTTCTCCATTGGATTCGCGCGCGACGGCACGCCCGGCGGCGTGAAGCGTCCCTTCTCGCGATAACCTTCAGCGCTCGGCTCGAACAATCCCACATCGCCGCTCTCAGCGTGGATATAGATGCGGCCCTCCGCCACCAGCAACGAGCCTGGCCCGATGCTGCGTTCCTCCCACTTCACCGTGCCCGTCTTGAATTCCACGCACATCGCCGTGCTGCCGCCGCTGCCGTAAAAATAATCTCCCACCTTCACCACGCCGCCGAGACCGACCGGCAGTTTGCTGTTTGAATAAATTTCTTCGACCGTGAACGCGCCGTCCTTCAACACCGGCTTCACGAGCGCGGTCGTCGCGCGAAACGCACCGCTGTAAATCATACCATCGCTCACCAACGGCGTGATGATCGCCGCCGGACTGCCTTTGCCCGATTTTTCGTAACGCCAGAGCAGCTTGCCCGTGCCCGGATCAACGCCCATCAAACCGCTCGCGAGAAACTGCACGTATTGTTTCACACCGCCAATCTCCGCGATGATCACCGACGAATAACCCGCCGCACTTCCCTCGGGCACAGCGCACTTCCAGACTGTCGCGCCAGTCTTCTTGTTCAACGCGATCACCGTGACGTTCGTGCCGCCGGGTGTGACGATCAATTTATCGCCATCCACCAGCGGTGATTCGGAATACGCCCACTCGCCGTAGTTCCCGCCAAAATCCGTGCGCAGATGTTTGCGCCAAACTTCCTTGCCGTTCGCGATGTCGAGACACACCAGATCGCCGTCCGAACCCAGAGCGAACAGAAATTTGCCGTCCACCGTCGGCGTCGAACGCGCGCCGGGATAACTCGGCTTCTGTTCCGGATGACCGACCTTGCCCAATTTCGCCGCCCAAACTTTGCTGCCGTCTTTCCCGTTGAGCGCGTAAACCAATTCCTCGCTGACATCACTTCCTACCAGATAAATGCGATCACCCACAACCGACGGCGTGGAAAACCCATCCATCACGTTCGTCACCTGCCAGAGTAATTTCGGCCCACCCTTCGGCCACTCTTGAAGCAAACCAGTTTCCGGCGAATGCCCGTCGCGTTGCGGCCCGCGCCATTGCGCGAAATCCGCAGCGTCCAGCACCGTGACGAAACTCAGCGATGCGAAAGCGATTGAAAGATTTCTGCGCCAACCGTGAAGGGATATTTTCATAGGATGTGTGAATGGTTAACCGGAACGAGGGCGGTGTTCAATTACGAAAGGCTCGACGCAAAGAGGTAGGGTCATCGCGCTGCGATGACCGGACGGCGCAGCGCGCCTTCCCTACCACTGACTACGGCTCCGCGATGCAATACAAGAAGCGTCCGCCGCGCAGATAAAGTTCCCGATCCACAAGCGCCGGGGACGCGCTGAAGGAATCTTCCAGTATGTTAACCCCCAGCGTGGCATTCTCACGGTCATGCCGGATGACAACCGTCACACCGTCACGGCCGGTCACGTAGATCCTGCCCGCCGCACCGACGGGTGAAGCGAAAATGAAATCGCCGATGCCTTCGAGCCGTAACGGTTCGCCGCGCGGCTTGCCGGTTATGGGTTCGAGTCGGGAGAGAATATTTTGGTTGTGCCGTAGAAAATAGAGCGTGTCGTCATAGAGCAACGGCGAGGAAACGTACGGTGTCATGCGGTTTAGCTTCCACAGGACATTGGTCGTACCAGTGATGTCGCCCTTCGCACTGGCGAGGCGGATGGCAAACATCGCCTGCGAATAATAGCTGTTCCCTGCGATGACCACACCGTCGGTGTACACCGGTGAAGACACGACATTGTCCGTGAGGCCGGCGCATTCCCAGAGCACCGCGCCGGTGGCCAAGTCATAGCCGCGCACACGCTTGGTTGCGCTGGCGATGACCTGCGGTTTGCCTTCGTATTCAACCACGAGTGGTGTGGACCATGAGGTCTTTTCGTCACGCGCAACTTTCCAGAGCTGTTTGCCGGTACGCTTGTCGAAGGCATAGAGAAACGAGTCGCCTTCCTGATCCCAGCAAACTATGAGCGTATTACCATGCAGTACCGGAGAACTGCCTTCGCCATGGGCGTGCAGCGTGTGCATCTTGCCGAGGTCCTTCGACCATTTCAATTCGCCCTTCAGCGTCAGGCAATAAAGACCGCGCGAACCAAAGAAGACGTAAAGATGCTCACCATCGGTGACGGGGGAATTGGACGCAAGACTGCCCGTCGTGTGACCGCCCTCGTGCGGCCATTCTTCGCGCAGGACCTTTTTCCACAAAACACTTCCATCCCGCCGACGGATCGCCAGCGCGACAAATTGGTGGCGATATGTGACTGGCACACTGTCGTGAACGCCAGGGGCGTCATCATGAACGGGCTTCTGCGCCTCGCCGACGGGCACGGCGGCCAGCACATAAACCGCATCACCGAAGACGATGGGCGAAGCATGTCCTTTTCCCAGCAGCGGAATTTTCCAACGAATGTTGTTGGTTTCACTCCACTGGATCGGAGGATTTGCGCGCGGGGACACCCCATTGGCCAACGGTCCGCGCCACTGCGGCCAGTTGCACAAAACCTCCGCGCCGGCGCGAACCCCGGTATCTTCGGCAAAAAGGGATAGCGCCAGCAGGCAGCCGATGGCAGTGAGAGAACGCAGCAGAAACATCGCGGATACTTTGCACCTTTGGTATGCGGCGTGTCAAAGCGTAGTGCGGCAGATCGAGGGCGTGTCGTCGTGGATTTCTTGCTTTGCTGGAACTCGTCTCATAAATACCTGAGAGGTTCAGCGTCTGCAACGGCGTGACCTGGCTCAGCGACTCCGGCAGCACCTTTAATTGGTTAGGCGATCTGTCGAATCAATTGTTGCAGCCGACGTGAGTCGGCTCTGGCTTCCCTCCGGTTTAATTGGAGCGGGCTCACGTCCGCTGCTACAGCAGGCTTTCCGGCGTCGAATCGTTGCGCGGAAGGGAAGGCCCAATCGCTGAAAGAATCGCAACGTCACTTTGGTCTCGTGAGCCTTGTTAATGCTCTCAAGTCTTCTGCCATTCCTTGCTATCTGCCTCTCTGAGGTTGATCGAAACCACGTGCGTCGGGCGACACAGGCTCGTATGATGCGCACGTTCGTTTTCTGAGTTTATGACTTCATCCAACGACCCCGCGCCGACGGCCATGGCTCAAACAGCCAAGCGCAGCGACCTTGAGATCAAAGACGCGCAACTGATCTTTGACTCGGTCTGGCGCGAGTTGGAAAAGGAATTTGGCCACGACAATCTCCGGTTTCCCAAAGAGATCATCCTGCTCGGCGGTGCGCCCGGCTCCGGTAAAGGCACGAACACCGCGTTCATCGCCCAGGTTCGTGGGCTCACATGTCAACCCGTGGTCATCAGCGCACTGCTCGATTCGCCCGAGGCCAAGGCGTTGAAGAACGCTGGCAACATGGTGGGTGATCGCGAAGTGGTCGGGCTGGTGTTGCGGGCGTTGTTGCGCCCCGAATATCACGACGGCGTCATCCTCGATGGGTTTCCCCGCTCGCAGGTGCAGGTCGAATGTCTGAAGTTGCTCGCGGACAAAATGCACGCGCTGCGCCGGGAATTTTATCACACGCCGCTAAGCATCCATTTCCGCCAGCCGACGATCCACATCATGGTGTTGTTCGTGACGGAAACCGAATCCGTGGCGCGTCAGCTCAAACGTGGGCGCGAAACAAAAGCGCTAATTGAATCAGCGACGCGCACGGGCAAGACAGACTTGCCGGAAGATCGCCCTACCGATCACGATGAATCACTCGCGCGACGGCGCTATCGGGTGTTCAAGGAGCAGACGTGGGAAGCGCTGCAATCGTTGAAGGAGATTTTCCATTATCATTTCATCAATGCGCAGGGATCGTTCGCCGAGGTCGAGAAGAACATCCTCAAGGAACTGGAATATCAAAGCACGTTGGAATTGGATTCGCGCACGGTAGATCGGTTGCGCGGCGTCCCGGTGGCGAGCCAGATCATCATCCACGCGCGGCAGGAATTGGTGAAGCGGCTGGACAGTTACGAACTGGAACATGCTCAGTTGTTCGGCAAGGTCGTGGCGTTCATCGAAGAGAAAGTCGTGCCCATCGTTCTGCGCCATGCCATCTCCGGTTCAGCGCATATCAACACGGAAGACAAGTTGATGGACGAAACGCTGGCGTTGGCGATGTTGATTGATGTCTTTTCCGAGCGCGGTTATCACGCGGGGGTGGACATCCATCGGATTGAAATCCCCGAACACATTGATCTTGCCACGGGCAAATTGACGTGTCGCACGAAGAAGGTTTACCGTATCGAAATCCGCTTCCAAGGCTCAGAAATCCGGCGCGGATAGGAGCCGGGGTAGAATCTTTCAGAGTCTGATTCAGAATCTCAAAGTTTTCTAGTCGCGTTATTTTCCGCGCCATCGCCCAATTCCTGTCTATAGGAACTACTTCTCAGCCTTCTCTTCAGCCTTCTTCTCCGGCTTCTTGATCGGCCAGGCGGCGGACTCCGTGCGCGCGGTCTTTAGATACTTCTCAAACTTCGCGACGATTTCCGGATTCTGTTTCGCCACATCGTTCTTCTCGGCGATGTCAGACTTGAGATTGTAAAGCTCCAGCGGTTTGTCCGCTTCCAGACGAACGGCTTTCCAATCGCCACCGCGCGCGGCCTGCTTGAATCCTTTCTCGTGGAATTCCCAGTAGAGAAACTCGTGCGCGTTCTTCTGTGGCTGGCTCGTAAGCAACGGATAGATTGAGATGCCATCAATGCCCTTCGGCGACTTCGTCATCGCGATGTCCGCCACCGTCGGCAAAACATCCCAGTGCGCCCACGGGAAATCACTCACCTGTCCGCCATCCAGTTGCGCGGGCCAGCGCACGATCATCGGCACGCGGATGCCGCCTTCGTAGAGATCGCGCTTCTTGCCGCGCAATGCGCCGCTGCTCTTGTGGAACTTGGGATCAACGCCGCCTTCTGCGTGCGGGCCGTTGTCGCTCGTGAACATGATGACCGTGTTCGTATCAATCTTCAGTTCCGTGAGCTTGTCCATCAATCGCCCGATGTCCGCATCCATGCGCGTGATCATCGCGGCTTTGTTTTTTTCCTGCTGCAACCACGACTCGTTCGCGTAAGGCTCGTCGCTCGGCACCTGCATTCCGTTGCCCGTGCGACGTCCCTCCTCATTATTCGCGTGCGGGATGTTGTAATTCAGATAGAGGAAGAACGGTCGCCATTTATTGAACTGATCGGGCTTGTTGATCTTCACGTAATTCAATGCCGCCTTCGTGAATAGATCAGGCGCATACTCGCCTTGCTTGGCGCCGCCGTTCCCCAGAAAAGGCATCCGGTCATCGAATCCTTCAGATCCCGGTGACGGCGGAGAATAACGCCAGAGCCAACTGGGGTAATAATCGTGTGCCTCCATGTTGCTGAGATAGCCGAGGAATTCATCGAAGCCTTTTTTCTGCGGCACGCCGGGCGAACCTTCCTCCGCGAGACCCCATTTGCCGAGCAACGCGGTGCGATAGCCGGATTGTTTCAAGACCTGCGCCAGCGTCACATCGTCCGCCGAGAGCGTCGTGGGATGCGCGTTGCCACGGATACTCAAGTGTCCCGTGTGTTGCCCCAGCATCAATGCCGCGCGCGATGGCGAACAAACCGTGCTGCCCGCATAACAGCTTGTGAATCGCACGCCTTGCGAGGCTAGCTTGTCCAAATTCGGTGTCTTGATGCGCGTCTGGCCGTAACAACCCAGATCTCCGTAGCCCAAATCATCCGCTACAATCAAGATGATGCTGGGGCGGCGCGGCGCAGGCGGCAACGGATTTTCGGCAGGTTTGGCGGACGCAGCGGGCGTGTTGGTTGAATCAGCCGCAAACACTGCGGGCGCGAACAGCACAGCGGCGACAAGCGCGGCGTGAATCTTGAATTGCAAACGGGCGATCATAATTCGTTTTGGATGTTGGAAAAGTTCGCAGAACACGTCCAACGAATTCATCTGACAAAGGAATTGGCTTTTCATTCAAACCTGTTCAAAGCAACCTCAGCCAGAATGTCTGACAGTGAACAACCCATTTCGAGCGGCGCAGAACCCGCAGGCGACTCGCCCGCAGTACGCCCCGGCACTCGCCGACGTGGTCGTCGTGGCGGTCGTGGTCGCCGCAAAACTTTTCCCACGCGCCCAGGCGAAGACGCGCCCACGCCTAAAGAGCAAGACTCCGCCGCGCCCGCATCTGCGCCAGTTGAAACCAGTGCCGCAACTCCGGCAACCGCTGCGCCTGAAGCGGGCGCAACCCAACCACCGCAACCACCCGCTCGCGCAGAACGCCCTGATCGTCCGCAGCGTCCCGAACGTCCCGCGTCCGAACCACTCCCCCCACGCCGCCCGCCCATCGCGGTTCGCCCGCTTGTTGAACGCCCGCCCGTCGAACGCCCGCTTATTGAACGTGAACGTCCCCTTGTCGAACGAGTTCAGCGTTTGACCGAGCGCGCTGCGCGCGTCGAACCAGAGCATCGCGTATCAGCCATCCATCAAGCGATTGATGAAGTGATGGCTGTTGTTGATGTCCTCAAGCGCGCCGTGGATCAGATGGAAGAAGTGTTGGAACTCGTGGAAGTAGCCGAGCGCCAAAAGCTCGCCGACGAACGCGAGATCGAAAATCTCCGTCGCGCTCTGCGACAGTTCAGTGACCGCACTCCCGATCGCCCTCGCGAACAACAACGCGATCAGCGCGATCAACGTGGTGGCGGCAATCGCGATCAACGTGACCAACGCGCCCCCCGCCCCCCGCGTCCGCTGGAATCTCGCGAGCAACGCGAACGCCGCGAATCCCAGGATGCACCCGCTCCACGCGGCGCCAAAGATTTCCGAGAGCCGCATCCAGAACCAGAACCGTCCGCCCCCGCAGAAACTTCTCGCAGCGAAGACGAGCCTCAACAGGGCAGTTGAGAGCGACGCAGCCGCACGCGAGTAAGATCGGAAGTGCTGGGGAGAATGTTCAATGTTTAGGGTGTTGGGCTAGCGCGGGCGACCTTTCGCTATCGCGTCAGTTCCAAAACCATGTGATCACCGGCGCAATGGCGAGCGCGGGGAGATAATCCGCCAGTTGCACGCGGCGTATCTCGAAGATCACCACGCCCACGGTGCAGATCACGAGTCCACCCGCAGCATTGACCGACTCCAGCAGTTGATGCGAGCGCAGGAACGGTTCAGCCCAGATGTGCGTCACCATCGTGATCGTTCCGAACAGTGCATAGACGGGCAGTGCGGAAAAAATCGCGCCGCCGCCGAACAACATCACGAAACCCATCATCGCCAGACCGTCCATAAGACCTTTGACGATCATCGGATGATAGAATCGGATATTGCCGCCGTCGGCGGGCAGTGCGTCGTGGATCGCGCCGAGAATGCCGAGCGGCGCGGCGCAGAAAAGAATGGCGCAGGTGTTCACGCCCTTGCTGAAACGTTGCGGATCGTTGGGGCGATTGGTTTCGATGAGTTGCTTAGCGTGTTGACCGAGCTGGTTGGAAAGTTTTTGCAGCCGCAGCAGCTTCCCGATGAGATTGCCCACGATGATGGCGAGGCACGCGATGAGAAGTTGTTTCATGACGTGGCCGAATGTTCCGCCGACGCTCAACCAAGTGAGGCGCAGTCCGAAATAAACCGTGAGCACGCCGAGCAACACTTTGAAGAACGCCTGCGTTTGCGCGGTCAACGGCTTGGGCCGCAACAGACCGACGATGCCGCCGATGATGATGCCTGCCGTGTTGAGGATGGCGCCGAGAGTTGCTTCGATCACGCGCAAGACTGAACCATTTTGGCGTTCGCCAGAGAAGCGAAAAGTTTGGGGAGCGTGTTTTTCATTTTACCAAGATAGGGCGCGTCACTCCGTGCGCGCCGCTTGGTCAGGCATGCAACGGCGCGCACGGAGTGACGAGCCCTACCACGAAGATGTCTGGCTTCAGGCCGCCTTTTGCTTTGACAACGCATCGCGCTCGTTGTGGCATGTGCGGGCAGCAAATCTAATTTCACGCACATGAAAAAATACAACGTCGGTATCATCGGTTACGGCTGGGTCGCCACCGCGCACATTCCCGCCATCAACGCCTCGCCGCTCGCGCAGGTCACCGCCATCTATTCCTCGCGCCCGCTCGATTCCGCCGAGTTGAGCGCCAAGCATGGCAGCGCCATCACCGCGTACGATGACCTAGACAAGATGCTCGCCGACCCCGACATCCACGTTGTCTCAATTTGCAGCTATCCATACCAACACAAGGCGCAACTCCTCAAAGCCGCCCGCGCGGGGAAACACATCATCATCGAGAAACCGCTCTGCCTCTCGTTGAAAGACCTGCGCGAGATGGAAGCCGCCATCAAGAAGGCCAAGGTCAAAACCTGCGTCTGCTTCGAGTGCCGCTTCTCCAGTCAATTCCTCGCCACCAAAGCCGCGATTGATCAAGGCCTGCTCGGCACGTTGCACTACGGCGAAGTGGATTATTATCACGGCATCGGACCGTGGTATGGGCAATTCCGCTGGAACACGCGCAAAGACGCGGGCGGCAGCGCCCTGCTCACCGCCGGTTGCCACGCGCTCGACGCTCTCCTGCTCTGCATGGGCAGCGACGTAGCCGAAGTCACGAGCTACGATACCAAGTCTAAGAGCAAAATCTTTGCTCCCTACGAATACAACACCAGCAGCGTCACGCTCCTGAAGTTCAAGAACGGCAGCATCGGCAAATGCGCCGCCATCGTGGATTGTCTCCAGCCATATTATTTCCACACGCACCTCGTCGGCAGCGAAGGCAGCCTGCTCGACAACAAATTTCACTCGCAAAAGCTCAAGACGAACAAAAACAAGTGGAGCGAACTCTCGATGAAGATGCTCGATTCCGGCGACGTATCGGATCACCCCTACACGACGCAATTCGAGGCGTTCTTCACCGCACTGGCCGCCGGCAAAGAAATGCCCCTCACCAGCTTCGCCGACGCCGCCCGCACCCATGAAATCATGTTTGCTGCGGACAAGTCAGCGGCCACGGGGAAGACGGTGAAGCTGTAAGCATGTCTCAATGCGCCGTTAAAACCCAGCGCCAGAGGCGCGACATGTTTATAGAAATCCGCAACCAGAGTCCCCAAGCTCCGTAAGGAGCGACACAGAAATGCTTTCGCTCTGCCAAAAGATCGTCGAGAGGTATTCCAAAGGTTCAGAGGCCAATCCGGTGTTCGTTCAGAAATTTGAGAAATCCCAGTCCGCTTGGATCAGTTATCGCGATGCACATCTAGACGCTATTTTTCCGTACACCACACCAAACGAATACGGAAGCGCTCAGCCGATGTGTGCTGCAACTATCAAGACCGAGCTGACAAGAAGCAGAATCACGCAACTGCGCCAATGGTTAGAGGGTATTGAAGAAGGTGATGTATGTCTCGGCAGTCGCCTCATAAGGAAGTGAACCGCCTCGAATTCGAGCGCGATCTCTGGTCCCGCGAATTTACGCTCGTCGCGGGCGTGGACGAAGCGGGGCGCGGGCCATTGGCCGGGCCGGTCGTGGCAGCGGCGGTCATTCTGCCGGCAACGTGGGCGAACGGCGGTTTTGACGCCCGGCTAGTTGACCTGAACGACTCCAAACAACTCACCGAAGCCCAGCGCGAAAACTTTTTCCAGATCATCACCACGCATCCCGACCTCCGTTACGCCATCGCCATCGTGGACGCGGCGACGATTGATCGCATCAACATCCTCCAAGCCACGCATCGCGCCATGAACGAGGCGCTCGCCCAGTTGCAGCCGCAGCCGCAACACGTCCTCGTGGACGGTCGCCCGGTGAAAACCATGACGCTGCCGCAGACCGCGTTGGTGAAAGGTGATTCCCGCAGCTATTCCATCGCCGCCGCCAGCGTGCTCGCCAAAGTCACGCGCGACCGCATGATGCTGGAGTTTGACAAGAAGCATCCCGGCTATGGTTTCGCCATCCACAAAGGCTACGGCGTGCCGCAACATCTCGCCGCCATCGAAAAACTCGGCCCATGCCCGATCCACCGGATGTCTTTTGCGCCGCTCAAAACCAAACAGCCCAAATTGATTTGATTACGGATGAACGGGGAAAGGGAGTGACGCGAATTGGGCGAATTATCGCTAATTGAAGTCGCGTTAATTAGCGCAATTCGCGTCAACTTGGCTTCTTCCTCAACACCACAACCACATTGTCGGCCAGCCCTAAGATACTAAGAACTTTTTCCGTCAGACCGTAGAGCAGCTTCACCGGCTTCATCCAAGGCTTTTGTTTCAACGCCGTGGTTTGCTTGAGCAACTCGCCACGCTCGGCATTGGAAACCTCGCGCCCCTCGCCCCGCCAGTCCTGCCAGATGACGACTGGATTGAAATGCGTGTAGCGTGTGGCAACAACTTCAAAACCTGCGCGTTCGCCGAGTCGCCCAAGTGTGGACACGGAGAAATAATTCAAGTGCTGCGCGTAAACGTAGCGATACTTCGCACCGAGCAATCGAATGGCAAGGGAACGCAAATTCGGCACGAGAACGAAACACACACCACCGGGTTTAAGCGCGGCATGAATCTGCGCCAGAAACTTCTTCGGCTCGGCAAGATGTTCCGCCACGGCCCAGAGCGTGACCGCGTCAAACTTCTGCCCGCCGAAATTCTGTTCGAGGAAATCCCCCCGCACCACCGGCACATCTTTTGACTCAGCATAATCCAACGGCCCGCCGCTCACGTCCGTGCCAAGGATTTCATAATCCATCGGCCAGCGCTTCTTGAGTTGAAACAAAAACCCACCTGAGCCACAACCGACATCCAAGACAGCGCCTCGCGGACAGAATTGTCGCAAGAGCCGCAACTCCCGCTCGAAACGCACATCGGCGTAGTCGCTGGCAAGTTTGGCGGGGGAGAGATAGTAGTCCGCGCCTTCGGTGTCATAGAATTCCCCGCTGGCCATCGCGGCAGCCACGGGGTTGACATAAACCATTCCGCAGTTTGTGCAGCGGACGAGTTGCAACTCACCCTTGCTCCAATGCGGCTGGTTCGTGGACGCATAGCACACGGGACAGTTGCGCTCCAATGTGGTCGCGTGGGCGGAATCAGATTTGCGTTGAGTTGTCAGCTTGCTGACAATGAAACATCAGCACCTGACGCCGACAATGTTAATCCTGTTCCAAACGACTCACTGCATGAAGAAGGTGGGTAGGGCGCGTCACTCCGTGCGCGCCGTCATCTGTCTAGCCGAGAACGGCGCGCACGGAGTGACGCGCCCTACCAGCGTAAGTCAATTTCGAGAATCGATCTAATTCCCGATAGCCACGAATGAATCTGATCCAGCGCATCAAAAGTGTTTTCGCGCGAAGCGACAAGCCGGAGCATTTGCGTCGCGGTGAACTCGGCGAGCGCGCGGCGGAGAAGCATCTTCGCAAGCTGGGAATGAAATATCTCACGCGCAACTTCCGCTCGGAGCGTGGCGAGATTGATCTCATCTTCCGGGATGACGATTGCCTCGTGTTCATCGAAGTGAAGACACGTTCTTCCGAGGAGTGGGGTCGCCCCGCTGCCGCCGTGGACGTGCGCAAGAAGCGTTTGATCTCCCAGACTGCGTTGGATTATCTGCGCCTGATCAAGAATCCCGAAGTGAAGATTCGCTTCGACATCATGGAGGTGTTGTTGAGTGATGGAAAAGTGCGCGAGGTGCGGCATCTGCCTAACACATTTCCGATGAGTCGGGGGATGCGCTATGGATGATTATCGCGGTGTGATGAGCGCAAAATCGTCGCGTTCGACCCAGCCGGTTGTGCGACGTGTGCGGATGAGGAGATAGTTCCCGCGTTCGCGCAAGACTCGACCCGGTTCGCCTGCGGCAAGTTTTGTCACGGCCTCGGCTTCGGCTGTCGGCGTGAGTCGCAGTGGCGTTTCGCGTTTTAACACAAAGCCGATTTGTGAGCGCGTCCACGAACCGTAATTCGTAGGCAACGTAAGCAGGAACACGCCTAGACACAGTGCGACGATGGCTTGTTGTGTGGCTGATCTGCGCCACCGCAAAACTCCCGGTAACATCATCGTTGCGACCGCAAGCCAGAAGCTCCCGCAAGCGAGCCACGCCCACACATTCGCAGGCAGCCAACTCGCGGCTATCTCGCACCATGTCAGTTCGGGTGCTTCGAGTTGCGCGGACTCGCGCGCGAACTTGAGATTGTTTTCCGCATTGCGATCAAATGGTTTCAAACACGCTGCGCGTTCCCATGCGAGGATGGCTTCAGCGGTGCGCCCGTCTTGCCACTCGGCGTTGCCAAGGTTTTGAAATGTTCCAGCGGCGGGTTCGCTCGCGGCAGAAGTGGCAAACATTTTTGTTGCATGCGGAAAATCCTTCTGCTCGTAAGCAGCAGTGCCGAGTTTGAAAAAGTTCGTTCCACTGTTCGCACCTGCGTCGTTGCGACAAATCAATAGAGCGCCGAGGCAGATCAGAAGTTGGAGAGATCGGAGTGAGATCATTTCAGTTTCTCCTCCAAGCGATCCAACACACGATCCAGTTCCGTTCGCACCGCCAGCAGGTCGGCTGCATCCATCGCTGCCGTGCTGAACTGCGCCGCGTCTGTCGTTGAAAATATCTTTCGCACGACTTCACCTGATTGCCCATTGCGATCTGACTCGTCCAACAATTCCAGCACATCGCGCCCGACCAATGCTCGCGGCGCGGCAGGGAAATGTGGTGCGCTCCCAATCCTCATCGTGCTCACCGCGAGTGCGGCAAAACGTGCTGAGTCACCGGCCTGTGCTGCCTTGCTCAACTCCACACGTTCGCGACGCAGCGCGCGGAGTGCGCGTTTGCGAACCAGTAATTGCGGATGCAATTCGTAAAACCGTCGTCGCCGATCCCACAGCCACAGCCCGGTGAATCCGAAGATCGGCACAAATTGTCCCCAAAGAAATCCGCTTTGCAGTTGGAGCGGCACAAGACTCGCCGTTCGTCCTGGTGTTGTCGCAAGCTCGCTCAACTTCAGCTTTCTTTCATTCGTCGCCGCCGCTGCCACTTGTGCGATGGCTTGGGCTTCTGCTGTTGCACCGCCCGACAGAACTTTAATCGTCACCGCTGGAATTGTCAGATCCACGTACTTTTTCTGCGCCGGATCGAAGTAACTGAATGGAATCGCAGGCGTGGCGGTCATGTTGTTCGTCAACGGAATCAGCGTGTAGGAAAAAGTTTGCGCGCTGCTGATTGCATTTGCGGTTGCGGTCAACATCAGTCCGCCTTCGGCCACCGGAGGAAACATCTGCCAATTCGTCACGGCGGGAGGTGGCGGAGCGAGTAGCCGCTTGATGTCGCCGTCGGTGCGAAACATGACAAGAAGTTTGACAGGTTCACCGACGCGCACGCGATTAGTCGAGAGTTGAGGAGGTTCGAGAGTGAACTGGCCGATGGCGCCGTTGAAGCCGGGCAATTCACCTGTGCGCGGCAGCGGTTGAACATTCATTTGCACAGAATCGGAATCGAGCAGCAAATATTGCGGCGAGCCGCCCTGAATCACCGCGCCCCCTTGGATGACAATCGAGCCGGAGAATTGATTTCCCGCCGTGAACGCCTGTGCAGTCACATCAATCCTTCCAGCGACAAGCGGGATGAGCGTGGATTCATAAATATAAGTTGGCCCGACGCGCCCGCTGAATTCCATCTGCTGGATGCGCTGTCTCACGGCAGATTGATCGAGCAGGATGCCGTCGCCGTTGAGTTGAACTTGTTGAAGTGCCTGCATCAAGTTTCCCTGAGTGGCGGGCATCAGCACGCGCACCTTCACAGGCTGGCCGGAGTAAATGTTTGTTTCGGCAATCTCCAGAAACAATCTGGGAACGTCAGTTGTCGCAATCGGCGGGTTGGTTGAAACAGTCAATCGCGCGGCAGGCACGGTGACGTTGCGCCCATACACTTTCACCTTGAACTCAGGAATCGTGAAGTCACCTGCCGCAGTCGCCGCGACGTGATGGTTGATGGTGGTCATCGGTTTCAACACCGCACCCGCCGGTTGCAACGTCTGCCCACGCGCACTCTGCTTCAGCGTCAGTTCACCCGGCGCATAAATGTCTTCAGGCCAGCGGATGGAATCACTGACGGCGTTGATCGTGACGCGGTAGGTGGATTTTTCGCCAAGACGGATGACTAGAGGATCAAACACGGCGCGTATCTCAACGTTGGTGCTAATCTCTATAGACGGCTGCGTGAGCATCAACTGCATCAGAGGATCGGGCTGGGGCGTGCTGGGTGATTGAGCGAAAACTGGGAGACAAAACACGAATACACAACCGAACGTCCAACGCTCAACGTTCAACTTCCAACTTCCAAAAAACTTCGCTATCGCCAAGCGCAAGACTTTCGATGTTGAGCGTTGAGCGTTGGACGTTGTTATCACCAGTTCTTCCCTTTCTTGTCCTTCGGCTTCTTCTCCTCGCCTTGTCCCATCGGCAATTGCTTGTTTCCGCCCAGCTTGAACGCATCCAAAATCCAGCCTGCTTCTTGCGACGACAACGGACGTTGTTCTTCGCCCTCGCGCCCTTTGCCTTCCTTTTGTCCTTCGCGCGGCCCATTCGGGCGTTCCTCCTCGTCTTCATCTTCTTCGCCTGCGTCACCCGGAGGTGCATCCGGCGCGGGGATTTTGCCGCGAAGTTGTTTCATCATCTCGCCGATCTCGCCCCTCTGCTGGCCCATCATCTGGCCGAGCTGCGCCATCTTGCGGAGTTTATCAATCAGCTTCGCGATGGCTTCCTCGATGATCTCGATGTTGCGCTTGGCGTCGGCATCGTTTGAGTTCAACTCCAACGCGCTCTTAAAATCACCGAGCGCACGTTGCCATTTCGACAATGCCGCACCGTGTGCCTCCATCGCACGTCGCACCAGATCGGCTGTCTCGCGCAATTCCTTCCGCGCGCCGCGACCATTCACATAGGCCTCAATGAGCTTGTTGAGATCATTGCCAGCCAACGCAACCGAACCGCTGCGCAATACGGCATCGCCGCGATCCAACGCATTCATCGCGCGCTGTGAAGCAGCGTTTGCATCCGGCGATTTCTTTAACTCCTCCGCGCCCTGCCCGTAACGTACGTGGCCGAGGTTGTGCAATGCCTGCGGCTGGAATCGTTCATCTTGCCGGGTGAGCGCGCTTTGGAAAAAACCCTCCGCTTCGCGCAACTTGCCTTCAGTGAGACGCCGCGTACCTGCGTTGAAAAAATCACGCGTATTCGTGGGAGTAAGTTCGGGAGCGGTGTTTGTATCGTTCGTATGAGTCCCATTCGTCCCATCTGCCGCGCCCACAAAATTCAAAATTAGAAATGCAAAATTAAAAACCAGAGCAGCGCGCCCCCGCCGCCCCCATTTTTCATTTTTAATTTTGAATTTTGAATTCATATCTTCCGCCTCGTCCCCACCAACGACTCCACCACCAGCAATACCAACACAATCGCCAGCGGAACATGAAAACGGTCTATGCCATACTGCTGCGCTGGCGAGCCACCCGAATTAAAGTCCTTCGACTCCACCGCGAGCCGAACCTTCGCCAAACCTTCGCCGAGCGCGCCAAGCGGTTCATAGCTGCCCTTCGTTGCTTGAGCAATGGCGCGAAGCGTTGGCTCATCCAACCGACTCCGTACCGCTTCACCTTTCGAGTCGCGTACGAGTTCCTGCTGACCTTGCTCATTGGTCACACGAATCTCCGCGCCCGCTTCCGTGCCCACGCCAACTGTAAAAACAACAACGCCTTTCTCTGCCAACCCGGTTGCGATCTTCACCCCGCCCTTTTCCAAATCCTCGCCGTCTGTGATCAACACGACCACTTTCTTGCGATCCATTTTTTCAATCGCACGAAATGATTCATCCAAGGCGCGCCCCACATCCGTGCCGGGAACGACAATTGATTTCTCGTCCATCGCGAGCAGCGCATCCTCAAACGCCCCAGGATCAAACGTCAGCGGACACAACAAAAACGCCTGACCTGCAAAGGCGACGAGGCCCACGCGACCATTCGTATGCCTTCGCACAAAATCCTGCACGGCCAGCTTCGCGCGCCCGAGACGATTTGGCGAAACGTCCGCAGCCAACATGCTTTGAGAACAATCAATCGCGAACACGATGTCCTCGCTCAGATTCTGGCTGGCGATTTCGCGTACGCCCCATTGCGGTCGCGCCAGAGTGATGCCAATGCCTGCGATGCTCACCACGAGCAGAATATTCTTCACCCCACGCCGCAGCGGACTATGCGAGCGTGTGAGATTCGCGAGGAAATCCGGCGATGCGACCTGTGCCAATTGCCGTCGCCGCGCCCGCGCCGCATAAACCTGCAACGCGAGCAGCAACACCGGCCCCAGCACCGCGATCCAGAGCCAGCGTGGTTCGGCAAAATGTGGAGCAGCGAAGTTCACGGCACCCTCCTCAGTAGTGTATTTGCCAGCAACAACTCCAGCGTGAACAATCCCAACGCCGTGAGCAGCGGCCATTGAAACAGCGGCGTGTGAATCGTGAAACGGCGCAGCTTCACCTCGGTCTTCTCCAAGCGATCAATGTCGTCGTAGATGCTCTGCAACTCCCGCCGGCTCGTCGCACGATACGACCGCGCGCCGGACAAGTTGGACATCTTCCGCAGCACGGAATAATTCGCCGGTTGCAACACGAGCGTTGGTCGCACATTACCTTGCGGATCGAGAACGAGTTTGCCCGTAGCCGGATCGAATGCGGGTAGCTTGCACGGTTCTTCCACGCCGATGCCGATGGTATAAACCTTCGCACCAAGAGCGGCTGCGAGTTGCGCGGCAGGCACGGGATCAATCTCGCCTTTGTTGTTGTCGCCGTCGGTGAGCAGGATGATAAGGCGGCTCTTGCTGTCTTGGGAGTTCTTTAATCGCTTCGCAGCGGAAGCTGTCGCATCGCCGATAGCAGTGCCCAGTTCGCGCAACATGCCAATGTGGAGACGGCGCAAATTCTCGGAGAGCCAATCGTGATTCAACGTGAGAGGACTCGCGAGATACGGCACGGCGGAAAATACTACGAGCCCGATGCGGTCGCTTTGACGTTTGCGAATGAAATCCTCCAGCACGCTCGAAGCGATGTCGTAGCGCGTCACACGTTCGCCCGGCCCGCTCATGTCCAACGCCATCATGCTCCACGACAAATCCAGCGCGAGCATAATGTCCACGCCGCTCGCCTGCGTCTCCGTGCGGTCATTCGCAAACCGCGGCCCCGCCAGCGCAACGATCAGCAACGCGACAACAAGGAGTCGTAGAAACAACAACAACCGTCCCGCCGCAGCCTTCGCCGTCGCGCCCGCCGCCCGGGCGATGTCCGCGCTGGAGAACGTGAGTGCTGAATGTTTCCCCACGCGCCCGCGCAGAAACGCATACACCGGCAGCAACGCCAGCAGCGCGAGCACCCACGGATATTGAAACTCGAAGTTGCTGTTCATGTGGGCTGGGCAACCTGACGGAGTTCCGCGAGGCGCATTTCGCTTTGGTCAACAAGTTCCAACGCGCGGGAACAGGCAGAGTTATTAATTCCAGCGGCTAGCGAAAACTTCTGCTCATCACATTGCCGGAGAAAATCGCTGACGTTGGCGGCAAGTTCGCTTCCGACTTTTTCACTGGCAGCAATCGCGCGGCTGAATTCCGTCGTCGTCATTTCGCCTGAGGGTAATTCAAACGCCACCGCAAAGTAATGTTTCAAGACCTGCGATACGCGACTGATCGTTTTGCTATCCTCGCTTGGAAGCCGGAGCAGTTCCAGCTCATTGCGAGTCTGGATTTCAATCGGGACGATGATGGGTGGCTTGGGTTGAAGCAACCACCAGATGGCAACGACGAGCAGCGCGATTAAACCGATGCCAAGGACGACGATCAATACACCGTATTGCTCCCAAACCGTCGGCGGGATTTCGTGCAACGCGGGCAGCAGCGGCGGAACGTCGTTTGGGGATTGGGCGGAGCCCGCAAGCGGGAGCAGACCCAAAATCCATTTTGAATTTTGAATTTTGCATTTTGAATTCTGCCCCTTCATCCCCGCCTCCTTCCGCGCCGCAACTCGAAGAAGCTTTGCAGCGTCTGCGCGAACGATTGTTCCGCGCTTAAACGCAGCGTGTCCACCCCTGCGTGTTGCAAGGCGCGATCCAACGCCGCCAGCCGCTCGGTATTCGTGCGGGAAAACTCCTC
>CAMCWI010000026.1 GCA_945882065.1 Akkermansia muciniphila
ACTCGCAACGCGATCGCCTTGGAATTTGTGAGGGCGAAAAGGATTGTTGTGAACGACCTCTATACCCCTGCCCTTGGTCGCGGCGAACTCTACACCGATGGCGTACATTTCAATAAAGAAGGCATCGCCACACAGGCAGATCTTGTAACCTCGCAAGTCGAAAAATTGCTCTCACGGTGATTCCCCATTCTTGAGGCCACTCCTATTAATCTCACGATATCAATCACGGTAAAAAAAAGAAGAACATGAAAGACAAAACCATTACTACCACAATAACTCGCCGGAAGTTTCTCGCTACAACTGGCGCAGCTTTGGTTTTCCCGGCCATCCTGCCCAGCAGCACGCTGGGTTTTGGTCGCAAAACTTCGCCATCCAATCGTATCAATGTCGGCGTGATTGGGTGCGGCGGCCAAGGCAATGGTGATACCGAAAGCTTCCTACGCTTGGCTGAATGTCGCGTCGTCGCGGCGTGCGACGTGGACCAGAACCGCTTGGCTGACATGGTGAAAAAGGTCAACACCCAATACGGCAACCAAGATTGCCGGGGCTACCGCGATTTCCGCGAACTCATCGCTCGCAGAGACATTGACGCGGTATTGATCGCCACACCTGACCACTGGCATGGGCTCATCGGCGTGGAAGCGGCCAAACATAAAAAGGATGTTTATGGCGAGAAACCTTTGGCGCGGACCATTGCGGAGCAGCAGGCCATCGTCAAGGCCGTAAAGAAAAACCACTGCATCTGGCAGACCGGTTCACAGCAACGCTCCGACGCAAATTTCCACAAGGCTGCCGAGATTGTGCGAAACGGACTCATTGGGAAAATCACCCGCGTTGAAGTCGGACTTCCCAGCGGCCCGAAAAACCCCAAGATGCAGCAGAAAGTTCCCGCCACCACCCCACCACCGCCGGAGTTGGATTACGACATGTGGATCGGGCCCTCCATGATGATGCCCTATGTTGGCAGTCGGATCCACAACAACTGGCGTTGGAATTACAACACCGGTGGCGGACAACTGCTCGACTGGATCGGCCACCACGGCGACATCGCGCATTGGGGTATCGACTGCGACCAATCAGGCCCGCTGGAGATTGAAGGGGAAGGAGATTTTCCTCCTGCAGATTACAATTGGAACGTCTGCACGCGGTATCGCATCGAAGCCAAATACCCGAATGACATCAGCATGACGATCGCAGGTGGTCATGCTGACATTCGCTCCGGTGTCAAATGGATCGGCACTGAGGGATGGGTATGGGTGAATCGCGGCGGTTTCGAATCTTCCAATCCTGACTGGGAAACGCTCAAGGAGCTTCCCGAGGAAATGCGAAAAGTGAAACTCTACCGCTCCAGAGACCACACTCGCAATTTTGTGGACTGCATCAAGTCGCGCCAACCGACTATCGCACCGGCGGAGACGGCGCATCATTCGTCCATCCCCGGGCATCTCGGCCTGATCGCTATGATCACCGGTCGTAGCCTCAAATGGGACTCGCAGAAGGAAGTGATTGTGGACGATGCCGCAGCGAGCCAGATGCTCAGCCGCCCTTTCCGCTCACCGTGGAAGCTGGCTTAACTTCGAATTATTACCTTTACCTCTCACAAATCCTAACCAGCAATAAATCAGATTTCAAATTCAGCGAGGGGCATTGCCAGGTATTCCGGGTGACTCCGTGCACAGCTCGATGGTGTGTCCGTCAGGGTCAGTGAGAAATATTTGCAACGCTCCGTCAGGTCTCATTTTCTTCGGATGGAAATCTGCACCGACTGAAACAAGATGGTTTTCCCATGCGTCAACACCCTCGACCAACAACGCAAAATGATTACTGCGGCTACCAGAAACAACCATTTCGCCACGGTCGCCGATCAAGTGCAACTCCTGGGTGACACCCAGACGGAACCAGGCACCGGGAAAATCAAAAGCTGGACGTGGCAACGGCTGCAAGCACAGGACACGTTCGTAGAAGGAACAGCTTGCCGCCACGTTGGTGACGTGAATGGCCACGTGATTCAGTTCGCAGATTTTCAATGCAGGGTTGCGGTTACTTTTGGACATCTAAGGCGGTCGCTTAACGACACGGCGAGGTTATTTCAAAGCGCCGGGCGAGCAATAAAGAAAGCGTGCGAAAAGTATTTGAAGCAGCGACGATTTGTCGCCAACAATCTGCACCGATAAACCACTATCTATAACAGACGCGACCCGTCGCGAAATGAAAGAAACGCTCACCATTATTCCATGCACTCGAAGCCCCGCAAACGTCAGGCGTTTTCTGGATGTCAGTTACGGTATCTATGGGAACGATCCGTATTGGGTCGCGCCGTTATTGGTTGATTTGAAGCAGGTTTTCTCCGATGCAAACCCGCTGTTTCAGCATGCCGAGATGCTGATTTGGATCGCGAGTCGTAACGGAAAGGATGTAGGCAGAATCGCGGGTATTTTGGATCACAACCATGTTTCCACACACCAAGACGGCAGTGTGTTTTTCGGATTTTTTGAATGTGAGAACAATCCTGAAACAAGTCGGGAATTGTTCAACGCCGTTTTCAATTGGGCTCGGTCAAAAGGATTCAATCGTGTATTGGGGCCAATGAATCCGACAAGCAACGATGAGTGCGGACTGCTGGTGGATGGCTTCGATACTCCGCCCCAATTGATGATGACTTACAACCCTCGTTACTACGAGACGTTAGTCACTGCCGAGGGATTCACCAAAGCCAAAGACCTTCTGGCCTTTCACATCAACGTGGCAGGAAGTCCGCGCAAACGGTTGGAACGCATCGCTGGCAAGACACGCCGGAAAAATCCCGGGTTTCAATTCAAAACAGTCAGCAAGAAATCGCTGCCCCAAGATCTTGCGAAGATCAAAAACATCTATAACGCTGCGTGGGAGAAAAACTGGGGGTTTGTGCCCATGACGGATTCGGAACTCGATTTTTTGGCTGCGCGGCTCAAGCCGTTGTTAGTGGATGGACTGGTTTGGCTGGCTGAGACGGCGGAAGAGCCAGTAGGTTTCATGCTTGCGCTGCCAGATTTCAACGAAGCGCTCAAACCGCTGCGCGGATCGCTGTGGACACCGAAGGCGCTAGGATTGCTGCCTTACGTCTTCGGCATGAAAGTTCCCACGAGTTGTCGCGTCGTCACTCTTGGCGTGAAGGATAAATATCGGAATCGCGGCATCGAGGCCGTGATGTTAGCTGAGTGCCTCGCAACTTGCCTGAGACTCGGCTTCAAAGATGCGGAAGCTTCCTGGGTTCTCGAAGATAATGTCATGATGCGTCGTCTTCTTGAACCATTCGGCGGTCGCGTTTACAAGACTTACCGTATCTATCAACGCCCTGTGTGACCGCACCTCTTCACTGATGCGAGGACAAAGCAGATGGATTCTTTTTTTCAAATTTGAAGTAAAGATGGTTGCCCAGTGGAATCAGCACCGCCGCCGCCAACACCCCTGCAGCAACATCCACAACATAATGGTAGCGCCCATAGACGGTTGAAATGCATAGCAGGAATGTCACAAGCAGAATCACATGGCGGATGCGCCGCAAGTAGAGGTATGAAAAATATGTGATGCAAATCGCGACTGCCACATGACTGCTGGGGAACGCTGCGCCCGCCGATTCAAAATGATCGTAGATCCAACCCATGATCTGGAAAAACCCTGCCCCTTGAACTGACTCTGGAGTAACAAAATTTTCGACATAAAGTGTGAACGGCAATTGTGGCCGCATCTCCAGCCCCTCCAAGAAAACAATGCGCGGCCCCACCACCGGCAAACAGATATAGACGATGTAGCAGACGTAAAACAAAAACGACGTGATTGAAATAAAATGCGCGAATTGCTTCTTGTCGCGTATTAGCAAGGCGAGGCCAACCGCACCGATCATCAAGTAATAGGAGAAATACACCCCGTAAAGCAACTCGGCCACCCAACGATTTGGAAACCAGTTCATCATTTCCAGCCCCGGCTGGGTACCGAACAACCATTGTTCCACTCTGAAAAAATGAGCGTCGAGATACCCTGTGTAGAACATCTGATTCAGCAACTCAGTTTCACGATAGAATGCGATGAACAGAGGGATCGGATAATAGTGACGGAACAATTCTATCGGCTTGATGGAAGGGAATCGCGCATTAAGGCAAATCACTGAATGAATCAAACCGAAGACAATAACGTGAACCAGCAGCAACCGCGGCCAATTTGGCAGACGCACTCCGTGGAAAATCACTACAAGCACAGCCACCAATGCGATGTAACTCTGCGTTGCAATATCAACAAAGGTATATCGTTTCATTAGCTGTTAAACACTGAAGCCACAGCCGCCAGAAAGGCGTAAAACGTTTTGCGGGCGGGGTGAACCCGCCGCAACAATTCATTTGCGGCTATTTATTCAAGCCCCGCCCACACCGACGAAGTTCCTCAGGGAGTTCTCGGATGCGTGAGACTACAGATTCCACCCTTTGCGATT
This sequence comes from Akkermansia muciniphila, assembly GCA_945882065.1. GTDB lineage: Bacteria > Verrucomicrobiota > Verrucomicrobiia > Limisphaerales > JADLHS01 > JADLHS01. Next base: position 4,466 of record CAMCWI010000026.1, read on the forward strand.
CTCACGCTTCACCCACGCATTGAGTTCAGGAATGTTCGTGACTTTCATGCCAGGACCATCCCACTCGATCTTCCTTCCCACTCCAGCATGCATGGCGAGATTGCCAAGCAATGAAAATTCCGTCAGCCGCGTGCCATAATCAAAGTTGGACGCAGTTTCCGTTTTTCCTTCTCTTACAGCATCCAGGAAATTGACAAAAATCCCCTTCGGACGCGGCAGTGTTTTAGCGGGGGCTTTAGTCTCATTCATCTTCTTCCACGGCAGAATGTGCATTTTGTCACCATACATTCCAGTGATGATGACTCCCTTGTCGCCGACGTAAATCGTTCCGTTGCCATTGTTGTCCAGCTCTTCATCAGGATACTTCCCAGCCAACTCCACGAGGAGCGGCGGAAGATTTAGGTTTTCTCCTTTGGCCGTTCGCAACATTCCATCTGCGCCGCCTTTCGAGTCTTGCTTTAGACCTTCATACCAATAAGACTTCAAGGCAGGCATGTCACCGCGCGCCGGGATATCCCAACGCAAGCGACAACCGGTAGGATAACGCTCATCACTGCCACCTCGCATCTGCTCGACCTCGATGCTCGTCGGATGTTCAACGTTCAACGCCCAATAGACGCCGTCGAGGACATGGCAACCCAAGTTTCCAATAGATCCGTTCCCAAAATCATACCAGCCATGCCATTCGTGCGGGTGAATGTCCTCGTGGAAATCGCGATACGGTGCTGGTCCAATCCATTCATCCCAATGCATTCCGGCTGGAGCGGGTTTCTTTGGTGGGCGAGGTCCGACACCGCCATTGGCGCGATTCGTCCAGCTGTGCGTCTCCGTCACATTACCAATCAAACCAGCGCGGATGTATTCATAAAGCTTGATGTATCCTTCTTCGCAATGCCCTTGGTTGCCCATTTGCGTGGCGACTTTGGTCTTGGCAGCCATGGCACGGAGTTCTCGCGCTTCTGCGATCGTATGACAAACGGGTTTTTCACAATAGACATTCTTGCCGAGCTGCATGGCGATCATCGCGGGCAATGCGTGGTGATGATTCGGCGTGGCAATAAAGACGGCATCAATGTCTTTGCCGATCGTGTCAAACATCTTGCGATAGTCGGTGAATACTTTGACATTCTTTGGATCTCGTCCTTTGCTCTGAAGCGATTTTTTAACGCCCGCAGTCTTGTTCTCGTCCACTTCGACGATAGCAACAAGGTTTTCTTTATTCGTTGCCTCCAGATGACTGCCGCCTCGTCCACCACAACCGATCTGCACACACCGGATTTTGTCTCCAGCATTCGCCGCAGTGAGAATATTAAACGGTGCTGCCGAAAAAATGCCCGCGGTGAACGCAGTATTCTTGAGAAAGGAGCGACGAGTTAACTTTTGATTCATGGTGTTTTTTGGCGTGGCGCGTTGCATCCGGATGTTGATAGCTGATTGCGGGAGTTTTGCACAGTGGAAAATCTGACGCCCCACATCGGTTGATTTATTCAATTTTCGCCTGATGGGAGAAATTGTCGAAGTAGAAGCGGGCACAGTTATCGCCCAGGATTCCAGCCTGCTCTGCGGGTGACAACTGCTTTGCCCAGGTCAGCACAACGTTCATCGTTCGTTCGTAGCTGGCGGCAAGCAGGCACACCGGCCAGTCCGAGCCAATCATCAATCGCGCCGGGCTAAACGCTTCCGCAACCACATCCAGATACGGCAGCAAATCCGACTCGCGCCAGCGCTGGTGATCCGCTTCTGTCACAAGGCCGCTTAGTTTGCAGAATACATTCGGACGTCGCGCCAGTTCTCGAATCTGTTCGGCCCAAGGCTCGAGCCTGCGCTCTGTGATCGCTGGCTTCGCGATGTGATCCAGCACGAATCGTTGATTCGGAAAACGCCCTGCGATTTCGCAAGCGGCCGGAAGCTGTTTAGGGAAAACCAAGAGGTCGTAAGAAAGGCCGAATGAATGGAGTTGCCCCAAACCGCGCAGGAATTCCTCGCCGAGCATGAAACGGTCATCAGGTTCATCCTGAACAACGTGACGGACGCCGACGAATTTCGGATGCGCCACAAACTCCTTAAGTTGAGCCGTCAATTCCGGGGAGCGCAAATCCACCCAGCCTACGACGCCCTTGATGCGCGGGTGCTGGTCGGCGAGTGAAAGCAGCCAGCGAGTTTCCTCGAGTGACTGCCGAGCCTGCACCGCGATGCTGCCATCAAAGCCAAGGGGCGTTTGCAACGTCGCAAGATCGTGAGGCAACCAGTCACGCTGCAATTCCGAGCCAGACGGAATCCACGGATACTCTGCAGCGGAGTAGCGCCAGAAATGCTGATGCGCATCGAGCTTCATGCGGCGTGAATTTTGACAACAGCCTTGATGACCCCGGTTTCAGGCTTCAACCAAGACGGGAAAACCGCAGGCACATCGTCAAAATCTGCGCGGTGTGTTAGCCACGGTTTCGTATCAATGCTACCGTCTTCGATCAACGCGATGATGCGCGGAAAGTCAGCACTCAGCGCATTGCGACTTGCCATAAGCGTTAACTCGCGCCGATGCATGATCGGCGCGTGAGGAAAAACCAGGTCCTTGACCGTTATACCGACATAGACAACACGCGCCGCGAACGTAGTGAACTCGAAGCAACGGCTCATGGATTCATTATGGCCCGTGGCATCAATGACTACATCCGCAAGCTGGCCGTTCGTCATCTCGCCGAGCTTTTTTAAAGCGTCTGGACCGGCGACAATCGTGTCAGGCACTTTCAGCTTCTCACGCACGAAGGCGAGTCGCTGCTGATTCAAGTCGAGCACGATCACCCGCGCGCCAGAGATGCGCGCGAATTCAATCACGGACAAACCAATCGGGCCTGCACCCAAGACGAGCACGTTTTCGCCCTGCTTGGGATTGGCGCGATTGACCGCGTGGCAACCAATGGCGAGCGTTTCAACCAATGCGAGTTGCTCGGAAGCAAGCTTGAGAGAAACGTGGAGCTTGCGCGCGGGCACGATGAAGAACGGACGCATCCCGCCATCGCAGTGCACACCAAGAGTCTGGTGGTTTTCACAGCAGTTCGTGTGACCGCGACGGCAAGAGTAACAGCGCTGACAATTGATGTACGGTTCAACGGAACAACGGTCGCCGGGTTTGACATTGGTGACACCTGCACCAACGGCGACAACCTCCACACCCAGCTCATGACCGGGAATTCGCGGATAGGAAAAGAACGCCATCTTGCCGAGATAGCCGCTGTAATCGGTTCCACAGATGCCAACCGCATGGACGCGCACCAACGCTTCACCAATGGCAGGAGGTGTAGGCTCTGGCGTCTCAATGACGCGCAAGTTGCCCGGTTCAACAAATTGAATAGCTCTCATGTGAGATCAATTGTTCTCGGCCAGTCCCTCGACATGCCCAAGATTTTTTACAGGTGCAAAGATCCTCTGCACTTCACGTAGCAGTGTTTCATCCAGTGGTTCAGTCGCCCACTTGGCCCATTGTCGGATGTTCGCGGGATTCGCGCTTCCTGAAATTGTCGTGGCAATGTCCGGATGTGCGAGGCTGAATTGCAACGCCAGCTTCGCTATGTCCACGCCTGTTGTCGAGCAATGCGCGGCGGCAGCGCGAGCAGCGGCTTTCACTGATTCAGGCTCTTTCAACCATGCAGGCAACGGTGCATTGGTAAGCAAACGTGCGCTGAATGGACCGGCGTTCATCGCACCGATGCCGCGCGTTTTCAGCCACGGCACCGTCTCGTCCGCGAAGCGTGTATTCTGCAACGTATATTGATTGTAGCTGAGCACGCAGTCCGCGTTCGCCTGATCGCAGATGAATTTGAAAATCTTTTGCGGGTAGCCGCTGAAGCCGACATAACGAACTTTGCCGCTCTGTTGCGCTTTGCGGATCGCGGGCAAAGTCTCGTCGACGATTTGTTGCATCGGTACAAACTCGATGTCGTGACAGAGAAGAATGTCGAGATGCCCGCAGCCGAGACGATGCAGAGAAACGTCCACACTTTCGGCCACGCGGCGTGCAGAAAAATCAAAGTGCGCAAGATCGTAGCGGCCCATCTTTGTTCCGATAATGTAGCTATCGCGCGGCACCCCTTTGAGAGCCACGCCCAGGAGGACCTCGCTCATGCCGCGTCCGTAGAACGGGGAGGTATCAATGAAATTCAATCCGCAGTCCAGCGCGACGCGGACGCTCTGCATTGCTTCATCGAGCGTGACGCTGCGAAACTCCGCACCAAGCGATGATGCACCAAAGCTGAGGATGGGCAGGTGGAGATCAGTTTTCCCAAGACGACGTGTTTGCATGTGAAATAAATTTAAGCAGTGCGGCAACCTACGGTGAGCAGCACATTCGCCCAGAGTGCTTGGTCAGCGGTTTGAATCGTGAGGACATGGTCGGGCGATTCTACCGCTTTGTAGAAATCCCATTTGGAGATGGGTTCAACGGAAGCAGCCACGCCAGATTCTTTGGCTAGGGCGCGAAATTCCTTCCACGCGGGCGGCTCGCCAAATTTTGCATACGGATCATCAGCGGGAATCCCCATGGTGTTCACCACATCGATTGGCATCACGCTCAGTATCGCGCTCAACACTTGTGCGACCGTCGGCACGCCCGGCGTGAGCTGGAGACAGACAACTTCTGCGCTAGCCCCGCGCTTGGTGGAAGCTGGGTAGTTGCCGTCGGCAATAAGAATTTTTGCGTGATGGCCGGCGCGGGCGCAGATGCGGAGAATTTCGGGATGAAGCAAAGTGGTTTTAAGCATGGTGTCAATCAGTCGTTGGTGAGTTTGCGAAAGGCTCGGATGGTTTGACGAGCAGCGGCTTCAGGGTTCGGCAACGGCAGCACTTCGGCACTGAGATAACCGTCGTAGCCAATGTCGCGCAATGCTTCGACGATCGGTTTCACTTCAAGATGGCCAAATCCCATGGCGCGGCGGTTCGTATCCGCAAAATGAATGTGTCCCAGGTGCTTTGCGACCGCGCGTAATGTCTCGGGTATCGAAGCTTCCTCGATATTCATGTGAAACAGATCGCAGAGTAGTTTGACATGGCGGATTTTTCGGCGAGCAAGAAACGCCGCCGCGTCCTCGGCGCGATTGAATAAATTGGTTTCGTAACGATTCAGAGGTTCATACAAGAGGGACACGCCGCAACTAGCCGCGCGCTTGCCAAGTTCAATCAATCCTTCGGCCAACCATGACTCCGCTTGCTTACGGCTGACATCAGCCTCCACCCTGCCCTGCATCGAGCCGACGATCGCAGGCGCACTGAATCCGGCAGCGAAGGCAATGATCTGAGCGATGAACTCGCGCGCTTGATTGCGGATCTCAATGTCAGGATTCGTAAGGGTCAGACGATGTCTAAGCCAGCCTGCGCCCGTACCGATTGCGGCGACTTTGAGGCGATGACGCTTGAGTAGAAGATGCAATTCTTTAGCATCCAAAGCGTCCGCTGACGGAGGGAAAATTTCCACTGCATCAAATCCCAACTTCGCTGCCTGAGCGCAACTGCGCTTGAGATCACCTTGGAAAACAAACGGGCCGCTGCGGGCTTCTTTCACCAACGAGACAGTGATGGCGGATTTGAATTTCATCCGCGCCATGATGCCTCGTTTGATCCCGACGGCAAGCTCCCAGCTACCGACTAACGCTTGTTGCGATTCTCTTGGTATTGCTTAATCGCCTGCTTCGCTGCAGCGTCGCCGTTGGCGGCGCGGGCGTAGAGATCTGACATGACAGCAGCCATGGCATCTTGGATTGCAATCATCTGTTGCGGCGTCTTGTTCGGATTGTACCGAGCCATCTCCATTTGGACGATTGTCTCTGTGTATTTTCCTTCCTTGAGCGAAGTCAGGGCCTGACTGACTTGTTGCGCAGGCAATGCTGAGGGTGCATTGGCGCTTGGTTGGGCTGACGCTTGGGGTGCGGGAGCGGCTTGTTTGAGAACCTTAACGGTTTTTGCCAACTCTGTGCTGGCATCTGTTTTTTTGCTGCAACCAACAACGAAGACTGCTGAAAGTAAAAGTGAAACTGTGCCGCCAAATAGTTTTTGAAATCTCACAGGGGGATTCTTGTTTAAATCTTCTCAACGACCGTCCGCAGTCGTCGGGCGACAGTAGAGCCTGTTCTTTTGAGGTTTTGCCTCTTCTGCATAGAATGCAACGGTCTTGAGATATTCGATATGTCCATCAACGACACCCACTGTCGTCCCTACCGAATGTGATTTGGTGATGCCTTCGCTCGGCCAGCTCGAGCCATCGTTAAAATCGCCAGGGTTTGTTTCCAAAGCTTGCCAGAATATAATCGCATCCTGTCGGAATTGGGATGTCTTAAACGGACTTCCACCATTGTTGCCAGCAACCCCGCTCATCAAATAACTACTCATTTTTTGGGCGCGGGAGATCCAGTTGTTGACGTTTGTCTTATCATTCGGACACCGATAGACACCGATATTCTTTATGTAATCCCACAACAATCCACCCTGATAAGCCAGTTGTGGATTGGTCGAGTAAGGGCGGAACTCGAGAGGCGGTGGTGAACCCGGGGTGGCATCATACAACCAACCTCTGCGATTCCAAGGTGAATTCCAATTCGGGTCAGGCAAAAAATCCTTGTTGTCTCCAGCATATAAATGCATCGCGAAAGTGATCTGTTTGACATTGTTCTGGCATTGTGCACGAATCGCCTTCTCTTTTGCTTTTGCCAGCGCTGGAAGAAGCATCGCCGCCAAGATGGCGATGATGGCAATGACAACCAATAATTCAATCAACGTGAAAGCACGTCTCACGCGAATTGCTGAAGGCAATGTTTTCATCCGGATTGACGAATTCTACTGTTTTGGCGCTGGCGAGCAATACCTCCATTGAGGTATTGGTGTAGACCGATGCCTTACTACGATGGGCTTATCAAATCAATCACGGTCATCACTGAAACCAGACTCACCATGAAATATTGGCCCACGTGGTTGCGCGCTTTGCGCCTGCTCGCGCTTATCAACATTCTCACGCTGCCTCTGCTCGCGGCGGACGGGGATCTGAAGGACGACCTCGCGAAACTTCAGGGTAAATGGACGGCGACAGTCACCACCGACCAAGGCAGCTCGGTCTGGACGATGGACGTCAAAGACAACAAGTCTACGATTGTCATCGCGAGCAAGACTGGCGAGGAATTATTCAAGGGCGAATGTGATTTCAAACTGGAGCAGCACGGTTCATTCAAGGCTTACACCTATTCCAATCTGGAAAATCTCACCAGCGGGCGCGAACGCACGACACCGTTGACCGACGGCAAAACGAAGTCATCCATTTACAAGCTGGACGCGGATACGTTCACCACCACCGGAGGTTTCCGAACCGATGATGACGACAAACCCATGCTCATCAAATGGGAGAAGGTTCTGGAAACCAAGAAGTGACCGAGGCCAGAATCATTCCTACAACGAAATCAATTTTTAGATTCATGATGTCATTCCTGTCGCGGTCACGCAGCCAGTTCACTCTGTTGCTTGCCCTCACTTTGGCTTTGCCAGCTCTGGCAGTTGAACCTGCCGTCGAGCGTTTGCCCAGTCGCGCGGAATCCAAGGCCGAAGAAACCATCAATTTCAGCCTGCTCGACTACAAAGGGAAACACTACGAGTTGCGGCGCAGCGACGCGCGCGTGGTCGTGTTGTTCTTCACCAGCTTCAGTTGTCCCATCGCACGGCAAAGTTTTCCCAAATTGAAATCGGTGCGTGGCGATTTTGGAAACAAAGGAGTCGCGGTCTGGCTGGTCAACCCCTGCACGGCGGACGATCCCGATGACAGCATGATCCAGATGCTCATGATGTCGCGCCGCAACTCACTCAACCCCGACGCGGCCGTTGTGGACACCGAGGGGATGCGGCTGGAAATACTCAAAGCCGCCGTGGGCAATTTTCCGGTTTTGCGCGACGAATATCAACTCGTCGCCCAATGCTACGGCGTCAACCGCACCTGCGAAGTCATCGCGATTGATACGAAGACCTCGACGATTCTTTATCGCGGCGCGATTGACGATCAACTCGCCGAAGGCTCGCAGAAACCCAAGGCCACGACCAATTATTTGACCACCGCACTCAATGAATTTCTCGCGGGCAAACCCATCGCGAATCCTAGGACGCAGGTTCACGGCTGCCGGATTACGTTTGAAACTGAAATGCCAAAAGACCCCATTTCTTACACGCGTGAGGTCGCGCCGCTGTTGCAGAAAAACTGCGTCGGCTGCCACAGCCCCGGACAGATCGGGCCGTTCGCGATGTCGAGCTACAAGAAAGTCAAAGGCTGGTCCGCGATGATCGAGGAAGTGGTGCTGGATCGCCGGATGCCGCCGTGGCACGCCGATCCGCACTATGGAAAATTCTCCAATGATCGCGCGCTGACTTCGGCGGAATCGCACACGCTGCTCCATTGGATTGAGCAAGGCTGCCCGCGGGGCGATGGCCCAGACCCGCTCACTAACGCCGCGCCACCGGTTGTTGAATGGACGCTCGGCAAGCCCGACTACATCGTGCCCATTCCCAAGGAGCAGATCATCCCGGCCACGGGCACGATGAAATACATTTATCTCGATTCGGATTTTGAGATGCCCGAAGACAGTTGGCTGCGCGCGGCGGTTTGTCGCCCGGGCAATCCGCAGGTGGTTCATCACATCATCGTGCGCGTACTGTATCCCAAGGGCTACAAGGATGCGCCGCCCGAAGCTTACCTGTTCACGACTTGGGTGCCGGGTCTGACCGCGAGCGAATTCCCGGAAGGCACGGGTATGTTTCTGCCGAAAGGATCGCGGTTCAACTTCGAGTTGCACTACACAACAATGGGTGAAGCCACCACAGACCTGAGCGAGGTCGGGCTTTATCTTGCGAAAGCACCGGCGCAACGCCGCCTGGAAGTGCGCGCCAGCGAGGTGCGCGATTTTGAAATCGCGCCGGGCGACAAGAACGTGGAGCATTTCTGTCATTACAGTTTCAAGAAGGCCGCCGTCATCTACGACCTCAGTCCGCACATGCACTTTCGCGGGTCGTGGTTCAAGTTCCAGCTTCTCTATCCGGATGGAAAACGCGAGACGCTGCTTTCCGTGCCGCATTACGATTTCAACTGGCAGACCAGCTATCGACTTGCCGAACCCAAGCACGTTCCCGCTGGCACTTGGATGCTCTGCACTGGTGCACACAACAACTCGCCGACCAATCCCTTCAATCCCGACGCCAGCAAAACCGTCGCATGGGGTTTGCAAAGCTGGAACGAAATGTTCATGGGCTTCATGACCGTGGCGGATGACTTGCCTGCTTCATCCGTCAAGGCGGCGGCAAAACCATCCGTGAATAGTGACGGAGATTGATTCGTCGGAAAAAAGTGATCCGCGAGAAAATGAATCAACAGGCAACCCGGAGTGTGGGCGTCCCCGGCCACAGCGATGTTCAAACAGCCAAGCAGTCACTGCTCCTTAGTATTTATCTGCATGACCACGTTGTTGCGCCCGGGGACGGGAGCACTCCGTCCAAGCCCCTCGCCCCAACACCGATCGGAGTTTTCAACCGAACAAATGCAGTTGAGAAACCGCGGGAGAAACGCAGAGTAATACCGGCCACGGACAACACACCGTTCGGTGATCGTATCCCAAAAAAGAATTCTCTGCGCCTCTCCGCGTTCTCAGCGTCTCTGCGTTTTTTCCGTCCCAATTCAATTGCATGGATTCGATTCAAACAGGCACTGGTGCTCGCCACCATTCTGCTGATTGCTGTATTGGCCGCATCGAACTTGAACGCCGCAACCTTGCCGGCGAAGATTGATTTCAACCGCGACGTGCGTCCGATTCTTTCCGAGTATTGCTATGCCTGCCACGGGCCGGACGGCGAGAAGCGCAAGGCCGGGCTGCGGCTTGATCTCAAGGAAAGCGCGGTGATGAAGCTCAAGTCGGACGCGTTCGCCATCGTGCCAGGACATCCGGAGAAAAGTTCGCTCGTCGAACGTATCACAACCAAAAACGAGGACGACGTGATGCCGCCACTCAAGACCGGCAAGACGCTCACGAAAGATCAGGTCGAAGTGTTGCGCCGTTGGATCGCCCAGGGCGCGGAGTGGAAATCGCACTGGTCGTTCATTAAACCAGAACGCCCGCCGTTGCCCGCCATTAAGAACAAGACCTGGCCGCGCAATCCCATTGATCACTTCATCGCCGCCCGTCTCCACAAGGAAAAGCTCAAGCCCGGAAAGGAGGCGGACAAGGCCACGCTGATTCGTCGGGTCACGTTTGATCTGACCGGCCTGCCGCCGACGCCCGGCGAGGTGGATGCATTTCTCGCCGACACAAGCGCTGATGCCTACGCGCGAGTCGTGGATCGCCTCCTCCAATCGCCGCGCTACGGCGAACACGAGGCGCGCTACTGGCTAGATGTGGCGCGCTACGGCGACACGCACGGGCTGCACCTCGACAACGAGCGTTCCATGTGGCCGTACCGAGACTGGGTCGTGGGCGCGTTCAATCAGAATCTTCCTTTCGATCAATTCACCATCGAGCAACTCGCTGGCGATCTCTTGCCTCAGGCGACACGCGAGCAAAAAATTGCCAGCGGATTCAACCGTTGCAATGTGACCACGAGCGAAGGCGGCGCGATAGACGAGGAGTTTTACGTTCGCTATGCGGTGGATCGCACCGAGACGATGGCCACAACATGGCTTGGCCTGACTGTCGGCTGCGCTGCGTGCCACGACCATAAGTTCGATCCAGTGTCGCAAAAGGAGTTTTACCAGCTTTACGCGTTCTTCAACAGTATCAGCGATGCTGCGATGGACGGAAATGCCCTCTTGCCGAACCCGATCTTGAAACTGCCGACGGCAGAGCAACAAAAGCAGCTCGATGAATTCGATAAGAACATTCCAGCGGTGGAAAAGCGACTCAGAGACGAATTGGCAAAGGTTGTTTACACCGAGCCCGAAGCCGGTTCGTTAACAACGAATTCCGAACCGCAGGACTTTGTCTGGGTGGAAGACGATTTTCCCAAGGGTTCAACGGTCGCAAGCGACGGCGAAAAAACTCGATGGATCAAAAGCAATCGTGTTTTTAGCGGCAAACGCGCCCTCGCGCGCACAGACAAAGGCCGTGCGCAGGATTATTTCACGGGCGCGATGCAGCCCCTGACCGTCGGAAGCACTCAGGATGTTTTCTTTTTCCACGTTTATATCGAGCCAACCAACGCACCGAAAGCGATCATGCTCCAGCTGCACACCACGGATTGGACGCATCGCGCGAATTGGGGCGACGACGACGCGATCACATTCGGAGAAAAGGGAACACCCAGCAAACTGCTCGTGGGCGCTTTGCCCAAAAGCGGCGAGTGGGTGCGTATGGAAATTTCTGCCATAAAACTTGGTATCTCCGCAGGGACAAAGATAGACGGATTTGCCTTCACACAATTCGGCGGGACAGTTTATTGGGACAAGGCTGGATTGAACGCAGTTCAACCTTACGATCCTTCCACCGAATCCTTGCTGGCCTGGGAAACAAAAGAATCCAAACTGGAGAAGTTCACCATCCCAAAAAATGTCCACGAAGCCATCAAAGTAAAATCCACAGAACGAACATCAGAACAAACAAAGCTGATCCGCAATCACTATTTTGAAAACATCTTTTCTGGAACGCGAGAGATTTTTGACCCGTTGCACAAGGAACTGACCGACTTGCGCAAACAACGCGAAGACCTGGATAAATCATTCGTGGCAACCATGATTTCGCACGAGATGGAAAAGCCGCGTCCAGCCTTCCTTCTCAAGCGGGGCGAGTATGATCAGCACGGTGAATCCGTTGCTCGCGCCGTACCCGCCGCGCTGCCGCCGTTGAAGACGCACACTACCACAAACCGCCTCGACCTCGCGCGCTGGTTGGTCAGCCCTGAACATCCGCTGACCTCGCGCGTCACGGTCAACCGGCTCTGGCAACAATTTTTCGGCACGGGCCTAGTAAAGACATCAGGCGATTTTGGCATCACTGGCGATTGGCCATCGCATCCTGAACTGCTCGACTGGCTGGCGACAGAATTTATGCAGGCCGGATGGGACGTGAAGCGCATGATCAAATTGATGGTGACAAGCGCGACGTATCGGCAAAGTTCTTCCGTAACGCCGACGTTGGTTCAAAAAGATCCCCAGAACCGCTTGCTCGCGCGTGGCCCCCGCTTCCGTCTCGATGGTGAAATGATCCGGGACAACGCGCTTTACGTCAGCGGGCTGCTCGTCGAGAAAATGGGCGGTCGCGGTGTGCGCCCGTATCAGCCGTCCGGCATCTGGGAAGCCGTCGGTTACACCACGAGCAACACGGCCAAATTCGAGCAAGATCACGGCGAGGCGTTGTATCGTCGGAGTCTTTACACATTCTGGAAACGCACCGCACCGCCACCGTACCTGACGACCTTCGACGCGCCTTCGCGCGAGAAATATTGCACGCGCCGCGAACGCACCGACACGCCGTTGCAAGCGCTGGTGACGATGAATGATCCACAATACGTGGAAGCCGCACGCCATCTCGGCACGCGGATGATTCAACACGACAACGATGCCAACACTCGTCTGGATTTCGGATTCCGACTCGTAACCGCGCGCGCACCGTCGTCGTTCGAGAAATCCGTTTTGACCGACATGCTCAAAAAGAATCTCGCCAAATACGAGAAGGACGATAAAGCCGCGAGGAAGCTCGTATCAGTTGGCGATTCACCCGTGAACGAGAAACTTAACAAGTCGGAATTGGCGGCTTACACGATGATTGCCAGTTTGCTTTTGAACCTCGATGAGACGTTGAACAAGAATTAACATGAATCCGCTCCACGAACGACTTCAACAAATCAGCCGCCGCCATTTCTTCAAGACCACCGGCCTCGCCGCCGGACGCATCGCGCTCGCCGGAATGATGCTCCCGGAAATCGGACGTGCCGTCGCGAAAACCAAGGTGACAGCCCGCGCGCATCCGCCGCTGCCGGGTTTGCCGCACTTCGCGCCCAAGGCCAAGCGGTTGATCTACCTGTTCATGAATGGCGGGCCGTCGCAGATGGATTTGCTGGATTACAAGCCGGGCCTCACAAAGATTTACGACACCGACCTTCCCGACTCGATCCGCATGGGACAAAGGTTGACCGGAATGACCAGCGGCCAATCACGCTTCCCGATCGCACCATCGAAGTATGCCTTCAAACAGCACGGCAAATCTGGCATGTGGTTCAGTGAACTTCTGCCGAACACGGCGAAAATTGCGGACGACATCACCATCATCAAATCGGTTCACACAGAGGCCATCAACCACGATCCCGCCGTCACGTTCATCCAGACTGGCAGCCAGATTCCCGGCAAGCCCAGCCTCGGCTCGTGGCTCTCGTACGGCCTCGGCAGCGAATGCGACAATCTTCCCGCGTTCGTCGTGATGACACCGCGTTGGTCGGCGAAGCGCGATGCACAGGCGTTGTATCAGCGTTTGTGGGAGGCGGGGTTTCTCCCAACGAAACACGCGGGGGTGGCGTTGCGCTCGCAGGGTGATCCGGTGCTTTATCTCAACGACCCGCCCGGCGTGGATTCCGCCGGACGCCGCGACATGCTCGATGCGCTGGCGAAAATAAATCAGGCCGAATACAAAAAAGTCGGCGATCCCGAGATCAACACGCGCATCGCGCAATACGAAATGGCGTTCCGGATGCAAAGCTCCGTGCCCGACCTAGTCAGCATTTCCGGCGAGGACAAAGCCACGCTGGATCTTTACGGACCGGAGGTGACATCACCCGGCACGTTCGCGCACAGTGCGCTCATGGCGCGGCGGCTTGCCGAACGCGGCGTGCGTTGCATCGAGATTTTCCATCGTGAGTGGGATCATCACGGCGACCTCGAACGCGATCTGCCGTTGCAATGCCGCGACGTGGACCAAGCCTGCTACGGACTGATCACCGATTTGAAGAATCGCGGGATGCTGGATGAAACTCTCGTCGTCTGGGGCGGGGAATTTGGTCGCACCGTTTACTGCCAAGGCAAACTTACGCGGGACAGCTACGGGCGCGATCATCATCCGCGCTGCTTCACCATGTGGATGGCCGGCGGTGGCGTGAAAGGCGGTACGGTTTATGGCGAGACGGATGATTTCAGTTACAACGTCGTCAAAGACCCAGTTCACATCCGCGACATCAACGCCACGATCTTGCATTGTCTCGGCATTGATCACCAGCAACTCAGCTACAAGTTCCAGGGGCTCGATCAACGGCTGACCGGCGTAGAGGAAGCGAATCCCATAAGTGGAATTCTCGGATAATTACTTGGACTCCAGTAATCATCAAAAATCCAGCCCGGTTGTTATGATTTGGGTTTCAGAATCATCACCTCGCCAGTTTTTGTGCCAGCGAAATAAAGCACTTTAAACAACCGCTCTATTTCACTGCTTTGAGGAACGCAACGAGATCGGCGAGTTCCTGTCTTGATAGCTGCTGATCCAAGCCTCCCGGCATCACAGATACCTTGCCAGGGCGTATTTCTGCAATGTCCGCGCGCGCCACGCGCACTTCTGAATTGGGTCCGGTGGCCAAGATGATTTCATCGTCACCGTCCTTTCGCAACACGCCGATGAAATCGTCGCCAGCCTTGGTGATCACCGCGGCGGGTTCGTAGCTGCGGACGAAACTCGCGCTGGGATAAACGATGGCTTCCAACAAATCCCGATCCGTGCGCACCGATCCGATGTTGGAAAGATTCGGGCCGACCTTGCCGCCGAGATAGCCGATCTGATGACACGATGAACACGAGGCTTTTGCGCTGTTGAATATCGCCTGACCGCCACGGATGTCGCCTTTGGGCAGCGTCGCAATCAACTCCTCCAGATGTGCGCGTTGTTTCGCTTCGTCCACGTTGAGCAATGCAACCAAACCGACGGCGTTTGTCTGGACTGACAGCGGGTATTTTGCAAGCGTGGCCTTGAGTGCGCCGGAGTTCAAACCCGCCAGACCTTTCGATTTTTTCAATGCGCCTATCAGTCGTAAGCCGACGGCTTCATTCGTGGACTGCTCAAACGCGGGGAGCAGTCGGGAAACTTCCATCGGGCCGACGGATTTCAGAGCGTCTGCCAGCGCGAGCAACTGATCTTCGTTCAACTTTAACCGGGTCAATGCCCCGACAGCCGCGCTGCGCATAGGGACGGATTTTGTCGGGTCAAGATTCGCGGAAAGAAAACCAGTCAGCGCAGAATCAATCGCACTGAATCCGCGAGGCAATGCGGCAAGCGCCTCCAAACGCAAGTCATCGGGCCGGGTCGTGTCGTGAGCGATTCGATTCAACATCTCCGAGATATCCGCCACGTTGCCTTTCAATGTACCCAACACACGCGCAGTGTTGATGGCTTCGCGAGTTAGCGCTTCGTCTTTTTGAGACAATGCGACACGCACAACCTCCGGCCAGCCGCGAGGCGCTTCCTTTACTCTGGCTTGCGCCATGACGCGCAATAGCCGTTGTCGTGTGAGGCCGGACGTCGATTCCGAGTTCAGCAAGTCCGCGATAAGTTGTTGGATCGCTTCGTTGCCTGAAAATTGGATCAATAGTTTCACCAACTCCTCGCAATCTGCGTCTGTCAACGTTTTTGCCGTCAACTGATCGCGGAAAAAACCAGCCAGCGCACCGCCCCATTCAGGATGATGACCCGCGACCCAAGCGGCGGTCTTCCGCATTTCGGTGTCAGGTGAGTTGAGAAATGGCAGCACGTCTTCCGGCTTCAAGTTGCCCGTGTCCATCTGATCCAGCGCGATCAGTGCGAGCCGTTGCATGAATTGGTTCGTCAGTCCGGCTCTTGTCTTTTCGGCGTTGTTCAGTTCCATGAGCGCGTAGGTGAGCGAGTGTTCAAGGACGCGATCACGTCTCCGCAACAGATTGTGAGAATCGTAATCCGCGCTGCCGAGCAACAGCCGGATCGCGTGATTCGTGTCCGATGCCGTACGGCCACAAGTTTCGACGGCGGTTCTTTGCAACGCGGCATTCCGGCTTTGCAACGCATCGGAGAGTGCAACCACCGCCCAGAAAGAATCAGCCCCCCCCGCGACGGTCCAATTCCAATCGCGCCAAAGCCCCACCGAATACAGGGCGACTTGAACTGCCGAATCATCCGGCGAAACATAAGAATTCGGCCCAGTGGGAAACGCTGAATACACGGCCCAGCGCGCTTTCGGATCGTCAATCCGCGTCAACGCCCAAACCGCATTCTCGCGCGCATCCAGATTTTTTGATCGCTTCAATACGTCCGTGAGTTCGGGAATGGACTCAGCCCCGCGTTTGGCCAATTCCTGAATCGCGCGCTCCACGGTCGCGGGGCGATCCATCGAGAGCATCGCGACCAATTCCGCCGGAGTTGATTTCGCCCAGGAAATTTTCGCATCGCGCGGATCAACCACTCGCGTCATGCCTTTGCGGCGGATGCGGTAAATCGCGCCGAGAACATCGGGCTTGGCGAGTTGCGAGGTCGGGCAACAGAGCTTGTACCACGCGCCGGTATCAATCACAAGCAGGCTGCCGTCAGCGTCCTCGATGACATCGGTCGGATGAAAATCCGTGCTGTCAGAAACAAGAAAGTCGCTGTCGGTGGTTTTGAACGTCGCGCCGTCGGGCTTGAGGATGTGACGCGAAACCTTGTGCAGGTTGAACTGACAGCAGAACAGGTTGTCGCGATACTCATCGTCGAAAATCCCAGACTTGTAACGGATAACAGCGCATGGCGCGGCGGCGCCCATGTGGGTCATCACGGGCATGAGGTCGCCGGTGCGTTTGTGGCCGTCGAGTACGCTGCTTTGTTTGCCATAGACGCCGCCGCAAACCGCGTGGATGAGTCCATCCCGATGACCCGGTTCGTCGGGAGCGAAGATCGTGCCGCACAAAATTCTCTCGCCCGTGGATGTGAAGGCGAGTCCCACCGGATTATCCATGCCGCCGGTCATCACGGTTTCAAGCCGCGAGCCGTCCGGTCGCGCTCGGAAGATGTGCGAGGCTCGGCTCTTCCACGGTTTACCATTGATCACATACGACTGCTCGGCGGTTGCGCCCTTGCACCAGTAAATCCAGCCGTCCGGTCCAAGATACGGGCCGTGGAGATCATTGGCGCAGTGAGTGAGTGTCTTGCCCTGATGCCACTCTACGCGCACATCGCAGAAGCCGTCGTTGTTCGTGTCGGTGAGTTTCCAAATACTCGGCGGCGCGGCGACATAGAGCGATCCGTCGAACCACAAGCAACCTTCCGGGAACATCATCTTGTCGGCGAACACAACGCTCTTGTCGAATTTGCCGTCGCTGTCCGTATCTTCGAGACGCACCACTCGATTGCTGGGATTCTTGAGTTGTTCATTGACGTTTGCGTTCGAGCCGGAAGAGTCAGTGACGTAAAGCCGTCCTTGCTCATCGAACGAGCCGGAGACGGGGCGCGACAGCAGATTTGTGGGTGCGACGAGTTCCACCTCGAAACCATCGGGCACGGTGAGGATTTGATCCCCGAACTTGAATTGTGCCGCAGTCGCCGTCCACGCAGTGAAGAGCAAGAGCGTGAATAAATAATACATGTTTCTTGATCGTTTTCGTCGTCGTTCTCCTACCAGATTTTGTGAGGAATTCCCAGGACGAGAACGATTCAACAATTGCATTGGCTTCATTCGCTCAATTTGTCAGGAACGTTACGTCGTCCGAACTCAACTTCACCGCGTCTGGCAGATTTGTGCCGTCGAGTTGGAGCACGAGCGTGTTCACGCCGGGCTTGAGCTCGCTGCTGAATTGTGTGCCCGCCTTAATCAGAACGCCGTTCAGCCACGCCGCTTTCGCTTCACCAACTAGAGTGAACTTTGCCGCGCCGCCGTTCGCGGACTGAAATTGCGTCGCGGCAAAAAACCCGCGCGAACCGCCGCGCAAAGGCATCGTGACGTCGCAGATGTCCCGCGACAGTCCACCGTTCACGAGCGTGAAGATCGGAGTCCACTCGCCGCGTTTGAAGTCGCCGTGCATCACGCCTTCCATTCCGAGATGCGCATTCCCGCTTGTGGCGAGATACAACCGCCAGAGCCGCGCCACGCCGCCCTTGGCAGCGTCGTATTCGCCCGGCTTGCCGAGCGACGAGAGGAACTTGATGAGATCAAGCCGTTCCTCCGGCAGCAGCGCATCCACGAGTCCGCTTGGCATCAACGAACCGCCGTTCACGCGCTGGGTGATGTTGGCTTTCACGACGGACACTTCCTGATTGGCGCCGTTGCGGATGACGACTTCCTTGTCCGTCTCCTTCACGACGATGCCGCTGAGTTCCTGATCGTCCTTGGTGCTGATGTTCGAGGAGTGAAAGCCTTCCTTGATCTTGGCGTTCGGGTAGAGCAGTGACTCAACGAGGTAATCCGGCTGCGCGCTCGCGCCGATGCTGGTCATGTCCGGGCCGACCTTTCCTCCCGCTCCGCCGATGGCGTGACAAACCACGCACGCGAGTTCCGCGCGGCGATAAATCCGTTCGCCACGAGCGGCATCGCCTTTCGCCACGGCTTCCTGTGCGAGCGAGAGAAGTTCCGCTGGCGAAAGCTGCTTGTCGGAAGGCGTCAGTCCGGCGATCAACACCAACGCCTGCACCAGCGCGGGATTCCGATTGCCTTCACGCACAACTTTCGCGCCGACGCGGGCGGCTTCGGGCGACAATACTAATGTCGGCAACTTCTCCGTGAGTTGTTTACCCGCGTTTTTGATGGCGAGCAGTTCACGCCAGAATTCCGTGGCAGCGGCTTCGCCGGTCGTGGCGTTGAGAGTGTTGCCGACTTCCGGCAACGTGGCGGAAAAGTCCAAGCTCGCCAAAGTCACAACGGCGGCGCGGCGGGCTTCCGGCGATTGGGTTTCGCTGATGAGTTTTTGCAACTGCTTGATGGTGTCGTCGCCGCCGATGGCGCGGAGCGCGGACAGGGCGGCGGCGCGTTCGTCGGGCGAGGACTTCGCGTCGCCTGCGGTTTGAACCAGTTGCGGACTCAGCGAGGCGAGCTTCCACACTCCCGCGAGTTGCAACGCCGCGGCACGCAGCTTCTGATTGTCCGACTTGAGCAACGAACTCAACGCCGTGAGATCGCCATCGGGTTTCTGTTTGCGCAGCCGCGCGGCATCGCTCAACGCAGTGAACACGCGCAACGCGCCGGCTTCGCCAAACTCGCCGCCAACCAACGCATCAAACATCTGCCGCAATTCCTTCGCGCCGCCGGACGCGCCGATGATTTCAATCCACGGCCCAGAACCGTCGCGCGGCACGCCTTGGTTGCCGAGCATCTGGCCGAGCACTGCGCTGGCGAGCACTGGCTCGATGGACTTGAGCGCGAACTCAAATTGCTTCTCGCGACCGTCGCGTTTCCACGCGCCGGATTTCACGGCGGCGATCCACGGCTCGGCCAGTTCGTTGATCGTGAGCCACAGGCCGTAGTCGAGGAATTTATCCATCGGCTTGTCGAGGACGGTGAGCGCGACTGCGGCAGCGCGGGCGGATTTGATACGACCAAGCGCGCGGATCGCTTCCAATCGAACACGCGGATGTTCATCGCAAACAACTGTCGCGAGGAGGTCGTCGGCGTTGGGGATGATTTCAATTCCGTTCGCCAAGGCACGAACTGCAGCGGCGCGGATGCGACCATCTTTTGCGCCGAGCAGTTCGGTGGCGAGCGAACGGGTTGTCGCGTCCGTCTGCCCGGCGTTCAAAGCCTCATTCATCCACAGGGACTGCAAGCGGGACGATTCGCCCTGATGTTTCTTCGTCCAGGTCGCGAGGTCTTTCTTCACTTTCGCCGCGCCACGTTCAGTGAGAACGCGCCGGGCATTTTCCTGATCATAGCCGTTTGGCGAAACCAGTTTGTCGAGCAACGCGGGATTCTTGAGCTTCGTGAAATCCGTTTTCGCCAACAGCGGACGGCCTTTGGCGGTGATGCGCCAGATGCGGCCATGTTCCTTGTCGCGGCGTGGATCGCGGAAATCCACTTCGCCGTGCTGGATGATCGGATTGCTCCAGTCGGCGACATAGAGCGCGCCGTCCGGGCCGAGCTTCACATCAATCGGTCGAAACGTGTCCGCCGTGGTGCGCAGGAGATCGGGCATTTCCTTCGTCACGTAGGCAGAGCCTTGCTCGCTGAACTTGAAGCGCACGATGCGATGCGCGCGGAAGTCGCAGGTGATCGCGTCGCCCTGCCAGTCCGCCGGGAAATGTTCGCTGCGGATGATTTCGAGGCCGCAGAATTTTGGATAGCTGCCGGGACTGACGCTGCCGAGAATGCGCCTGGCTCTGGGCGCGGCGACATAACTTGCGCCCGGCAATCCGTAGTTGATGCCTTCGCCACCCGCGCCGTCCGTCAGGAACGATTGGCCGAACTCGTCGAACTGATGTCCCCATGAATTGACCCAGCCTTTGAAAAGAATTTCCATCCGCTCATCGCGCGGATCGAACCGGAACAC